>JBILMW010000052.1:0-14449 GCA_044375335.1 Terrimicrobiaceae bacterium | reverse complement strand
AGGCCATGGCGAGCATTTCCAATTTGGCATCGAGGTTGTCGACCATGTTAAGGGCGATGGCTTCGGGCGTCTTGGGCTCGACGGGGGATCCGTATTGGAGTTCCCCGTGATGCGAGGCGATGAGGTGGAGGAGGTGCAGGCGCACATCTTCCGAGGCTGGCTCGATGCCGCGCCAAGTCTCAAGCGGCAGCTTTCGCCAGAGGGCGTTCACCGCTTCGATACCGATACTGATGTGCCCGAGAAGCTCGCCTCGCAGCTCGCGAGGGATTTCAAAGCCTGCTTCCGGTGGACACATTTCCCAAAGTTTGCCGCAGTCGTGAAAAAGAACACCGGTGAGCAGCAGGTCGCGATTGAGAACAGGATAGGCGCTACAAACGGCCGAGGCGGAGCGCATCATCTGCCCCGTGTGGCGGAGTAAACCGCCCCGGTGGGCGTGATGATTGTGCCGCGCAGCGGAGGCGCGCTGGAAGCGGGGGCCGAATTCCTGGAGAAACAATTCGCACAGACCGTGCAGACGCGGATCCCGCATGGTTTGCACAAGCTCCCGCACATCTGCAAAGTCCTTTTCCAACGCAGCCGTCTCCTCCTCGCCGCCGACAAAAAGTTCCGCCGTTTCTTGGGGATCCAGCACCCGCATCTTCCAGCGTCGGGCATCGAGGCCGAAACTGCCATTGGCTGCAAATTCGCCCTCGACCTCCACGCACTCGCCACGCGCGAGTTCTTGGCAGGCCGCGAAGGCATCCGTGTCCGACCATGCCCGAAGCGTAAAAACATCGCCGGCGTCGCGGACTTTCATTTCCCAATACGGCTTGCCGTTTGAAGATTCCTTTTTGGTCAGTTCATCGACCTGCCCGCGCAGGCGCGCGGCGAGGGAAATGCCACGGCACTCGCTGCGGAGTTGGGTGATGGTTTTGCGGGCGGGATCGTTCATGGTCGTTTTCTTAATCTTCGGCAGGCAGCGCTCCATCCCCCGCTCGGCAGAGGATGCCGGTGGCTTTGTGCTTGGTTTGCGCGGCGTAGGCGGTCTCCACCGCGACACGAACAGACTCTGCGGCACCGATCTCTACCAGCGCAACGATGGCGCCGCCGAATCCCCCGCCGGTGAGCCTTGCGCCAAGGCAACCACGCTGCGCGGTGGCGAGACTCACGAGCAGGTCGAGCTCTGCGGTGCTGTTTTCAAAATTCTCAATCGAACTACTGTGCGAAGCCGACATGAGGGGACCGAGCGCCTCGGCGCGCCCAGAGCGCAGGGCATCGATCGCAAGAAGAACGCGTTCATTTTCGCCCACCACATGACGGGCGCGGCGTTTGGCCAATTGGGGCATTGCAGAGGCCTCGAGTTGTGCGCTGGTGGCGTCCCTCAAGGCCGGCACGCCCATGCATCGTGCAGCTTCAAAGCACTGCTCGCGCCGTTCGTTGTATTCGCCGCCGGTGAGCGCGTGTTTCACGCCGGAGTTGATAATGAGAAGGCCGAGGTGGGATGGAAATGGCACGGCATCCACCGATTCGCTGCGGCAGTCGAGATAGACGAGGTGGTCTTTTTTTCCAAAAACAGAGGACGCTTGGTCGAGGAGGCCACAATTCACGCCGACGAATTCATTTTCCGCACGGCGGCAGAGTTTCGCGAGGTCCAGACGGGACATTTGAAACGGATAGAGGCGCGTGAGAAGCACTGCCGTCGCCACTTCCAAAGCGGCGGAACTTGAAAGCCCGGCACCGGCCGGCAGGGTGGATTCATAGGATGCCTCAAACCCACCGGCTTCGGCACCCGCACGGGCAAGCATCTCGGCAACACCCAGCGGATAGTCGATCCACTCACCGGTTTTTTTCAGGCCTGCGGCGCGCTGGATTTTTCCCTCATAACTAACGCCCGAGCTTGAGAGGCGGATTTCACCATTCTCGAGGCGGCTTCCGGTAGCAGTGATGCCGAGTTGCAGAGCTGCGGAAAGAACGACGCCACCATTATAATCTGTATGGTTTCCGAGAATCTCAACACGGCCGGGAGCGAAGGCTGTCACTTGGGTCATAGACCCCGCATGATCAACGCCGGATAGGCACTTGCCAAGGGGCAATTCCATGGCAGGATGAAGCTGAAGGAGTCAACTACCATGTCCGAAACACTTGATAACAACATCGTGAGCAAAAAACTCGAAAGCAGCAGCGAACACGCAAAAAAAGCCATCGACGCAGCGACCGAAGCCGGCCGCAATGTGGGTGACACCGCGAAGAAGCAGGCGAAAGCCGCCTACGAAACCGGCCGCGAACACCTCGGCGCCGCAGCCAAAGACCTCGGCGAAGCCGCCAGCGCGACCTATGACAATGTCCGCGACCGCGCCAACTCGATCTACTCAGACGCCTACGACCGCGCCCACGACTACCAGGCCGAGACAGAGAATTATATTCGCGAGAATCCGCTTCAGGCAGTCGCCATCGCCGCAGGCGTGGGCTTCGTGCTCGGAGTGCTCCTCCGCCGCTAAGACGCTTTGGACACCAAAGCCACGGTTGCAGCTCCGAGGGGCCTGATGGCGGAGTTGCTGAGCCTCGTGGGCTCGCTCGGCCGCTATGCGCAGGCCATGGGCGCTCTTGCCGGCGAAGAATCGCGGGAAGCGGCCGCTCTGGGGGTCAGGTTGCTTGTGATGCTTCTGGCGGCGTTGTTTTTCGCAGCCTTCGGTTACATCCTCCTCATCTTCGCCATGGCATTCTTTGCCGCATTTGTGCTGGGCATTTCCTGGCTTTGGATCCTAGGAGGATTCACCGCGCTACACGCCCTGCTGGCCTACATTTGCGCCCGTCATGTGAAGGTCCACAGCCGCACGCCAATTTTTGAGGAAACCCGCCGCGAGGTGGCCCGCGATTTGGAATCCCTCCGCAAAAGCTCCGCGCCATGACCAGCAAACAGGAAATCCTCGAAGAACTCCGCCGCAGCCGCGTGGCGATTGCGCGTGACACTGCCTCCATTGCTGAGGAACTCAACCTCGTTTCAAAAATCCGGCGCTCCGTGAAGACCCGTCCACTTGCCTGGCTGGGCAGTGCCGCCGCGCTTGGCTACATTCTCGCAGGTCCGAAGACGCGCAAGGCCCCAAAAAACATTTCTGTCAAAAAAGGGGCGAAGTCCGAAAATTCGGAACCCGCCCGCACTGAACGGCAGGGCTTTTTCAGCATTCTTTTCAACCTGGCGAAGTTCCTCTTTCCCCTTCTCCGCCCGGCCCTCTCGGCCTACGCCGCGCAACGCCTGAGCGAACTCTCTTCGCGAATCCCCCGCTGATTTTTTCTATGCTCGATCCACGCTGTGACCAACTGGCCGATGTCTTGACGCGGCATTCCACCAAACTCCAACCCGGCGAAAATGTGCTCATTGACATTTTCGACGCCCCCGAGGAGATCGCCATCGCACTCATCCGCGCCACCCGCGCCTGCGGGGCCGTGCCGTTCGTGCAAAACCACCACGCCCGCATCAGCCGCGAAATGGCTTTCGGTGCCGAAGCCGAGCAACTCGAGGTGACCCGCTCAGTCGAACTCGCACGCATTAAAAAAATGCAGGCCTACATCGCCGTGCGCGGCAGCCACAACATCACCGAAATGTCCGATGTGCCGGATGAAAAAATGCGTCTCATTTCCGGCGCCATGCGCCCTGTCATGGACTGGCGCATCAACAAGACTAAGTGGGTTGTCCTCCGCTGGCCAACAGCCGCCATGGCCCAGCAGGCGCAGATGAGCACGCCGGCGTTCGAGGATTTTTACTTCAAAGTCTGCACGCTCGACTACGGCCGCATGGCTCCCGGCATGGCAGCACTCAAGGAACTCATGGACCGCACCGACAAGGTTCACCTCAAGGGTCCCGGCACCGACCTACGATTCTCGATCAAAAACATCGGCTCCATCACCTGCGGCGGCGACCGCAACATCCCCGACGGCGAAGTTTTTTCCTGCCCCGTAAAGAAGAGCGTCGAGGGCCATGTGACCTTCAATGTCCCGAGCATTTATCAGGGCCACGCCTTCGACAATGTGCGCTTGGAATTCTCCGAAGGTCGCGTGGAAAACGCCACGGCGAACAACACCGCCGCCCTCAACCGCATCCTCGATAGTGACGCCGGCGCCCGCTACATCGGCGAGTTCGCGCTGGGATTCAATCCGCACATCCTCCACCCGATGCGCGACATCCTCTTCGACGAAAAAATTTCCGGCTCCTTCCATTTCACGCCCGGCCAAGCCTACAAAACAGCAGGAAACGGCAACACCAGCCGCATCCACTGGGACATGGTCTGCATCCAACGCCCAGACTACGGCGGCGGCGAGGTGTGGTTCGACGGCAAACTCATTCGCAAAGACGGCCTCTTCACCCTCCCGGCACTCAAAAAACTCAACCCCGACTATTTGCTGGGAGCGAAACATTAATTCGAGTGCCAAGGATTTTCGGTTGATGCCCCCATCTCCCGTCCGATAGCCTGGAAACCTTTCCTTATGGAACAATCCATCGCCCTGCGCGAACTCCAAGTCGAACGCAAGCACATCATCATCGAGCTTCGCGAGAATGACCGCGGCCGCTTCCTCAAGATCACCGAGGAAGCCCACGGGCGCAGGAACTCCGTTATTATTCCCAGCACCGGCCTCGACGAGTTCGAAGCCTGCCTCGACGAAGTCCTCACCGAGGGCGAGGAAACGGAATAAAAAAAACGCTTCGATCCATGAACATCCTTGTCACCGGAGGCTGCGGATTCATCGGCAGCAACTTCATCCGTCAGCGTCTCACCGAAAGCGCCTCGCCGCTCCGCAAGCTCGTCAATCTCGACATCCTCACCTACGCAGGCAACCCCGCCAACTTGGCCGCCCTCGCCGCCGATCCGCGTTATGTTTTTCAAAAAGGCGACATCGGCGATGAAGCGCTCGTAGCCCGTTTGCTGGCAGAGCATGACATCGATGCCATCGTGAATTTCGCGGCAGAGTCGCATGTGGACCGCTCGATCGACTCTCCCGAGCCATTCATCCAGACCAATGTCACCGGCACACTTCGCCTCCTGAATGCCGCCCGCCGCCACTGGAGCCAACTGCCAGATGGACGCCGCGAGAAGTTCCGCTTTCTGCATGTCTCGACCGACGAAGTTTACGGAACACTTGCCCCGCACGACCCGGCCTTTTCCGAGACCACACCGTTCGCGCCAAACAGCCCCTACGCCGCCTCCAAGGCCGCCAGCGACCATCTCGTTCGGGCATTCCAGCACACTTACGGCCTCCCCACCCTCACGACGAACTGCTCCAACAACTACGGCCCTTACCATTTTCCCGAGAAGCTCATCCCCCTCATCATCCTGAACGCCCTCGATGGCAAGCCGCTCCCGGTCTATGGCGATGGACAACAGATTCGCGACTGGCTCTATGTCGAGGATCACGCCGCCGCCATCTGGCTCGTCCTGCAGCGCGGCCGCACGGGTGAAACCTACAATGTCGGCGGCCTCAATGAGCGCGCAAATCTCGATGTGGTGAAAACCCTCTGCGCCCTCCTCGACGCCAAATCCCCCCGCCCAGACGGAGCCTCCTACACCGCCCAGATCACCTATGTCGCCGACCGCCCCGGCCACGACCGCCGCTACGCGATCGACTGCTCAAAACTCCAATCCGAACTCGGCTGGGCACCCCGCGAATCCTTCGAAACCGGCCTCGCTAAAACCGTGGACTGGTATTTGAAAAACCGCTCCTGGACAGACGACATCACTCTAAACCGCTACAACCGCGAACGCCTCGGCGCCGCCAAGTAGTCGGTTTACTTTGCGACGCTACAGGCCCCGCGCGTCAGCGCGCTCGTGAATACAAGGTAGGGTTAGCGCGCCGCCGCTGACCCATTTTCGCGGCAAAGCCGCCATTGCATCAAAGGAAACGCCGCCTTGCGGCTGAGTCTTGGGACGCCGACGGCGCGGCATCCCTACCCAGAATTACGAGAACGCCGTAGCCGCGAAGCACATCGGGGGATACCCCGAAAAATGATCCTGTCCTCCATGATTCTGTCCCTCCCCGGCAGTCATAGACAGCCGCTACAGGACCCTCACGGCGGCAGCCTGTTCGTGAAACATCCGAACGCTTGGATGGTCTGCGCTGGTAAAGGCGCCTCTCTGCGATAGAAACAACTCCACCATGAAAAATCGTCCCTTTGGCAAACACGGATTCGACTGCTCCGAAATCGGCTTCGGCGCTTGGGCCATCGGCGGTGGATGCTGGGGCGAGCAGGCGGACATCGACTCGATCGCCGCCCTGAACCGCGCGCTCGACCTCGGATGCAATTTCATCGACACCGCCGCTGGCTACGGAAACGGCCACAGCGAAAAACTCATAGCCCAAGTCCTCCGCGAACGCGCTGCCGCAGGAAAAACAAACAAGGTTTTCGTCGCCACCAAAACCCCGCCCAGCTCTGGAATCTGGCCGCCATCTCCCTATTGCAAGGCCGAGGAACGCTACTCAGAGGCTTATCTACGGGAAAACATCGCCCAGCGCTGCGCCAACCTTGGCACGGAGCGACTCGACCTTCTGCAACTCCACACCTGGACGCGCGCCTGGAACCGCAATCCCACCCCATTCAAGCTCCTCCGCGACTTGCAGCGCGAGGGCAAGGTCGGTCTCATCGGCGTCTCCACGCCCGAACACGACCAAAACAGCGTGATCGATCTCATGCGCGGCGGATGGGTCGACTCCGTGCAGGTCATCTACAACTTTTTCGAGCAGGAACCTGCCGCTGAGTTGCTCGATGTCGCGAAGGAATACGGCGTGGGCGTGATTGTGCGCGTGGCGTTCGACGAAGGCGTTCTGACCGGCAAATTCACGGCCGACACCCAGTTCCCATCCGATGACTTCCGCAGTTCCTATTTCGCAGGCGACCGCTTGGGCCGTGCCGTGCAGCGCGCCGAGGCGATCCGCGAGGATATTTCAAACACCGGCCTCTCGATGGCACAAGCAGCGCTTAAGTTCGTTCTCACCCACCCCGCCGTCTCGACAGTCATCCCCGGCATCCGCAACACCGCACAAGCCGAGGCAAACTGCGCCGCCAGCGACCTACCCGACCTC
The DNA here is from genome assembly GCA_044375335.1 of Terrimicrobiaceae bacterium. Taxonomy (GTDB): domain Bacteria; phylum Verrucomicrobiota; class Verrucomicrobiia; order Chthoniobacterales; family Terrimicrobiaceae; genus UBA967. The sequence continues at coordinate 7,399 of JBILMW010000052.1, read as the reverse complement.
GCCCCCGACCTCCTAGAAAAACTTCAACGCCACAACTGGCGCCGGGGGCTTTGGTATAGCGGAAAATAAGTCGCGGAAGCTTAAAACTTAATTGACGACGCTTCGCTCGACCCTTCGGGCTGCCTCCGGCAGTCTGTCTCCGCTTCGCTCCGATTCTTAAAACTTAAAACTGCCACCCCATGTCTCTACTCGGAAAAATCAACAACCTCACCGTCCTCAAAGACTCCAGCCCCGGGCTATTTCTCGATGGCGGGGAACTCGGCGAAATCCTGCTACCTGGGGATGCCATTCCGAAAGGTGCCCGTCCCGGCGATGTGCTGGAGGTATTTATCTATCGCGATTCCGAAGACCGTCTCGTCGCAACCAAACTCAAGCCGCTGGCCACAGTCGGCGACTTCGCGGCATTGAAGGTCACGGAAGTCCACCCGCGCATGGGAGCTTTCCTCGACTGGGGGCTTCGAAAAGATCTGCTCCTGCCGAATGCCGAGCAGGAGCGTCGCGTGCAGGTCGGCGACACAGTGGTTGTGTATGTATTTATCGACCACCAGACCGAGCGCATCATCGCCACTACTCGCCTCGAAGGGCACATCGATCACACGCCGCCGCCCTACAAAACCGGCTACGAAGTCTCCCTCCTCATCGCCAGCGAGACACCCCTCGGCTACAACGCCATCATCAACAACTCCCGCCTCGGGCTCCTCTACCGCAGCGAACTTTCCATGCCGCTCGAGATCGGCCAGCGCTGCGAGGGCTTCGTGCGCGCCATCCGCCCCGATGGCAAGATCGACCTCGGCCTCGATCCGCAAGGCTACAAACGCGTCGCCCCCCTCGCCGACCGCATAGTGGCCGCCCTTCGCTCAAACAATGGCAGCCTGCCCTACAGCGATTCCAGCTCGCCCGAAGAAATCCGCGCCGCTTTTCAAACAAGCAAAAAAGCATTCAAACAAGCCCTCGGCAACCTCTACCGCCAACGCCTCATCGAACTCCACGAATCAGGAATTCGGCTAAAGCAGCGAAAAGTTTGAAATCGAAAGCAAGCCCCGCGCGGCAGCACGAACTTAAAACTTAAACCTTAAGTCTTAAAACTTCATCACCCCACCCAGTCGAAACGCATCTCTTGAGTCACCTCCGGATGCAAACTCAGGTGCACCGGGCAGCTGCGCGCGGCATTTTCCAAAAGCGTGCGCTGCGAATGATCAGCCGGGAGCGGAATCGTAAAGACGACCGTCAGCTTGGCAATACGCCGGGGCGGCATTGGAGTCATTTCCTTCAGCACTTTCACCGTTGTTTTTCCCAGATCAATACCCTGCCGACGCGCGGCGATGCCCATAATAGTCAGCATGCAGGTGCCAAGGGATGTCGCCGCAAGATCGGTCGGCGAAAACGATTCGCCGCGCCCCTCGTTGTCCACTGGCGCATCCGTGGTGATCACTGTTCCAGACGGTTCATGCCGCGCCTCGCAGCGCAAATCTCCCAAATACTGAATCGAAATTTCAACCATGAACACAATCTAAACAAACGCCCTCGCCGATTGCAAAGCCGGCTTTTTCGGGCTTTCTTTTTGCCTCGCGCTTTTTAAAGTGACGCACCTTGGACTCCTCAAAAAAATCTTCCAAAAAGCAGAGTGCCAAATCCCGCAGCGCGGCGGAAACTGACACCACCCCGACGGCTAAACCTCCCGAACCAGCACCGACGCCCCTCGCGCGAATCCTTTCCTGGAGCGGCTTCTACGCCATCCTGCTCGTCTGCATGGGATATGTTTTATTCCACGCATTCCTCATCGACAGCGTGACCGTGCGGCTCTGCCGCGAACTGGACGGCCCGAATGCCAAGCCCACCGAAGTTCTCCCCGTGCCGCTACTTGAGATAGCTTTCGACGGATATGTGTGGAACCGCCATGCGGAGCATCTCGGCAAGAATGGCGAATGGCGCTCGCGCTTCACCGACATGGACAACGCCCCCGAGGGACGCGAGATTCACTGGAACTCCGCCTTCGCCTGGTATCTGCGCGCACTCGGCGAGCTCCACAGCCACTTCTCCGGCGACACGCTTCGGAACAGCATTTTCCGCATGTCGATCTGGGCAAACCCACTTCTGCTCATCGTTGCCCTCGCCCTCTTCGCAACCCTCTCCGCCCGCCGTTTCGGCCCACTCTGCGGATCCGTGCTGGCGATCGGGATGATCACCACCGCCTCGTTCTACGAAGGCTTCCTGCCCGCCTACCCCGACCACCACGGCATTACAGCCTTCGCACTCATGGGTATAATCTTCGGCATAGCCTGGGCCGGCGCGGGCTGGGTGCAAAAAACCGACGGCACGGCATTCATAATCCCCACCTCGCTGAAACAAGCGCGCCACGGCATGATTTTTTCGGGCATCAGCGGCGCTGCTGCACTTTGGATCAGCGGGTTTTCTGCGGCATTTGTTGCAGTGGGAGTTGGTCTGGGAGCCATTGTCACGGCATCGCTGTTTATCAAAAAGGCAGCCCGGCAAGGTTGTCAGTATCACCCTGAACTCTGGAGGCTCTGGGCCATAACCACAGCCTCTGGCAGCTTGGGTTTTTACATTTTAGAGTATTTCCCCAACTACATCGGGATGCGTTTGGAAGTGAACCACCCCCTCTACGCCTTGGCCTGGCTGGGCGGCGGATGGATCATTTTCGAGGTCACGCGCTGGATCAATGACCTGCAATCAGGAAAAGCCCCCTTCCCTTGGAAAAAACTGCTCTTGCCGCTAGGGGCCTGCTCCGTTCTTCCAATCGTCATTCTGACCCTCGGCCCCTCTGTTTACATCCCAGGTGATCCCTTTATGGGCGGACTTTGGAAAAATATCGCCGAACTGCTACCACTTTTGACGCGAATTGAAATGGGCGCCATCACTTGGAAAGTGGCATTTGGCCTTTTCCCGGTATTCCTTCTCGCCTCGCTGATCATCGCCTTCCTCAAAAATGTGAATTCTGCGACAAAAGGGGTCTTCATTTTTCTCTGCATTCCGATTTTGGCCATAACGGCGATGCAAATTTACCAGGTGCGCTGGGGAATGCTGAATGGCCCGCTTTACATCGCCTTGGCCGCGCTTGTCATTCCTCAACTCTGGCGCTTGGTGCCTCGCCTCCCGGCCTTCCGAGTCGGGGCGGCGATTGCTTTGTGCGGTGCAGCCTACCTCTTTTCTGTCGATACCGTGAATGGCATGCTCATGCCTTTTTTGCAGCAATACAACAGCAAGCAGAATATGCAGGTCGGCTCCGGTCAACTTCTGGCGCTGCTGCACCGCGACATGGCTAAAACCATCCTGCAAAATGCGAATGGAAAACCTGTCGTGCTCCTGAGCAGTCCAAATAGCTCATGCCTACTTTCAACACTTGGTGGATTTAAAACGATAGGAACCCTTTACTGGGAAAATGTGGATGGCCTTAAATCCGCTGCCAAAATGCTCAACGCTCAGTCCGACGAGGAGGCACTTGCCATGCTCAAGGAACACGGCATCACGCATGTCTCACTGATGACTTGGGAAAACTTTATCGGCCCGTATTTTCAAATTCTTTACCCGAATCCTGTTCCCGGAAAATCGCTTGAGAACTCATTCGGACAGCGCGCCCTTTTCAAAAAAATCCTGCCGCAGTGGGCCCGCCCGATCCCGTATCCCAAAAATTTCCTGACAAACGCGCTGAAGCAGGATGTCCTCATGCTCGAAATCGTGCCAGACCAAACGAAAGACGAGGCCGAATTCCACCTCGCCCGCTTCCTGCGCATCTCGGAAGGCAATCCCGTCGCAGCCGAGATCATGCTCAAAGGCATACTCGACCGCTCCCCCGCCAGCAATGCCGTCCGCATCGAACTCGGCGACCTCTATGTGGATCAAAAACGCTTCGGCGACGCCCAAAACCAATTCATCCTCTCCATGAACGGCACCGCCCCCGAAGTCCGCCGCCAAATAGCCCAGCGCGGCGCCCAACTCCTGGCCCAACGCGGCGCCAGAACCGAAGCCGAAGCCGTTTTGAAAGCCGGCGAAAGCGGAAATTAATCTCAAAATGGAAGTCACGATCCTCATGCCCTGCCTCAATGAGGCTGAAACACTCGCCGGTTGCATTGCAGCAGCCCAGCGAGGGCTTTCAAATGCCGGAGTCGAGGGCGAAATCCTCATCGCCGACAACGGCAGCACCGACGGATCCCAAGACATAGCCCGCAAGCTCGGTGCCCGCGTTGTCGATGTTCCCGAAAAAGGCTACGGCAACGCCCTCCGCCACGGAATGGATGCCGCCCATGGACGATTCCTCATAATGGGCGACTCCGATCTCAGCTATGACTTCGCCGAGATCAAACCCTTTGTCGAGAAACTCCGCGCCGGCGCCGACCTCGTCATGGGTTGCCGCATGCCAGCAGGCGGAGGAAAGATCATCCCCGGCGCCATGCCTTGGAAACACCGCTGGATCGGCAATCCGGCCCTGACATTCATCGGTCGACTCCTCTTCCGCTGCCCCGCCCATGATTTCCACTGCGGTCTCCGTGCTCTCACCAAGGAAGCTTTTCACAAACTAGACCTCCGCACCACCGGCATGGAATTCGCCAGTGAGATGGTGATCAAAGCCTCACTGCGCGGACTTCGCATCGAAGAAGTGCCCATCACGCTCCACAAAGACGGCCGCTCCCGCCCGCCCCACCTCCGCAGTTGGCGCGACGGTTGGCGCCACCTCCGCTTCATGCTCCTCTTCTCTCCGAGGTGGCTCCTCCTCTACCCCGGCCTGGTCATGCTGGTAACCGGCGCAGGCTTTTTTGCCCGATTAATGGTTGGCCCGATCACGCTCCAAGGAGTCAATTTCGATCTCAATACCTTGGAAATAGCCAGCTTACTCGTGCAATTCGGCTACCAAATGGTTCTACTCGCTGGCTTCGTCCGCATCTTCGCCTACACACGCGGATTCCTCCCCCCAAATCACATACTCTCCAGGGCATTCAGTTTCTTTACCTTGGAAAAAGGTCTCCTCAGCGGCCTAGCCATCCTCCTCGCAGGCTTTGGGCTGATCTCGTTAACGCTTTTAGACTGGGCAACAGCAGGTTTTGGCAATTTAGACCCGCTCGCCAACACCCGCCCCGTCATCGCCGGCCGCACCCTCGTCTCACTCGGCCTCCAAACCCTCATTTTCAGCCTCGTCTTCAGCTACTTAGGAATCGACGAAAAACCGTCAAAAAGAAGATAGGCTTCCCATACCAAAGATTCTGGCCCGCAGGAGTCGCACGGAAATCCGTGGTTAGTTTCCCTCCAAACGCGCAGCGCCCGTTCGTTTCTGAACAATCATTGGGCAAAATCGCGTATATCTTGTCAAATTTTTAACCAAAAAAGACCAATTACGATCATCTGCTTGAATTGCATGAACTCGCTGTTCGCGAAGGGGGAGTCCATTCGCTTGCGGTTGGAGAGAGATAGATCAAGCTTGACACTTCCACGTAAGAAAGCTTAACTGTTCTGACCAACAAGTCATGAAGACAATTAGTATTCACGAAGCCAAGGCCCATTTTTCCGAACTGTTGAGTATGGTTCAAGATGAGGGAATTTCGATTATTTTAAGCCGCTATGGTCACCCGGTAGCTGAAATCAAGCCGTTAAGTTCGCGCGAACGCTGCATTCCGCACAAGCACCTTTCTCGCGCGAGGATTCATGGCGACCCCACAAAACCAACAACCGAAGAATGGGCTAATGTCTGAAACCGTCCTCTTGGATACATGCGGACTGCTCTGGCTCGCAACCGCTCATAAAAATCTCAGCGAGAATGCTAAAATTCGAATTAATCAGGCCAATTTACTCACCGTTTCAGCGATAAGCGCTTGGGAAATCAGTCTCAAGGCCGCCAGAGGCGAGTTGGAGCTTCCAGAACAGCCCGAGACTTGGTTTGAGCAGGTCGTCGCGCACCATGACCTCCGGGTCTATGAAATTTCCACTCGTATCGCTTTTCAAGCCAACCGCCTCCCATGGCACCACCGCGATCCCGCCGATCGCTTCATCATAGCCACTGCCTTGCTTCACCACATGCCGATCGTCACCTCCGATGGCAACTTCGCCCAATATGGAGTTGAAGTTTTTTGTTGAAAGAAGACAAAAGGTAATTTTTTTGATTCATTGTTCCGCTCGTCTGATACTATGCTTTTCATTAAAAACGCGAAATATTTAAAAGATTTCCTGATATCCATCGAATTTTCATCAGGGGAAAAGGGCATTGCAGACTTCAAGGATATCATTCAAAAATCTGGGTATGCACTTCATTCAACCATACACAATATGTTGTGGTTATGCCGGACAGTGCGCCGTTTTTTGATCAATATTGAGTGGCCGGTTGAGTCATGTGCATACCCAGATTCAAAAATACCCTGCCGCTGCTCCGCTGCGGGATCCAGCGAAATTCAAAGCCTTCTACCTAGATGAATGGCCTGCACTGGCTTGGAATTGTGATTTTGATTTATCGCCAAACATGATCCTTGAATTATGCACCGGCAAACCACCTCTTTGGGTTCGATAAACTCCCAACACAAGTTGTGATCGCCTGCACAGCAAAACCCCAGTGTATCCGCGCCTCCGAGTGAACCCCTGAAAAACCTCCTCTCACCGAGCCACAAAGACACGGAGAAAGTTGCGATTCGTTTGCAGGCAATGGAAAACAATTTGGAGGAGAAGATTATGAATGACCCAATAGTTGCTGAAATTCGTGAAAACAGGATGAAAATTCTTGAATCCTATGATTGGGATTTCAAAAAGATGTCGCGCGATGTCATGAAAAGACAGTTTGAGAGTGGTCACAAGATTGTCAGCTTTGGAAGAAGAACTCCACAACAAGGTGCTGCACCTAACGCCTACGCTCCATCCGGGCATCCCTAAAAAATCAATTTCGCCTATACTGCCCAACCTCCGTGCTCTCCGTGTCCTCCGAGGTTAAAACCTGCTGAAACCTGAAAAACTCCTCTCACCAAGCCACAAAGACACAGAGAAACCTGATCCAGCTCGACCCTTGACTCTCGACCCTCGCCCCTTTTAAAGTAACTTCCCATGTATTTCTCTGTCCTACTCTCGAGGCTTTATCAAAGCCCTGTTTGAGGATTTATTCTTGCCCTTTCCATTAAACCAGACACATATTTCATCCGCGGGCACTGAGACCATGGAAATATCAACCATAAGATTCAAGTTAGCTGTAAATTTCTAACCTCATCAATATGGAAAAGCCCGTTGCTATAGCGCCAGAGATTCCACCTCTCCAGAGAAGAATTTCAATCTTTGACATCGCAATTTGCGATATCAAAACCGGGCCGAGGCGGATACTGGACCACTCCTAACTGAAATTTCACATTATTCTACAGAATATTATAGAACCACCGATGGAACTGATTGACACTGGTAAGAACGGACTTGGAGC
>JBILMW010000003.1:0-43232 GCA_044375335.1 Terrimicrobiaceae bacterium | reverse complement strand
TCGCCCTGCGTTGGGTTGTGGATGAAATGGAGCAGCGTTACCGCATTTTCGCCAAGTGTAAGGTCAAAAACATTTCCGGCTTCAATGAGCGCCCGCTCCCGAAATCCCAAGCTGAACTCGATGCCGAGAGTGCCGCCAATGCCGCCAAGGAGAATCCAGCTCCCGAGCCTGAAGCCGTGATGGAAGAGCCAATCGATCAGACCGTCGAGCTTCTGGAAGAGTCCCCTTCCTCCGAGGAACCCAAAGTAATTCCGCCTGCCGAGGACTTACCCGAAGAAGAGCCGCCGGACGAGGAGCCGATGGCCCCGCCCGTTCGCGTGCCGCGCTCGGACGACCTCATTATTCCAAACCGCATGCCATTTATCGTCGTGATCATCGACGAGTTGGCGGATCTCATGCAGACCGCACCGGCTGATGTCGAGAGCGCCATCGCCCGTATCACCCAAATGGCCCGCGCCGCTGGCATCCACATGATCGTGGCCACCCAGACGCCCCGCGCCGATGTCGTTACTGGAATCATCAAGGCAAACATCCCAAGCCGTATCGCATTCCAGGTCGCTTCGAAAATCGACAGCCGCGTTATTCTTGATGAAAACGGAGCCGAAAAACTCCTCGGTCAAGGTGACATGCTCTACCTCCCACCCGGCACTTCGAAATACACCCGCGCTCAAGGCGTGCTCGTCACCGAGGAGGAAATCCACCGCCTCGTGGAATTTGTCTCCAAACAAGCCGAGCCGAATTTTGAAAAAAGCATCCACGACAAACTCACCAGCACCACGATTCCTGAGGAGGAGGTCAGCGACGAGGATGAGGAGCTTTGCACCAAATGCCTTGAAGTCATCCGGCAGGAGAACCGCGCCTCGACCTCCATGCTCCAACGCCGTCTGAAATTAGGCTATACACGCGCCGCTCGTGTGATGGATATTCTCGAGCAGCGCGGTATCGTCGGGCCTAAAGACGGCGCGAAGGACCGCGAAATTCTTGTCGATCTGAACGAGGAGGGCCAATTTTGAAACACAACGACCATCAGCCCGAAAGCGATTTCTTCATCGGTGCCCGCCTTTCCGCGCGTCGACAGAAGCTCGGCATACAGCTCGAGAAGGCCGCCAAGGATATCCGGGTCTCGGTGTCCCGCTTGAGCCAGATCGAGGCCGACGACTTCTCCAGCTTTGCCCATCCCACCTACGCGCGGTTGTTCTTGGTCGATTATGCGAATTACCTGCGCGTCCCGCTCGAGGAAATCCGCGATTACCTGCCAGGTAGTAAAAAACTCGGCACCTCCGACAATCGCTACCTCGAGGTTCTGCTGGCACGCCAAACCTTCCTTCACGGCGACCAGTTCAAATCCCTCCGCCGCCTTCTTTTTGGCGTCGGCGCCGGTCTCTTGGTTCTCATTCTCATCGGCCTTGGCATCTATTTTTGGAAGACTTGGAAAAAATTTGAGCGCGTCCAACCAGCCGCCGCTTTTTCGGCCGCCACGCCGATTGCCACACCAAGACCTATAGCCTCACCCTCCGCGAAGCCCCGTCCATCAATCACTCCTGCTTCCATCCCCGAGTCGATTCGGACCATTCCCGAGGCCACGCCTACTCCTACACCCGCCAGCAAAGCCTCGCCAACGCCCTTCACCCTCCCGCCATTCGAACCCTCTCCCCGGCCAAAACGCCCGCAATGAAATCTTCCATTGAAGCCGCCCCGCGCCGGGTTGGCATGATCAGCCTTGGCTGCGCCAAAAATCTCGTCGATGCAGAGATTATGCTTGGATCCGCAAAATCCGAGGGATTTGAAATCACCGCCGACCCCGCCGAAGCCGATGTCCTCATCGTGAACACCTGCGGATTTATCGATTCCGCGAAACAGGAATCCATCGATGCCATTCTGGAAGCCTCCCGCCAGCGCAACGAGGGCAAGCGCCCGGATGCCAAAATCGTCGTCAGCGGCTGCCTTTCCCAGCGATTCTCCACCGACCTCGTCGGCGAACTCCCTGAAGTGGACGCCTTCATCGGTCTCGATCAGGTGGCCGAAGCCGGCGCGATCTTTCGCCGCGTGCTCGAGGAGGACAAATCCAGCGTCCTAAATCTCGTCACGCCAAAGTCCCGCTACATCCCCGACTTTGCCACTCCACGCTTCCGTCTCACGCCAAACCACTCCGCCTATGTGAAAATCGCCGAGGGCTGCAACCATCCATGCAGCTTTTGCGTGATCCCCCAAATGCGCGGACGCCACCGCAGTCGCGCCATCGATTCGGTCGTGCGCGAGATTCGTGGCCTCGTTGCCGAAGGCGTGAAGGAGATCAATCTCATCAGCCAGGACACCACCTACTACGGCATGGACCTCTGGGATGAAAAAGCCGGCCCGCGCCAGCCTGTGGACGCCTCGCGCGGGACCTCGCTCATCCACCTCCTCGATGAAATCGGTGAAATCGGCGGCGAGTTCTGGGTTCGACTCCTCTACACCCACCCCGCCCACTGGAGCGACGACCTCATCGCTGCCATCGCCCGCAACCCCCATGTGGCCCGCTATGTGGACATGCCCCTCCAGCATATCCATGCCGAAATGCTCAAGCTCATGCGGCGCGAGACCTCCCGCGAGCACATTGAAAATCTCATCACCCGCATCCGGGCAGGCATCCCCGGCATCGGCCTCCGCACCACATTCATCGTCGGCTTTCCCGGCGAAACCGAGGAGCATTTTGAGAGTCTCCTCGCCTTCATCGAGGAAACCCGCTTTGAGCGCCTCGGCGTCTTCAATTACTCGCAGGAGGATGGCTCCCGCGCGGCCAAGATGGATCACCAAGTCCCCACCCGCACCAAAAACCGCCGCTACCGCGAAGCCATGAAACTTCAGCAGCGCATCGCCCGCGAAATGGCCGAATCCCGCACCGGCCAAACCCTCCGCATCCTCGTGGAAACCCCCAACGCCGGCCGCACCGAACACGACGCCCCCGAAGTCGATTGCCGCGTCATCCTCACCCAACCCGCCGAAGTCGGCACCTTCATCAACGCCAAAATCCTCGGAGCCCAAACCTACGACCTCGTCGCCGACCCCATTTGATTCCAAACTTGCCGCCATCCACCATTTAGATCAACTTTCCCGCATGAGCACCTCCACCACAAAAAAAACCACCCGCGCGCAAGCCTTCACCCTCATCGAGTTGCTCGTCGTCATCTCGATCATAGCCATCCTCGCCTCCCTCGCCTTCCCAGCAATCGGAGGTGCTATGGACTCCGCAAAGAAAACCACCGCCAAAAACGCAGCGGTTCAGATCGCAAATGCGGTCGTGGCTTATGAGACGGAGTATGGAAGATTGCCCCTCACTAATGCCACGACAGTCAGCAAGGCAATGATGGATATTTTAAGCGGTATTGACACCAACGCCAGTGCAAATCCTCGTGGCATTGTTTTCTTAGAAGCCTCTGAGTGGCGCAAAGGCAAAGGTGGAACTAACTCAGTAGGATACTGCGATCCTTGGACTAATGGCGTTGCTTTCGTTATCGCTTTGGATGCAGATTATGACAACACAATCACTGCGGGAACTAACGGTCAGTCTCTCAGAAAGAAAGTGGGCGTCTGGAATGACCCTGGTGCAGCAAACTCCAGACGGTATGTCAACTCTTGGGATTAAGTTACCTCACCAGTTTTTGATCCACTGATTGGTATTAGTCGTGCCTGCGCGCGACCAGAGGTCAAAAAAATTTGTTCCGGAACGTGTTGTTGCTCCGGGGTATTGGTAGCCATAGCCCTCTCCAAAGGGATCTAAAATCGGCTGATTTGTAGAGGTTGAAATTGTAGAATTTGCTCCCATTCCCTTACTGAATTCAAAATAAACCTTTCCCGTTGCGGGTGCGAGCGCGCCTCTTAAATCTTTGAGATTATTTGTTCCAGGGGTTCCGGTGCCTGAACTGCTTCCATTTGTGAGCGCCGGATAATCCCCCATATCCGCCTTGTAGCTCTCCAGTGCCGCAGACAGTGCGGCGATTTCCGCCTCTGCGCGGCTGCGGGCGGCCTTTTTTTGCACATATCCAGCTGTCTGCAGCACTAGACCGGCTAGGATGGCGATGACGGTGATCACAACCAGCAACTCAATCAGGGTAAAGCCGTGCGGGGCAGTCGAGTTGCCTTTGGAGCGGAAGAAGGGTGGGGTTTTCAAAAAGTGCATGGTGCAAAACTGTGAAATACCGCCCGCCCGGACAAGGAAAACTTTCCAAAATCTTCGCAACACAAAAAAATCTACTCTCCTTGAGAAAATAAAATTGACCTCACTATATCTTGTGGTGATTTTCCCAGCGATCCTCGCATCAATACAACATATATGCGCTGCCCGAAATGTGGAACCCTCGATGATAAGGTTATTGACTCCCGTCTTTCCAAAGACGGGGCCACCATCCGCCGTCGCCGGGAATGCCTCGATTGCCAGTCGCGTTTTACGACATATGAGGTATTGGAGCGCAATGAATTGCGTGTTATCAAGCGTGACGGCCGTCATGAGATTTTCGAGCGGAGCAAACTCCTTGGCAGCATCGCAAAAGCCTGTGAAAAGCGATCCGTTACCTTGGAATCCATGGAGCATGTCGTCGAAGACATTTTGCAGGAGATCGAAAACAGCCAAGAGCGGGAAATTTCCTCCAAGCACCTCGGTGCCCTTGTGATGGCCCGACTCCACGCGCTCGACCCCGTCGCCTATGTGCGATACGCCTCGGTTTACCGCCAGTTTCAGGAAGTCGGCGACTTCATCGAGGAAATCGAATCCCTCGGACGCCGCGTCGCCCTCACCCCTGATCAAGCAGAGCTTTTTAAAAAGTGATAGCCCTCCGTGACAACTACCCGCTCGTGCGCTTCCAGGATGGCAGCGTGATGAACTACGACCGCGCTTGGCTCGCCTCCGCCGTAGTCCGCGCCGCCGAGGTCGCCGGCTACAAAAAATGGTGGCTCACCACCCATGTCACCGAAAGCATCTCCAGCTACCTCCAGCAGGAGTTCGACGAGAATATCGTCACCATCTCGCGCTTGGAAAAAGCCGTCCAGTCCGTGCTTCAAGTCATCGGCTACTCGGATGTCGCCCGCTATTTCGAAACGCTCCCCCCGCCAGTCACGCTGTCCCTTACCGAACTCGCCCGCCGCGCCGGCACAGGCTACGAGCTCGTCTTCTTCAACCTCCTACACGAGCGCCTGCGCGAAATCCTCGAATCCCCTGCGCGGCAGGTGGAAATCCACGGCCTGCACGACTGCGTCAAGCTCCTCCGTTGCGCCAAGCACTGGAGCAGTGATTGCACGGGCCTCATGAGCGAGATCGTCTCCTTCATCCGCACCGAAGCCGCTTCCAGCCACCGCGCCCACGAACTCAACCTCCAACTCGCATGACCCTCTTCGAAAAAATCATCGCCCGCGAAATCCCCGCCGACATCGTCTTCGAAGACGACCAATGCCTTGCCTTCCGCGACATCTCTCCGCAAGCCCCGGTCCACATCCTCATCATCCCCAAAAAAACCATCGCCCGCATCGGAGCCGCCCAAGCGGATGACCAAAGCCTCCTCGGCCACCTCCTCCTCACCGCCACCGAAATCGCCCGGCGCGAAAACATAGCCCCCACCGGCTACCGCCTCGTCGTCAACAACGGCCCCCACGGCGGAGAAACGGTTCCCCATCTTCACATCCACCTCCTCGGTGGACGACACCTCACCTGGCCACCAGGCTAAAAAAAGCCCGCCCCCCGCCGCCCCTATCCAAACCGCGAACCTCTATGCTCAGACTGGAAGCAGATTGCTTTTGGATTCTTGGAGAGCGGCACAGGAGTCCTCCATTGTTCGATGGGACATCAGTTTGAAACCAAAAATTTGGACGATCGTCCAAATTTTTGGTCGGCCACTGAAGCTGATGGGAGCTGGGCTTTTGAGGGGTGATGGCCCGGTTTTTGGAGGTGGCCGCCTATTCGCCGTCCCAGAGGAAATGTTCGAGGCGGAGTTGTTTGATGCGGTTTTTGGCCTCGAGGGAACGGGGACCATCGGTTGCGGCGAGGGTTTCGTAAACGCGGATGGCTTCGGGCCATTTTTGGGTGGACTCGAGGATGCGTGCGGCTGCGAATCCGGCTTTGTAGAACCAAAAGAACTCGACGGGTGCTTGCGCCGTGGGTTTGAAGACATCGTAGTAGGTGGCGACAGCGGAGTTCAGGTCGCCGGTTTTTTCGAGGGCGGTGCCGATGCGGGTCAGGGCCTCGTTGCGCCAGGCGGGGTTGCCGGAGTGTTCGGCGGCGACTTGTTTCCAGACATCGACGGCAGCGCGGTAGTTTGCCGGGTCGTCGTCGCCGAGGGAGTAGAGGTTTTTGCCTTTTTCGATGAGAGCGGTGGCACGGGTGTCGGGAGGCGGATTGGAAGACAGGATTTTGTCGAGGACGAGATTTGCCTCAAGGGGCTTGCCTTGGGCGGCGATGAGGGAGGCTTGTTCAAGTCGGGCCTGAGCGGCGAGGCCACCATTGCCAGCGGCGACTTCCTCGAAGAGCAGAATGGCCTCGTCGGGCGCTGTGGCGGATGGGATGCGCGACACGGATTGGCCAGCGAGAAAGAGGGCGGGCTCGTCGTAGTCCGAGTCGGGGAATTTACGGGCGAGGGTTTCGAGTTCGACTCGGGCTGTAGCGAAGTCACCTCGGCGGTAGAGAAGCTCGCCGAGCTTCATCCGCACGGAGGCTTCGGACTCGGTGTTTTGGTATGCGGCAAGAAAGGCGCGTGCGGCGGCTATGGCGTTTTCTGCGTTGGCGGGGTCGCCGTTGTCAGCGAGGAAGACCTTGAGAGCGGCTTCGCGGGAGGGGTCCGCTTGAGTGGAAATGCGACGGAGTTCGGCCTCCGCGCCGGAGTAGTCGAGTTGTTGGTATTTCCACTCCGCCAGGGCGAGGCGTGCGCGGGAGGCGATGCCGGGAACGGGCGAGGCGGCGAGGGCTTCAAACTTCGCAAGTGTGTCGGGGTGGCCTTGGCGGGCGAGGTGGAATGCCTCCTGCATCCGGAAGGCTGGAAGGCGCGGGCTGGCGGGAAAGTTTTTTTCCAGCTGGAGGAGCGCGTTGTTCGGCGAGGTGCCGGAGAACAGTTGGCAGAGGGCAGCATTGAAGAGAGCGGATTCGGTCAGATCGGGATTCTGCGCAGCGGATGTGAAAGCGGCTGAGGCTGTGGCGTGGTCGCCTTTGCGAGAGAGGGCGAGTCCGCGCAAAAAGTCTGTATGGGGTGAGGAACCCGTGGGAGGCAGGAGGGCGAGGGCCTCGTCAAGGCGGTTCAGACGAATGCGGAGGGCAGCGAGTTCGAGGAGGGTTTCCTCGGCCATGGGATTTGTGGACGGATCCGAGGCGAGGCGCTCCAGCAGGGGCAGGGCGGTTTCGGGACTTTTTTGGCGGGCTTCGAAACGGGCAAGGTAGTAGGTGGCGAGCTTCTGTCGAAGGCTGGGATCGGGGTCGCTGGACCAGCGCTTGAGTTCGCTCGAGGAGGGGCTTGTCGCCGCCGAGTAGGTCTCATCCAGCGCCAAGAAGACCTCCTTGAGGCGGGGCAGGGCGGGATGTGTCGCGATAAATTCCTCGAGCAGGGTTTCGGCCTCGGCGTTTTTTGCGAGGCGCTGGAGGGCTGAGGCTTGGAGGGCCACACTCGTGACGGCCATGTCCGCATTCACGGGCACGAGGGATGTCAGCAGGCTTAGGACAAGCTCGTCATTCTCCTCCTGCGCGGCGGCTTGAGCGAGGAGGATGTTTTTGCGGGCCTGATGGGCGGGGCTTTCAGCTGGAATGCCCTCGAGAACGGCGCGGGCGGCGGTTGCGTTTTTTTTGGCGAGCTGGATTTCCGCGAGGTCGAGGAGGGCTGAGGATTTGATTGGCGAAGCGGGCCATTCGTTAGCGGGAGCCAAAGCGGCAGCGGCCTCCTCGGGCTTTGAGAGGGCTTTGAGCATGCGAGCCTGACCGATGACGGCTTCTTTTTGAAATTCAAAATCCGACGCCCGTGCGGCGTTGGCATAGGCTTGGGAGGCCTTGAGCCAGTCACCATTTCCGGCGAAAGCTTGGGCCAGCCAGAAATCCCGCGCAGCGCCTGTGGGGATAGCGGCGGTCTCGATGAGTGTGGCGGCGGCCTCGGTTTGGCCGGCTTCGATCAAGGCGCGGGCATAGAGCAGGTTTGCGTCGGCGCCGGCTTGCTGTGATCCGATGGATGGGAATTGCTGCTCAATTTTGATCAGAGCGATCTGCGGGAATCCGTTGTCTAGAGCCTCCCAGGCTTCGTCGAGTGGGGCGGCGTGTGAGAGGGCGGGGATGAGAAGAAGCGGCCAAAGGCGTTTCATGATTTCAGATATTTTGCGAGGTAGCGGGCGGTTTCGCTATCTTTGACACGGGCGACTTGCTCGGGCGTGCCTTCCGCAACGATGCGGCCGCCACCGGAGCCTCCATTGGGTCCGAGGTCGATAATCCAGTCTGCGCACTTGATGACCTCAAGGTTGTGTTCGATGACGATGAGTGTGTTCCGGGCGTTGCGAAGTTTCATAAGAACCTCGAGGAGTTTGTGAATGTCGGCAAAATGCAGGCCGGTCGTTGGCTCATCGAGGAGGTAAATCGTGCGTCCAGTGGCACGCTTGGAGAGTTCGGCAGAGAGCTTCAGGCGCTGGGCCTCGCCACCGGAAAGCGTGGTGGCGGATTGGCCGAGGCGCAGATACCCGAGGCCGACATCCTGCATGGTTTCCAGCTTGGCGCAGAGCGCCGGGACATGGCGGAAGAAGCGCGAGGCGTCATCCACCGTCATCTCAAGCACATCGGCGATGTTTTTCCCCTTGTAGGTCACTTCGAGCGTCTCGCGGTTGTAGCGGCGGCCGTGGCAGACCTCGCACTCCACATAGACATCGGCGAGGAAGTGCATTTCGATTCGGATAAATCCATCCCCTTGGCAGTGTTCGCATCGGCCGCCTTTGTTATTAAACGAGAAGCGCCCCGAGTCGTAGCCGCGCACGCGGGAGGCCGGGAGTTCGCTGAAGAGGTCGCGGATGGGCCCGAGCGCGCCGGTGTAGGTTGCAGGGTTTGAGCGGGGGGTGCGTCCGACGGGGCTTTGGTCGATGACCACGACCTTGTCGAATTGCTCGATGCCGGTGATCGAGCGGTGGGCTCCTGGCCTCGCTTTCGCGCGGTGGAGGTCGCGCTCGAGGGCCACGCGAAGGATGTCATTGACGAGAGTGGACTTTCCGCTGCCGGAGACGCCGGTGACGCAAGTGAGGCATCCCACAGGAAATGCAGCGTCGATGTTTTTCAGGTTGTTCTCTGTCGCGCCCTGCACGCGGAGCCATCCATCGCCGATCTCGCCCTCGGCGGCGCCTGTCTTTCTTGGAGCGGTGCGCTGTTTTGGGACGGGAATGCGCACTGTGCCTTTGAGATATTGGGCGGTGAGGGATTGTTCGCTTTGGAGGATGTCGTCGAGGGTGCCCTGGGCGACGAGTTGACCGCCGCGCGGGCCGGCTCCGGGGCCGATGTCAAGAATGTGGTCGGCGGCACGGATTGTGTCTTCGTCATGTTCCACCACGATGACGGAATTTCCGAGGTCGCGCAGATTGCGGAGGGTTTGGATGAGGCGGTCGTTATCGCGTTGGTGGAGTCCGATGCTTGGCTCGTCGAGGACATAGAGGACGCCGGAAAGACCTGATCCAATCTGCGTGGCGAGACGGATGCGCTGCGCCTCTCCGCCTGAAAGCGAGCCGCTCTCGCGATTGAGTTGGAGGTAATCGAGGCCGACTTCGTTGAGAAAATGCAGCCTCTGCCGGACCTCGCGAAGGACATCCTTCACGATGCCCGCATCAGTTTCCGAGAGTTGGAGGTCCGCCATGACATCCGCCGCCTCGCGAATCGTGAGTCCGCAAATCGCTTGAATCCCGAACTCCGCGCCTGACTTTGTTGCCACTCTCACGGCGAGGATTTCTGGGCGGAGGCGGGCACCCGCGCAGACGCGGCAGACGCGCTTCCCCTGAAGCATCCGCAGGCGCTTGCGGGAGAACTCGCTTTTGGTGGTTTCGTAGAGATTTTCGAGCTGGGAAATGACACCCTCGAACGGCTTGGTCGATGTCCGGTTCGCGCCAATCGCGATCGAGATGTTTCGTTTTCCCGAGCCGTGAAGAACAAGGTCGCGGAAATTTTCCGGCAAATCACTCCATGCTTTTTCCACGGGAGCGGGCGTGTCGGCAAGGAGGCCATTGAGGAGAGAAGCGTAGTAGACCTTCATGCGCTTGTTGGCCTGCTTCCAAGGACGAACAGCTCCCTGTGCGATCGTCTTCTCGGCATCAATCACAAGATCGGGATCGAAAAAACTCTCTGTCCCGATGCCTTGGCATGCGGGGCAGGCGCCGAGGTGGCTGTTGAAGGAAAAATGCTTCGGAGTGAGGCGAGGCATGGTGAAGCCGGTCGAGGGATTGCAAAAATCGGTCGAGAACTTTTCTTCGATCCACTGTGCCGCTCCAGGCTCCTGGCGGCTTGTGGAGAGGTGTCCACCGCCCAATCGCAAGGAAGTCTCCACCGAGTCGGCCAAGCGCTGGCCGAGATCGGGCCTCACGCTCAGGCGGTCCACTACGGCCTCGATGAAGTGGGGTTTTGCTTTATCGAGACGGATGTTTTTTGTGTCCGCAAGTTCGATGACTTCGCCATCGACGCGAAGCCTGACAAAGCCCTCGCGGCGGGCTTTTTCAATGACATCGCGAAACTCGCCGGTCTGTCCTGTGACGAGCGGCGCGAGGACGAGAAACTTCGTTCCCTCGGGCCAGCGCAGGATGGCATCGGCGATTTCCTGCGGCGTCTGGCGGGCGACGCGCTGGCCGGTTTTCGGATCGTGGGGAATGCCAACCGCCGCGTAGAGAAGGCGGAGGTAGTCGTAAATTTCGGTTGTTGTCGCGATGGTCGAGCGAGGATTGGCTGCCGAAATGCGCTGCTCGATAGCGATGGCTGGCGACAGGCCCTCAATGTAGTCCACATCGGGCTTCTGCATTTGATCCAGAAACTGCCGGGCATAAGCCGAGAGGCTTTCGACATACTTGCGCTGGCCCTCGGCAAAGAGGGTGTCAAAAGCGAGCGAGGATTTGCCCGAGCCGCTCATGCCGGTCACCACCACGAGCTGGTGGCGTGGAATTTCGACATCAAGGTTCCGCAGGTTGTGCTGGCGGGCGCCTTTGATGCGGATCACGGAATGTTTCTCGTTGGCCATAGGGCGTTCGGTAGTTTGGAACAGACTGCGCGTGAATCCAAACGCAAATCCCGCGCCTCTTTGAAAATGCCTTGCGAACCGGAGCGGGAGTCTTAGCTTTTCGTCCATGTCCCCCGCATTGGCAGAATTCATTGGAACCGCCTTGTTGATTGTCCTTGGAAACGGCGTTGTGGCCAGCGTCGTTCTCAACAAGAGCAAGGGGCAGGGCGGTGGATGGATCGTTATAACAGCTGGTTGGGCGATGGCCGTGTTTGTGGCTGTCTTTGCCGTTGGCCGGGTGAGCGGCGGACACTTGAATCCCGCTGTGTCCGTGGCCATGGCCCTTTCGAATCATTTCCCTTGGGAGAGTGTGCCCTCCTACATTCTGGCTCAGATGCTCGGAGCGATGACTGGTGCGGCTATTGTATGGGTCGCATTTTTTCCGCACTGGAAAATCACGGATGACGCCGAGGCAAAGCGGGCGGCCTTTTGCACGGCCCCAGCGATTCGCTCCATTCCATCGAATCTGGCTTGTGAGATCATCGGAACTTTCGTCCTGATCTTTGGTGTCTTCTGCATGAAGGGTGCGAGCGGCGAGCCGCCGGGTATCGGAGTTTTTCCAATCGATCTGGGAGCGCTTGGAGCCCTGCCGGTCGGGCTTCTGGTATGGTCTATCGGCCTCTCTTTGGGTGGGCCCACAGGGTATGCGATCAATCCCGCGCGGGATCTCGGGCCTCGCCTCATGCATGCTATTTTGCCCATCTCCGGAAAAACGGGAAGCGACTGGTCTTACTCGTGGATTCCTGTGGCAGGCCCCTTGATCGGAGCTGTTCTTGCAGCATTGCTTCACAAGGCGCTCGGGCCCTTTTGATTTTATGAAATACATTCTTGCCCTCGACCAGGGAACGACGAGTTCGCGGTCGATCGTCTACGACGAGTTCCTGCAACCGGTCGCGTCCGTCCAGCGTGAGTTCACCCAGCATTTTCCCCAGCCCGGTTGGGTGGAGCATGATGCCTTGGAGATTTGGGACTCCATTGTGTCGACCGCCCGGGAAGCCGTGGAGAAGGCGGGAATCAAGCCGCAGGATATTGCAGCCGCAGGCATCACAAACCAGCGGGAGACTGTTGTGGTCTGGGACCGTGCGACTGGCGAACCTGTGCATCCGGCCATCGTGTGGCAAGACCGGCGAACGGGGGAGTTCATGAATGAATTGCGCCGGGAGGGCAAAGAGGCACTCATCCAGCAGCGAACGGGGCTGCTCCTCGATCCCTATTTTTCGGCGAGTAAAATCCAATGGATTCTAAGCAAGATTCCGAACGGTCACACACGCGCTCTTGTCGGCGAGTTGGCTGTCGGAACCATCGATAGCTGGCTCATCTATAAGCTCAGTGGTGGCAAATCCCATATCACGGATGTGAGCAACGCCTCGCGCACGATGCTCATGAACATTCGCCTCGGTTGTTGGGATGCCGAGCTATTGGCCCTTTTTGGAATTCCCGAAGCGGTTCTGCCAAAAATTGTCTCCAGCAGTGGAAGGTTGGCTGAGATCGATGCCTCGTTTTTGGGGCATTCATTGCCGATTTGCAGCGCCATTGGCGACCAGCAGAGTGCGCTCTTTGGGCAGCTTTGCACCAAGCCGGGAATGGTGAAGTGCACCTACGGCACGGGATGTTTTTTATTGGTTTTTACTGGCGCGGAGGCCATCGCGAGTTCGAATCGCCTTCTCACAACGGTGGCTTGGAGGATTGGTGACGGACCCATGGAATACGCTCTCGAGGGCAGCGTGTTCATGGGCGGGGCCTCGATCCAATGGCTTCGCGATGGACTGGGAATCATCCGCTCCGCCCCCGAGGTCAACGAGCTTGCCGCGCGTGTGCCGGACAGCGGCGGCGTCGTGCTTGTGCCTGCTTTCACTGGACTTGGAGCGCCGTATTGGGATTCTGCGGCGAGGGGCACACTGCTTGGTATGACGCGTGGAACGACCGCTGCGCACATAGCCCGTGCCACGCTCGATGGCATCGCCTTGCAAGTAGCCGACCTCGTGGCAGCCATGGAAAAAGACTCCGCAAAAAAAATCACAACCCTCCGGGTGGATGGTGGCGCCTGTGCCAGCGAACTGCTCATGCAAACGCAGGCGGATATTCTTGGAGTCGAAGTCGAGCGTCCATCGAACATCGAAAGCACGGCCCTTGGTGCCGCGATGCTGGCGGGCCTCGGCGCTGGCATTTGGCCTGATATCGACGCCCTCTCTGCAATCCGAAATACCGAGCGGCGTTTCGAGGCTCAAACCGCGCCTAGTGACCGCAAAGCCAAACTAAAAACCTGGAAGCGTGCCGTGAAGCGCGCTCAAAAATGGGACACCAAGCTATGAATCGAAAAAAACTTTTGCAGCAAGTTGAACAAGTCCCCGAGTGGGATGTGGCCATCATTGGCGGCGGGGCAACCGGTCTCGGGGTGGCGGTGGATGCCGCCACGCGCGGCTTCCGCACAATGCTTCTCGAGGCCTCGGATTTTGCAAAAGGCACATCCAGCCGCAGCACGAAGCTCGTGCATGGCGGGGTTCGGTATCTCGAGCAGGGTGACATACCCCTCGTCCTGGAGGCCCTGCGCGAACGCGGACTCATGCACCGCAACGCGCCACATCTCGTGCATCACCTCTCTTTCATCGTGCCCCGCTACCAGTGGTGGGAGGGACCATTTTTCGGCATCGGACTCAAGGTTTATGATGCCCTGGCTGGCAAGCTGAACCTTGCGCCGTCGCATCTGCTCTCGCGAGAGGAGACGATGGCACGCATTCCAAATATTGAGGCGGAACACTTGCTTGGAGGTGTGGAGTATTTTGACGGGCAGTTTGACGATGCCCGGCTCGCGATCACTCTGGCGCGAACAGCAGTTCATCACGGGGCCTGTGCGCTCAATCACGCGCGTGTAACCGGCCTCGTAAAAACAGACGGCCTCGTGAGTGGTGTTCATTTCTCGGATGTCGAAACTAGCCGCGACTATCAGGTCAAGGCCCGTGTGGTGGTGAATGCCACTGGCATTTTCAGCGACGAAATCCGCCTGATGGATGACGCCAAGGCTCAACGAGCCGTGCAGCCAAGCCAAGGTGTGCATTTGGTTTTTGACCGCTCGTTTTTACAGGGCGATTCCGCAGTTATGGTCCCGCATACGGACGATGGACGCGTTCTCTTTGTCATCCCGTGGCATGGCAAGGTGCTGGTGGGAACCACTGACACGCCGATGGATCATGCCGATCTGGAGCCTCGTGCTTTGAAGGAGGAGATTGGTTTTATTCTGCGCAATGCCGCGCGGTATCTTGCCCGTGATCCAAAGGAAAAAGACATCCTCGCTGTGTTTGCAGGTCAGCGTCCGCTAGTTCGCCCACCTGGCAAGGATGGCACGGCGACGAAGGCGATTTCGAGAAATCACGAGGTCCTTGTTTCGAATGGCGGTTTGGTCACGATTGTTGGAGGGAAGTGGACGACCTACCGGCAAATGGCGGAGGACACGCTCGATAAAGCCATCACTCTCGCGGGTCTTGAAGACCGTCCATGTGTCACTGAAAATCTGCAACTTCACGGCTGGCGTAGTCCCAATGCGGAAGCTCTGCCGGATTGGCTCGCCGTTTATGGCAGCGAAGCTGACGATGTGCTTGCGCTTGTGCAGGAGGACGCCTCGCTGGGAGAACTTCTACACCCCCGCCTGCCTTACCAGATGGCGGTGGTCGTTCAAGCTGCGCGGCAAGAGCAGGCGCGCACGGTGGAGGATGTGCTTTCCCGCCGCACACGGGCGCTTCTTTTGGATGCCCGCGCTGCCATCGAATCAGCACCGAAGGTGGCCGTCTTGCTGGCCAAAGAACTCGGCCGCGACAAGGCTTGGGTGGAGGCTCAAGTGAGCGAATTCACGGAGCTGGCCAAAGGCTACTTGCAACCGGAATCCTGATGGTATTAGTCGCTGAAACCTGCGCGCACTTCGTTCACGCCATCCAGCGAAAGCATTTTTGCAATCAAGACCGATGCGGTGCCGGAGTTGATCTTCGGCGATAAACTCACCGTCGCCGTTCCGTTGTGAAATGAGACGGATTGGTTTTCGGAGGCGGAGGATGATTTCAAAAAGGCACGAAGCTTGCCGAGAATAATGGCTTCTTCGAAGAGCGAAGGAACTGGGGCTTGGGCGGAGGATTTTCTAACCCGGATGCTTTCGCCGTCAATGTCCGCGACTTCAAAAGATGATCGCAAGCGTTCTCCAACCTGCGCTGAGACGGCTTGGTGTCGCGGTGGAAGAACGGAATCGGGTTGCTCTTGCCGAGCAGATGGAACTGTCGGTTTCGCTGTGCGCGGAACTACCCGCCGAACTGATGAACCCACTGTTAATACACCTGTGATCGCGGTTTCTGTCGGTGCCTGAGTTACCTTCCTCGTTTGGCAGGCACTCAAGAGTCCAATACAAATAAGAGACCGGACAGTTAAATAACCGGTCTTTCTCAACCATCTAAACGCAGGTGCTGGTGACCGCTCGAAACGGTAGGCTTTCATGCGAACAGGAGGCGGGGTATTGGTCAGCCCGCAGGCAATCCGTGGGAATGGAAGATCCGCCGCGCGAGGCGGCGGAGCCATTCTACGACTTGTAGCGCAAACGCTTTTTGTGGCGGTTTTCTTTCATCCGCTTGCGGCGTTTGTGTTTTGCGATTTTTGACTTTCTCTTCTTTTTAATGGAACCCATGGGATTTCGGGACTGCGTTGTAAACTAATCTTGAACTAATATACGACTTTGTTGAGTGGATACTCGATGATCCCTTCAGCGCCGAGATTTTTCAGGCTGGGAATGATCTCGCGCACGATTTTCTCTTCGATCACCGTTTCGATGGCGACCCATCCGGGTTGGGCCAAAGGCGAAACGGTAGGATTCCGTAATGCGGGCAATGCCTCAAGCAATTTTTTCAAGCCTGACTCGGGAAGGTTCATTTTCAAACCCACGAGATCCCTCGCGGCGAGGGCGCCTTTGAGCAGAAGAGCGAGGTGGCTGATCTTTTCCTTCTTCCATTCGTTCTCGCAGGCGGAGCGGTTCGCGAAGAGCGCGGGATATGACTCCATGAGCGTGTCCACGATGCGGAGTTTGTTTGCGCGGAGTGAGGATCCGGTCTCTGTGATGTCCACAATGGCGTCGACGAGATCTGGCACTTTGACTTCGGTGGCACCCCAGGAAAATTCGACTTCGGCCTTTACTCCGGCGCGTTCGAAGAAGCGGCGGGTTATGCCGACCGCCTCGGTGGCGACGCGCTTGCCATCAAGGTCGCGGGTTGATTTGACCGGAGAATCCTCGGGCACGACGAGCACCCAGCGGGTCGGGTTTGCAGTGGCCTTGCTGTAGGGAAGTTTGACGACCTCTTCGACATCCGAGCCATTTTCCTCGACCCAGTCATGTCCTGTGATCCCGCAGTCCAGATACCCATGCTCGATGTAGCGGCTGATTTCCTGGGCGCGGAGGAGGCGGATGCGAAGCTCGGGGTCATCCACCGAGGGACGGTAGGAGCGGCTGGAGCCGGAAATCGCGTAGCCTGCTTTTGCAAAGAGGGCGATAGTTGGCTCCATGAGGCTGCCCGAGGGGAGGCCGATCGTGAGAATTTTTTGTTCCATGAGAACTGCTGAATTTTGGGTCGAGTGTTGAGAAGAGTGGTTTTGCTATGTGGTCAGATTGTCTGGGAGAGGAAGCCGCCGTCGATGCGGATGTCCGTGCCGGTGACGAATGAGCTGGCATTCGGGCTGGCCAAGAAAATGACGGCGCCAGAGAGTTCCTCGGCCTCGCCGAATCGCGCCATGGGCGTGTGACCCAGAATGGCTGCGGCGCGGGGAGTGGTCGAGCCATCGGGATTGAAGAGGAGACGGAGATTTTGTTCGGCGGGAAAGAATCCGGGAGTGATGGAATTCACGCGCACGCCGGAGGTCGCCCACTCGCGAGCGAGGAAATTCGTGAGATTCAGAACGGCGGCCTTGGCGGCGGAGTAGGCCACCACGCGGGAAAGAGGAATGTGTGCGGAGGCGCTGGCGACATTGATGATACTGCCTCGACCTGCGTCCACCATCGCCTGGCCGATGACTTGGCATGGAAGCAACGCGCCGCCGACGAGGTTGAGATCGAAGCTCGCCGTCCAATCCTCAGCAGCAATCTGCGAGAAGGGATTTTCCGGGGTCACGGTGACGCGTGGGTCGTTTCCACCGGCGGCGTTCACCAGGACGGAGGGGACACCGAAGCGCTCGGTCGTTGCTTTGAGAAGTTCCTCTAAGCTCTCGCGGTCGGTGGCATCGCATTCGATGAATGCAGCGCGTCCGCCGGTTTTTTGGATTTCTGCTGATCGTTGGGCGCCGCGTTCCGCATTCCGTCCAGCGACCACCACAATGGCTCCGGCGGAGGCGAGGGCGACCGCCATGCTACCGCCGAGGACACCTGTTGCGCCGATAACCACAGCCACTTCTTCAGATAGATCAAAAAGGTTTGTTGCCATATTCAGGCCACTAAAAACAAAGCCGCCTGCGCCCGCACGGTTTTTTTTGACTTGGACTCGCAGATGCAGCGGTAAAAATGCCCCGCTCATGTTGAAGGATACCCAAAACGAGCGCGACGAGCGGCGTATGCCGATTGATCGTGTGGGAGTGAAATCGCTACGCTACCCGCTGCAAGTCCGCGACAAGGAGCACTCGGTTCAAAGCACGGTTGCCAACATTCAGCTAACGGTCGACCTGCCGCACCACTTTAAGGGCACGCACATGAGCCGCTTCATTGAGGTGCTCTCGGAGCATGGTCCCGTAATCCATGTTGAAAACATCCGCGACATCCTTGAGAAAATGTGCCGACGGCTCGAGAGCAGCTGCGCGCATCTCGAAATCGATTTTCCTTTTTTTCTGGGCAAAAAAGCGCCCGTGACCGGAGCGGTCGGCTTGATGGATTACACGGTCCGCTTCAGCGCGACCCTCGAAAACGGCGAGATGGATTTTGTTGTCACCACCATCGTTCCCGTGACCACCCTCTGCCCTTGCTCGAAGGCGATCAGCGCGGCGGGGGCGCACAACCAGCGCGGGCATGTGACACTCTCTGTGCGCTGCAAAAAGCCAATGTGGATCGAAGACATGGTGCGTCTCGCCGAGGAGTCCGCCAGCGCCGAGTTGTTCAGCCTGCTGAAGCGGCCAGATGAAAAACATGTCACCGAACAGGCCTATGCGAATCCCGTTTTCGTCGAGGATCTGGTGAGGAATGTCGCCGTTCGTTGCGAGGCTGATCAGAATATTCTCTGGTATCGCGTGGAGGTGGAGAATTTCGAGTCGATCCACAACCACAGCGCCTACGCGCTCATCGAAAAAAAAGGCGTCTAACGCTCAGGCTTCGTTGATTTCTTTCGTCTGGAGTTTGGCAACGAGGAGGCGAAGCAGTCCCACTCCAGCGAGCGCGCCACTCATGTCCGCGATCCAATCCTCAAGACTCAGCCCAGAGCGCCCCGGAATGAATTGCTGGTTGTATTCGTCGAGCGCCCCGAGAAGTCCCATTACCAGCGCCACGGCCAATAGCAAACGGATGCCTTGCAGCTTCGCTAGAATGCGCAGAGAGGCCGCCAGAACGACTCCGCCGCCGAGAAAGAAAACAAAGTGTAGAATTTTGTCCTGCTGCGGAACCACCATCTGAGGCATCTCAGTCGGGACGCTGTTCGACACATGATAAAGAATGGCGAGCCAGATTCCGAAAAGGATCGTCGGCACGGCAGGGCGGTTCAGGGTGAAATCGAGCACTCGGGAAAGGATGGGCATTGGATCAGTGCGCGATTTTTACCATCCGCCGAGTGATGTGGAGCTTTTTCGCCAGTATGTTGCTTTACCGATTTTGAGTCTAATGGGGATTTTTAGACAGAATTTACAGGATTCAAAAAATTGAAGGGAAGCTACTTGTTGGAAAATGACTGCACTTGGTGAGCGGGATTTTCGCGCTTGGCGGAGACTTGGCACGGGGGTTGCTTAATTAGGCATCAAAGAACAACCCGGCCGTAGGGAGGGTAAGCTCACAAACTTGGGGGAGGGAGTGAGCTTGGGACGGCCGGGTTGTTTTTTTTGCTGCCACCTCCAACTCATTTATGGAGATATCCAGTATTCCTCCTGGTTGCGGATCGCGCCGAGCCTGTAGGGTCCAGTGCTCTAATCCTATGGCTCTGCCTTGAGTCTTTTGTTCCTGTAGTGCTTGTTTGGCGGGGTGGTGTCTGGGGGGCGTTCGGTGGCTTTCGAGGGAATATTTGGGTCAAGCCGGAGGTCGACCCTCCAAGGACTGCGCGCTGCCGCGTGGGCGCTGTAGCGGCGTCTCTATGAGCGCCGGGAAAAAGGGCGGATAAAATCCTTTGTTTTGGTCAATCGCAGAAGCGCTTTGCTGCTTCGGCATGACATGGGAATATCGTGTCCGCACGCCCCATTTGTTCTGTCGCCGCCGCGCCGGGAACTCAGTGTCCCCTCAACAAAAACCAACCTGCGACGCCGCCGAGGAGCATGAGCAAGGCTGGGTTGATTCGCTTGGCAAAGAGGATCCCTGTGACGGCAAGGGCGGTTATGCAGGTGATAGTGTTGAAGTGTGTGCTGTGGCTGGGATTGATGCAGGCCGTTTTTCCGACGGCGTGGACGCCTGCGAGCATGAGGCCGATGGTGATGGGGGCCATGCCGCGTTGCACGGAGGCGCGCCAGGGGTTGTCTTTGAAATGGTCCCAGATGTAGCTGCAGCCGTAGGTTAGGAAACTTGAAGGCAGGTAGAATGCCACGAGCGCGATGATGAGGCCTGCCGCGCCGGCGGCTTGCCAGCCGATGAGGGCGACCATCGACATGTTCGGGCCGGGAGCCATCTGGCCCAGACTGTAAATGGTGGCGAATTGGTCGCCGGTGACCCAGTGGTGAAGAGTGACGGTCTCGTGTTCCATCTGAGGCAGCACGGCGCTACCGCCTCCCACGGCGAGCAGCGAGAGGAGGCAGAAGACATTCAGGATTTTTACAAGGTCGCTCATGGGTTTGGCTTCGCCGTTTTCGGGCGGCAGAGAATGATGGCGACGGGGGCTATGAGAAAAAGCACCACTGGCAGGGACACATGGTGGAATGCCACGAGATAATATGTTCCCAGAACAAAAAACAGGTCGCGGAGGTTCAGAAATTGCTTCGCCCCGATTTTGAGAGTGACCTGAAGAAGGAGTCCCACAGCGGCTGCGGCGACTCCGGCCAGTGCGGCGGCGACATTCGGATTGTGGCGGAAGCGGTCATACAAAATTCCCAACACCAACAAAAGCAGCACACCGGGAAGAATCAGGCCCAAAGCTGCCGCGACAGCGCCTTGTGGGCCGGCCAGTTTTCGCCCGGCAATGATCGCCACATTCACGGAGTTCAGTCCCGGCAGTGTCTGGCCGATTTCCAGCGCCGCGAGGAATTCCTCCTCGTCCATCCACTTTTTATCCGTCACCAGAGCATCGCGCAGGTAGGCCACGAGGCCCCCGCCGAAGCTGGTGATGCCGATCTTGGCAAAAACGCGGAAGATTTCTGGCGCGCTGGGCATATTACTCGCTGCGGGTGGCATTGGGGGATTGGCCGAGTTGGTAAACAAGAGCCGTCTTGGTCGTGCCGAGCGAGACCCACTCGTGGGCGTCGAGTTGAAGCGTTTTGTAGAAATCCTCCGCCCGCTTCAGGCTCGACTTGTGGATTTCATCCTCGCTGTCAAAGCGGCACTGGAAGGCGAATTCGCCGCAGAACGCCCGCTCGTATTTGCGCGTGCGCCACACGGCAATCGTTGTTTTGCCGTTGAAGCCTCCGCCGAAGTGCAACTCGCCCACATCGACCTGCACCTCCTCCACCGCCATGTCGTTGACGAGCCGAAGCGGAGTTTCATGGTCCGCACCGACCTGGTGGATCGCTGGAAACGCCCCGGCCAAATCCTTCACGGCGACTTCCAAACCCTCGCGCGGTTTCGCCAGCACGCAGTTGTGGGAAAAAATAGAACGCGCACCACCGAGCGTCTCCCGCAGAGGCAGAAGTTCCTCTTTGAATTTGATCTTGGCGATGCCGCCCGATGTTGCCGGCCGCACATCCACCGCTGCGGCCTCTTTAAAATCCGGATGCCGGAATTTGAATGTGAGCTCCGGAATGCCCTGCGGCCAACCGCCTTTGTAATGCGTGCGCAAACGCAGGATGAAGTGATTTTTATAAAGCGCAAAATCCTCCGTGTCGTAGAAAAGAACCTCCCTCACATTGCTCTCAAAGGCATTCTCTGCCTCCTTGATCTTCACCCCGAATTTTTTCGCCGTGCTGCGAACGATTTGCCAGAAATCCACGAATGCCTGCGCTGAAGTGAAATGCTGCGCCTGCAAAATAATCTTATACTCGCGATACTGAATCCGATCCTGCGGGGTGTTTTCGATTTCGTGCTTCGACATGTAGCCCATAAACGCACACTCGGTTCCTCAAGGCAAAAGGCTTTTCGCCATTTGCCGTGCAATGAAGTAATCAATTAATCCATGGAACAAAAATCTGTGGCTGTGATCGGGGCCGGGATGGCCGGGATTGGTGCGGCGCGGTCGCTGGCTGATGCGGGATTTCGGGTGGTGGTTTTCGACAAGTCGCGCGGATTGGGCGGGCGGTGTGCAACGAAGCGTTGGGAGGGGCACTCGGTGGATCACGGGGCGCAGTATTTTACGATGCGGGATGCGGATTTTTCGCAGGCGGTGCGAGGGGCTTGCGGCGGGGATTTGCTGGAAATGCAGGCACCAATTGTAGATGAGGCCGGTCGGGAGTTGCCCAGCGAGGAGCGTTTTTTTCATGCGAAGGGCAACAGCCGTCTGGCGAGGGCGTTGGCCGAGGGCTTGGATGTGAGGACGGGAGTGACGATTGAAGCCGTCGAAGATCGCCGTGTGGGCGGTGAGGAGTTCGATCTTATCCTCAGCACGGCTCCTTGGCCGCAGACCGCGAAACTGGCCGGGATTTCAGGCGCTCAAAATCCCTACGCTCCGTGTTTGGCGGGGCTTTTTCTTCACGAGGGTGAGTGGGTGGGGGCAACGGCGGCGAGGTATGCCATCAGCGACCGTTCGGGGCATGCGGTGGCTTGGTCGGCGTGCGAGAATCACAAGCCCGGGCGTGT
The DNA here is from genome assembly GCA_044375335.1 of Terrimicrobiaceae bacterium. Classification (GTDB taxonomy): domain Bacteria; phylum Verrucomicrobiota; class Verrucomicrobiia; order Chthoniobacterales; family Terrimicrobiaceae; genus UBA967. The sequence goes on along the minus strand of JBILMW010000003.1, from coordinate 20,924 downwards.
TGGCGAGGGCTTCACTGTCATGGTCGTCCACGCTTCGGAGGAATTCAGCCGCACCCGCTTGGAGGACGATCCGGCAAGCTGGGCTGCCGATCTGCGGGCTATTGTGGAGGAGCGCTGGGACATTCCATCAAGCGCCTTCCGCGCCGTGCATCCGCACCGCTGGCGATATGCGCGCATTTCGCAGAAAATGGAAATTCCGGAACTGCCCGAGGGATGGCAGTTCGCGGGGGATTTGCTCACTGAGTCACGGGTTGAATCCGCCTGGCTGGCGGGACGGGAGGTGGCGGCACGGATTCTTGCTGGCGCATGAGCCGTGGCGGGCGCACTTTGTTTTCAACATGAAAATCGGAATCATCGGAGCAACTGGTTATGTGGGGGCTCGGCTTTGCCGCATGGCCGAGGCGGCAGGGCATGGCGTGGTGCGTTTTTCGCGAAGCGCGCGGGCGGGGTTTCGTAGGATCGAAGCGCGCGGTGGTCTCGATTTTTCGGGTTTGGATGCGGTGGTGAATCTCGCGGGCGAGCCGATCTTGGGACTGTGGACGGCCTCGAAAAAGGAAAAGATTCTGCGCAGCCGTGTGGAAACAACGCGTCAGGTGGTCGGCAGTCTTCATTCGGGCATTGGCGTGCTTGTGAACGCCTCGGCGATTGGATTCTACGGTGACACGGGTGAGCAGGAGGTCTATGAATTGGCTGCGGCGGGAAGCGGTTTTCTGGCTGAGGTGTGTCAGGCCTGGGAGGCTGCGGCGCTGCCTGCCGAGGCGCTGGGGTGCCGCGTGGTGCGGCTTCGTATTGGATTCGTGACCGGCCCCGGCGGTGCCATGGGTCTGGTGCGTCCTGTTTTTCAACTCGGCCTGGGAGGGAATCTGGGTAACGGGCGGCAGTGGATGAGTTGTATCCATGTGGACGATGTCGCTGGGATGATTCTCTGGGCGATGGAAAGCCAATCGGTGAGCGGTGCGGTGAATGCCGTGAATCCTCAGCCGGTGCGGAATGCCGAGTTCACGCGCACGCTGGCGCGCGTGGTGCGTCGTCCCGCACTTCTGCCGGCCCCTTCCTGCGCCCTCAAACTCGCGCTCGGCGAGTTGTCGCATGTCATGCTCGACAGCGTGCGTGTGCGTCCGGCGGTAGCGGAGAGCCTGGGCTATGTATTCCGCCATCCAACACTGGAAGCCGGCCTGCGCGCAGGCTGATCTCGCCTTGCGGGTAAGACCAAATTCGCTAAAAACGCCAAATGGAAAAAGAGGCAAAAGTTTTTGTTGCGGGTCATCGCGGAATGGTCGGGAGTGCCGTTTTGAGGCGGCTTCAGCGGGCTGGCTTTGAAAATATTCTCACCCGCACACGGCAGGAACTCGACCTCATGGATCGCGCCGCTGTGCGTGGTTTCTTCGAAGCCGAGCGTCCAGATTATGTGGTGGATGCTGCCGCGAGGGTGGGGGGCATTGCCGCCAATTTCGAGAAGCCGGTCGAGTTCCTTATCGAGAACCTCACGATTCAGAACAATGTCATTCAAGGGGCGGCGGACTTTGGTGTGACTAAGCTCCTCTTCCTCGGCAGCTCCTGCATTTATCCCAAGCTCGCACCCCAACCGCTCACGGAGGATGCCTTGATGACCGGCCCGCTGGAACCCACGAACGAGGCCTATGCGATCGCAAAGATCGCCGGCATCAAGCTCTGCCAAGCTTATGCCCGCGAGTATGGAAAAAACTTCATCTCCGGGATGCCGACCAATCTTTATGGGCCGAATGACAATTTCGACTTGCAGACCTCGCATGTTCTCCCCGCGCTCATCCGCAAGGTGCATGAGGCCAAGAGGAATGGGGCGAAGGAAGTGACGGTGTGGGGCAGCGGCACGCCGCGCCGCGAGTTTCTGCATGTGGACGACCTTGCTGACGCCTGTTTTTTTCTCCTGGAAAATTACAACTCGCCCGAGATTGTGAACATCGGCTGCGGAGAGGATGTCTCGATCAGGGAACTTGCGGAGACCGTCTGCGATGTGATTGGCTTTGAGGGGTCTCTTGCCTTTGACACCTCGAAACCGGATGGCACGCCCCGGAAATTGATGCATGTAGGCCGACTTCTTGCCCTCGGCTGGAAGCCCCACATCGCTCTCAAGGACGGCATTCGGGATGCCCACGACTGGTTTTTGAAAAACAGTTGAGCCGTCAGCCTGCTCAGGCGAGCAGGCTGTTGATGTAGGCCGATGGTTCGAAATTCTCGATGAGAACAACAGTCTGCCCTTTTCGGTGCATGCGGGCTTGGGTCACCAGAATTTCGGGTGTTTTGTGAGGCGCGAAGAGAATGTCGTCGTGTGTGGCATTCAGGTGCTCAGCGAATTTGTCTGGTGTCAGTGAGCCTCCCAGATGGTCGCTGCGGCCGGTGGCCACATGGATGGTTCCCCGGATTTTTTCGTCCTGGATGTCGCGTCCTGAAACAGGGAGGACTTGTGTGCCGAAGCCGAGTTCGCCGAGTTCGCCAGTGACGGGATCGGAGACGAGTTTTTTGTTGTGGGCTTCGACGACCGAGGCATCGCCGCTGAGGAGTTCGGCTTTTTGGATGCGACCGCCGGCGACATGCATGAGGCCGATCGTGCCGTCCTCATAGCGCATCGGAAATTCCCCGGAAGCGCCGGTCGGCACATAGTAAATCTCGCCCGCCGGGAGGTTCGCCACATCCGGCTCGTCCCCGCGACAAAGACCGTGGCTTTTTTGCGCCTCTTGGCCGCCGAGCTCGAGTCGGAGCGTGTGGGATTTTCCATTGAAGAGAAAATCGATCTCCACCCAATCCGCGTTTGTCATCCCGAGTCGCATCTTTTCGGCATCAACGCTTACATCGTCGTAACTCACCGCGAGACCTGTGCGGAGGATGGTTTGATTGACCCCGTGAAGCGTGGCGCCCCGGAAGCCGTATTGTTTGGCAAATGCGGTGAGTGGTGCCGTGGCGGAGTAGGTCGAGATGCAGAGAATGATGTCGTAGTTCGGGTAAACATCCTTTTCCAGACTGACCACGCGTCCCTCGGGCGTGTAGGCCTCATCGGGGAGGTCGAGGTTGCTGCCGCCGGTAATTTTGTAGGCATACATCTCGCCGCCACCGAGCCCGAGTTCCGCCAATGTGCCGTCGCGGAGTGGTTCGTAGAAGAAATTTACGGCGTTTTTTTGAATCGTGAGTTCTGCATTTTTCAAAAAGGCGAAGTCCTTGATCTGCGTGGCATCCGGTAGGTCGATCAAAATACAAATTTTTTGTCCGGTCTTCGGCTCAAAGGTGCTTCGGAGCAAGTTTGCGAGGCGGAATGGTGGAAAAATGCGGCGCGCGGCTTGTGTGGGAATAGTCATAGGTTGTATGCGGACAACTTCTACGCCCCGAGTCTTGGTGACGATTCAAAAAATGCGTTGTGGCTATGAAATCGCTGTTTCAGCGGCGAGGGATTCTGGTTTATGGATTCGCGAGGTGAATTGTCTCACAGCCATCCTCTGCGGACTTGCGCTTCTGGTTGCCCAGTATTTTGTAGGGCGGGGCCCATATCCCTTTCTGCCCCTCCCGGCGTATGCCGTGCTTTGTCTGGCCGGGCTGTCATGCGTCTGGCAGATCACGCGGAGGGAGTTTGCTGTGCCGCGTTGGGTCTGCGTTTCCTTTGCCGCTGCCCTCGTGGCTTGGATAGCGATTCCGCTGCTGGGCCAGTCCGATCTTTGGTTGCCAGCTGCGCTGCTGCGAATGGTTCTGGTGTGCTGGATCGTTTACGGACTGCTAGTTTTTTTCATCACGGGCACCGGCGAAAGGCTCGCCCTCCTCTCGATCTTGCTCGTCGGATCGTTTGCGCAAGCGGCTCTTGGGATTTTTCAATACATGTTTCCCGATGCGCATCCGCACCTCGGTTGGATTTCGGAACTTTGCCCTGAGCGCATGGAGGGCCATGCTTTTCGGGCGAGGGGATTTTATTACAACGCCAACCACCTCGCCTGGCTGTTGAACTTCGCGGGCGCATTCGCCCTCTCCATCGGCGTCTGGGGTCGGATTGGCCTGTGGCCGCGTGTCCTTCTGCTCTACGGAGCGGCGATGTTCTTCGGCGCTGGCATTCTCACACAAAGTCGCGGAGGCTTGCTTGGAGCCGCCACCGCTTTGGGCGTGTTTCTCATTCTAAGCGCCCGAGGCCTTATGCTCGGAGCGTGGGGCAACCGGGGGCGGATGTTTGGTCTGGTGGCCTTGGCTGTTTTAGTCACTCTGGGCGCGGCTTGGCAGGCCTATGAGTCCAGCGATCTCGCCCAATACCGCATTCTGAAGGCGGGTGAGGAAAGCTACCGCGCGACCGTTTGGCAAACGGCCTTCCGTCAATGGCAGTCCGAACCTCTGTTTGGAACAGGCCTTGGCACTTTTACCAATTTTGCACGCCAAAACAGGTTCCGCGCGGATGCTTTGGATGATGTCTTTGCGCACAACGACTGGGTGCAGGCGCTCGCGGAAATCGGCCTGATCGGTGCCGGTCTGGGCTTTTGCGTTTTGCTTGTGCATTTCTCCTCGGGATGGAGATCGATGGTCGTTGATCTCCGCCAACGAATAGCCGCCAGGAGCTCGCCCGTGAGTTTGAAGGCCGCGATGCAGATGGGAGCCATGTCCTCGCTCGCCGCGTTTGCTGTTCACTCCTTTTTCGATTTTAACATGCAGGTTCCGGCCAATGCGCTTTTGCTCTGCGTTTCACTGGGCATTCTTGCCTCTCCTGCGCGGAAGGTTTCGTCCGAGCCTGCCCCGGTGTTTGCCTCGCGCCTGGCTTTTGCAAGCCTCCTTGCAGCAGCTCTTGTGCTCGGATGGAGTGCTTGGAAAGACCTCCCCGCCGAGTTGGACTGGGTCCGCGCCGATGCGGCACTGGCTCGCGGAAATTCCGAACGAGCACTGGAACTCGCCGAAGCCGGGATATCGGCAAACCCGAAGCACAGCGCCCTCGCCGCCAGCGGCGGACGGGTTGCACTTGCTCTCGGAAAGGATACTCGACTTTCCGAAGTCGAGCAGCGCCGACTGCTGCAGCGCTCAGTGGAATTGTCCGCAATCGCGGCGCAAGGAGAACCCGACGATGCCTGGCACATCCTGAACCTCGCCCACGCCCATGACAACCTTGGAAATTTCGAGCAAGCCAGACCTCTCCATCAGGCCGCCATTGCAAAGGCCCCCTACTACGCGACTCCCTACGAATTTTATGGGCTCCACCTGGAATTGTCCGCTTCACCCGCCGAGGCAATCCGCCTCTACGAACTCGCCCTCCATCTCCCGGCCTCCACCTTTGCCTCCCAGCGGAGAGATTTTCTTTTGAGTCTCCAAAAGTAGATTCTTTTTTGGATGTTCCTATTTCATTCAGCATCGACTGTTACGAAATCGTAACACAAGAGGCCGCAAACCTCTTGAGTTGTGACAGCGAATCCATCGATACTTTGCCGTTTCCAGCGCCATTTATGAACCCAAATGCAAAACTCCTCTCATGCGCCAGCGTGGCACTCACCGCAGTATTGCCAATTGGTGCATTTGCTCAAAACACCGCCCGGCAAAATCAGTCATCTCTAGCAACCTCCTCTGCAAATAAGTTATCACCTGCTCAAGCATCTCAAGTTTCAGCCGCTCTAACCAAAGCTTTTGGATCAAATGGAGACAGTGCAGCTCTCATTGCCGCTGTTGCTGAAATGTCCAAGGCAAATCCTGAGCAAGCCGCCGCGATCGCTGCAGCAGCTACCGCTGTTGCTCCCGCATTGTCGGCGCAAATCGCTGCCAGCGCAGCCGCCGCTGCCCCAGCACTAGCCGCTGCCATTGCTTCCGCTGTAGCTGTAGGCGCACCTGAACAAGCAGCCGCAGTGGCTTCTGCCGTTGCCGCCGCTGCTCCAGCACAGGCCTCTGCCATTGCTGCCGCAGTTGCTTTGGCCGCTCCCACTCAAGCAGCCGCCGTTGCCGCAGCTGTTGCCACAGCCGCACCCGCTCAAGCTGCGGCAGTTGCTGCAGCAGTTGCCACAGTGGCTCCTTCGGCAGCAGCGCAAATCGCTGCCAGCGTTTCTGCGGCTGTTCCTGCAGCCGCTGTGCAAATCGCTCAAAGCGTCTCCTCGGCGGTGCCAGCACAATCCTCGGCTGTGGCCGCAGCGGTCGTGTCAGCGGTTCCTTCGGCGGATGCGGCAGCAGTTACTGCGGCTGCAACCACAGGTGCACAGCAACCAGCTCAGAATACCAATCAGCCACTCAACACCGGCGACCAAGGCTCCGAAACCGTTGGCCAAAGCTTGCCCGGCTCGAATGGCGGAACAGGAACAGGCGGAAGTGGAACTCCGCCGCGCCCAACCAATGCATCAAATTAGAAGAGTTTGACGCCTGTTTAAATTTCCTAAACACTACCCACCAAGATGACTAAAAACTTGATCTTATCATTTGTCTGCCTCGCCTCCTACTCATCCGCCTTGTTGGCTCAGCAAGCATCCGAGGAATTCTACGGTTCCCCCGCTCCTGCGGATTTTCCGCAATTGGAAGGACAACCTGTCGATGATAATGCCTCGGCTGTTGAAGAACCAAGCCAGACAGATTCCGGCGGCGTTTTTGACAAGAAACCTTACTCGTTCTCTTTTGCAGTCCGCGAGGGGTATGATGACAACCTCTTCACAACTCAGACAGACCGTGATGCCAGTTTTTACACCAACTTCGCAGGAGGGGTTGAACATAAAATTGAAAACTCACGCCTTCAACTCTCAATTGCACTAAATGGAGGGGTGACCTATTATTACACGCGCCCTGGCAACAAGTTTGACTATACAGGTGCTGTGAACCTTCAAGGACTCTACAAAATCAACCAACGATTCACGCTGAATTTCTCAACCAATACAGCCTATCTTTCACAGCCTGACCTAGAGGTGCCCGGAACAAGTGCTCGTAACAATGGAGACTATATGTTTTCCTCCACAACCATTGCGGGTGCTTACCAGTGGGCTGAAAAATTTTCGACCGACACAAAGTATAACTTTACGCCATTTCTTTATGTTGAAGATCAACTTAACCAAGATCAAGGACGCATAGAGCAAACTATCGGACAGTCTTTCAGGTGGCTTGTGCTTCCAAAAACAACGGCCATCGTCGAATACCGAGCCAACCCAGTCAATTATTACTCTGCCCCGCTGGACAACTTTGGCCAATTCTTTCTGCTCGGCATTGATCAAGTTTTTAGCCCGAAGTTCAAAGTCACCTCGCGCGGTGGTGCTGAATTGCGCTTCTACAGTTCTGACAACAACAACCCCGATTATTTCGGGCCGTTCTGCGAGTTGAATGGAATGTATGAATACCAGAAGAATTCCAGCATCGGTCTGAATCTCCGCTACGGAACCGAGGCCTCTGGATTGAATGGCGCGGCGACACGCAATACTTTTCGCCTAGGGGTCAATATTGTGCAGGGCATCACGCCGAAGCTTTCCTTTAACCTGGGTGCTAACTATCAGAACAATTTTTACAATGAATTTGACAAGCAGGATCCCAACTCTGATTTTTATGAAAACATTGTCGAGTTCAGTGTAGGAGCGAATTTCAAGATAAATAAATCTTTTGAACTCCAAGGTGGATACACGCGCACCGTGGATGCTGCCCCTGCCTCGGAGCAGTTGAGTTACACCCGTAATGTGGTGTTCGTAGGAGCCAATATGCAGTTTTAACTGCTGGGGATTTACTACATATTTGTATTAAATATCTTAATTCTGAATCGCGCTTTCTGGTCGGCCTCGCGCTTTGGTTTGCCGACTATGGGTTAGGCTCTATACTGTTTGCCCACTTGCAAACAATCTGCCTACATAGACATTATCAAAAATGAATAAGGAAGAATCCAACGAACTTCAACTCCACTTCCTAGACTATTGGCGCGTCATTCGAATACGGCTTCCTCTTATTGTTCTCGTATTCCTGCTTGTTGTCATTACCACGGGTGTGGTTACCTATTTTCTTCCGAAGCAATACGAATCCAGTGTCACGATGCAGATCAACCAGAATGACACCTACCTAAAGTTGTTTGATGATCGTGGGGGTGGTGGGGGATTTGACCCCCGTTTTATCACAACGCAATTTGAGATCATTCAGCGTAAAGAAATTCTCTATCCAGTCATCGAGGCACTCGGCCTCGAGCAGAAGTGGAAAAAGCTCTATGGTATTGTAGGTAAGGAGCAAACGGTCTTCCGTCTTCGAAAAATGATCGATGTTCGAGAAATTCGAAACACTGAACTCATCCAAATCAGCGTTCTGGACCAAGATAAAAACGAAGCCTCGGAAATTGCCAACCGCATCGCTGAGGAATACCAGCGTCGCCGTATCGGAGAGCAGCAAGGCACTGTTAACCGCTCGCTTATCCAGTTGAAGGATGAAGTGGCGAAACAGAGTCGCCGGGTTGATGAACTGCGTGCAGAGGCTCAAAAAATCCGTATTGAAAATGAAATTCAAGACTTAAATCCCGATAGCGTTGTGGACCCGATGCAGGCGGCAAACGAAGTTTTGCTCTCAGTCGAGCAGCAAGTGAGCACAGAGCGTCTCAGGCTTTCCTCCCTTCGTGCGAAATACGAGCAGATCAGCAAGTTGACCGATGATCAGATCATGCGCAGCATCAGCACGCTTGATGTTCAGGATCCGACCATCATTCAAATGCTTCCTCAGTATCAAGAAGTTGCATCTGAAGAAGCGCGTCTGCTCAATAGTGGACTTGGCAGCAATCATCCGACTGTAAAATCCATGCGTGCTAAAAAGGAAGTGATGTCGAAGCAGTTGGCATCACAGATCGCCTCTTTGCGCGCCAGCATGGAAGCCAATATTCGAATTGGTGAGGAGTCCATCAAGGAATTGGAGCAAAGGCTGAGAGAATCTCAAAGCAAGCAACAGACATCAAAAACACGCGCCTCGGGTTACTATGAGGCTAAAAATAACTATATACAGGCCAAGCGAATTTTAGAGGCTGCTGAGATGCGGCTTTCCACGGAAACAATGCAGCGAACGATGCCTCAAGATCCGGCTGTGATTTGGGAGCGTGCGGAACCTGCGGATTTCCCTTCGCGACCTCGGGTTTTGCTGAACATGATTCTTGGTGTCGTCGTCGGGGTAGGGTTCGGCGTGGGCTTGGCATTTTTCATTGAGTATCTTGATACAAGCGTGAAGACCTTGGAGGAGGTGGAGTCTCTTCTGAAAGTGCCTGTCTTGGCGGTGATTCCAAAGAATATAAGTCTTCTGATTGATGGCAAGGATGACAATCCCGATTCTGAGGCCTACCGCATCATGCGCACGAATATTGAATTCAACCGCAAATCACCATCCGCAAGTTCAATCACAATAGTGAGTGGGGGGCCGGGAGAAGGTAAATCCACAACTCTTAATAACCTAGCTTACACATTTGCCAAAGGGGGATACACAACACTTCTGGTGGATGCCGATCTGCGCAGACCTTCGCAGCACAGAATTTTTGGAGTGGACAATAAGGCAGGCTTGAGTGACTACCTTACAAAGAATTGTGAATTAGAAGATGTTGTAAAGCAAACTAAGATTGACAATCTCTATTTCCTCCCCAGTGGATTGCTCCCAAGCGATGCAGTGGGTATATTAAACTCCCAGCGCATGTTGGATATGATTCAAGACGCGAAAAGTCGCTTTGATATCGTCTTCTTCGATTCGCCTCCAATCTTGGGTGTTAGTGATGCCTCTGTGTTGTCGAGTGAGGTTGATCTTACAATCATTGTCGTTCAGCACCGCAGGTTCCCCAAGAGCATGCTCCAGCGAGTCAAATTGGCTGTGGACAATGTGGGAGGTAAAACGCTTGGCGTTGTTCTCAACAATGTGGATGTTCGCCACGACCAATCTTACGAATATTATACAAGCTACTACAATTATTATCATAAACCGGTTGCAAATCCGCAAAAAAAACAGACGGAATCGAATGTTGATTCCGTTCAAGTGGTTCAACCTGTAAAAACAAAAGATAAAAATAGTGAATATTAAAATTCTTCTAAAACTGCTTCTTGCGCTCCTTGTTTTTATACCACATTTGGTTTTAGCTCAGGATGCTCTTTTGAGGTCTGGAGACACGATTGAGTTGCGGATTGGTGGAGTGCCTCCCGAGGAAGTGCAGCAGGTCACTGGTCCATATGCAATTGATGGAGATGGTTATGTAAATCTTCCTCATATTGGGAAAATCCGAGCCGACCAAACCACGCAATCGGATCTTCAGAGAGCTATAGAGAATGCCTATCGCTCTCAACAAATCTATACAAATCCATCCATCACACTCACTATTCCAAACACGGCGCGTTTTGTGAATACTGGAGGGGAAGTTAAAGCTCCTCAACGGGTTCCTTTCACAGCAGACCTTACTCTTCTTGGTGCAATCAGCGCATCGGGCGGATTCACCGAGTTCGCTGACCAGAAAAAAGTCCGTCTTCTCCGCGATGGCAAGGTGACCATCGTTAATGTCAAAGATGTCCGTAAAGATCCTGAGAAGGATATTCGCCTTAAACCTGGCGACAGGATCGAAGTGCCACAAAGTTTTTGGTGAGTTTATAGCCCGATTTTTGATGAATGATTTTGAAAATGAAGAGTTCCAGTGGTTTTGCATAAAATGCAAGCCACGGCAGGAATCCGCCGCCAAGCGCAGCATTCTGAGGGATATTGGCGCGGAGGTTTTTTGTCCGATGCTTCGATTTGAGCGGGCGCGGCGGAGCGGCCGAGTGCGTGTCACGGAAGCAATGTTTCCGGGTTATTTGTTTGCGCGCTTCAACTACCGGAACCAACACCGTCATTTGGGCGCATGCCATGGAGTATCCCACATCGTCAAGTTTGGAGGCATTGCAGCGGTTGTCGGGGAGGATATTATCAAAGCCTTGCGTGAGGTTGTGGTGGATGCGGAAACGGTGGAAATCCGCACACAGATCGAGGTGGGCAGCGAGGTGCAGGTTCTCAAAGGGGCCTTCAGCGGAATTCGGGCCATCGTCACTCAGGTTCTTCCTGCCCAGGCCCGTGTGAAAGTTCTCCTCGAACTCCTCGGCATGGAGCGCGAGGTCGAAATCGAGGAAAGCGGAGTCTTGCCGCACATCGCCCATCCTTTGGCTCCCGGTTAGTTTGTCTTCAAAATTTTGGGCATTTGCCCTGTTTGAGCTGCGGGAGGCGTAGCCTTCACGCCCGGAGGTTTTGGCGGATTGATGGCACGCACATTGGACTTCGTGAGCAGCGGAATTTCACGCAGGGCTTCAATTCGGACTTTTGCGATGCCGCGGTCGTAGGTGCCGAGTTTTTTTGCGGCGGCGACGCTTAGGTCAATGATGCGACCCTTGATATAAGGACCGCGATTGTTGACCCGCACGATGATCGAGTTGCCGGTTTTCAAATCGATAACCCGAACGCGAGTGTTGAATGGCAGTTTCTTATGTGCCGCCGTGAAATCCCCAGCGCGGTAGGTCTCGCCATTCGCCGTCAAGCGGCCAATCCAGCGCCCTCCATACCACGAGGCCATTCCATACTCCACCAATGTCGGCGTGCCGGAGAAAACCTGCGCCTCTCTTCCATCGGGAGATGTGTCAATGACCATGCGGGTTTGGCATCCGGCTAGGAAAAGGCAAAAAATCAACCCCCACGCGCCATGCCAGAATCGGCAGGGTCGTTGTTGAAGAGTTATATCGGGGGGCATGGGGCGTGGGAATCCAATATGGCGAGGGCGGCTGAAACTGCGGCCTCGGGAGAGGGCAATTCGCTTATATTCAGCGAGGGAAAAGTAAATTGGGTGCGTCCCCAGGTCAATTGGCGTTTCGCGTAGCGTTGGGTCGCCATCACCATGGCGGCCTTGCAGTCCACTTCGCTGATCTCGCCCCGGATGAGTTGTTGAATTTCTTGAAAGCCGATGGCGCGGCGTGCGCCCTCTCCCGCATGAGCGGCGGCATGGACTTCGTTAACCACGCCGGAAAGAAACATGGCTTCAACATTCGCGGCGATGCGAGTGCGCAGATCTTCGCGATCCCGCGTGAGCACGAGCCCGCGAAAAAGCCCCTTGTCCTTGCTCCAAGCGTCACGGGATTCAGCCAAGGGCTTTCCAGTGAGAATAACGATTTCGAGAGCGCGGCGGACTCTCACGGGATTTTGAGTATCAATCGCAGCAGGTGCAGCCGGGTCTTTCTCAGACAACTCCGCCAGCGCATCTTCAATAGGCATGGCCGTGATGCGGGCGCGCAAGGCAGGATCGGTCTTGGGCAATTCCGCCAAGCCGTGCGTGAGGGCTTTCAGGTAGAGGCCGGTTCCTCCGGTTAAAATCGGCACGCGACCGCGCGATTGGATGTCTCGGATGCAGCGCCAAGCCTCTTCTGCATAGATCGCAGCATCGAAGCCTTGCTTGAGATCTAAAAAACCCACCAAGTGGTGGGGAACCAGCGCGCGCTGGGCCGGCGTAGCTTGGGCCGTGAGGATCGGCAGTCCGGCGTAAATTTGAAAAGCATCCGCCCCTACGATTTCTCCTCCGAGGTGGAGCGCCAGCGCGACGGCGAGAGCGGATTTTCCCGCGCCTGTGGGCCCCGTCACGATGATCGGACGGGGCCCCTTGGCGAAGGATGTTTGTGTGTTACTCAGCGGCCGGGGCGGCGGTGCGTTCGGAGCGGCGCTCCTCAAGAGCTTTGGCTCCGCTCACCACGAGTTTGCGTCCCATGAATTCCTTGTCGTGGAGATCCGAGACAGCGCGTTTTGCTTCATCCACCGACTGCATTTGCACAAAGGCAAATCCCTTGGAGCGCATGTTGTGGCGATTCACAACGATTTCGACATTCTGCACTGATCCGACTCCGTTGAAGAGGTCGAAGAGATCGCTTTCGCCAGCGTCGAACGAGAGGTTGCCGACATAGAGGCGGGGCGAAGTGACTTCGACCACCTCGGGTGTGCGCATGCCGGTTGGGCGTTCGCTGCGGCTCTGGCGCTCGCGCGCGGGGCGCTCCGAGGATGCGCTTTCGCTGCTGCGGGGAGAGCGTTCCTCGCGATCGCGAGTGGGTCTTTTTGGTTCCTCTTGTTTACCGGTCAGGAATCCGAGGATGCGTGCGAGGAGCGATTTTTTGGCTTTGGGTTTGTTTTCGTGTTGGGCGGAGCCGGATCGGCTGCCGCGATCGGAGCGTCGGCCGGACCCTCGGCGTGACGAGCGGCGTGTTCCGCTGGGTGAGTATTCTGATGACATGGTTTCTAGTATTGCGTTGCGTGGCCGACCCGCCGTGCGGAGAAATCCTCTCCACAGGAACGGCGCGGACGGCAGTTCTGCTGCCGACGATGCGCACCCCCTTGCGAGTGTGTGCTTAACGCACACCGCAAAGAACATGAGTGACGCGATGAATTCAGACCTTGGACCGAAATAAAATGGGTCGCTGGAACCGTATTGCATAGATGATAGCGTCGGAAGCGCTCCTACTATTCCGTTTGTCAAAGGGAAACTCAAGACGGAAATCATGCGTAGAGATATCGAAATGCATTTATTTTGCTTATGTCGCGGTTATTTTGTTCGATGTTCTTGTTTCATGAAATTCCTCCTCCCGCTGATCGTTCTATTTTTTTCCGGGTGCGCAGCCATCGAGCAGGCTGATCGCTCCAATACTGAGAGGCTTTTGGCGGCCGCTGGATTCAAGGTTCTGCCGGCCAACACCACCGAACGCCAACTCTCCCTCGAGTCGGCGCGCCCCTACAAAGTCGAGCGCAAGCTCAAAGGCGATGAGGTCTACTATTTCTACGCCTGCCCGGATCAAAGCATCGCCTATATTGGAAACCAGACGGACTACTCGAAATACCGCGAACTCGAGCTCCAGCAGGAAATCGCCAATCAAAACACTGCAGCCTCCGAAAACACCGTGCTCGCTGTTCAGCAGTGGAATGACTGGCGGGTGTGGGGGCCATCCGCCGCATTGCCTCCGCCACGCTTCGGGGGCGGGCGCCGCTAACAGCGCCTCCAAACTCCGAGCGCAACTCTGGCGGGAGTCGCGTGTTTAAATTCATATGCTCACACCGCTGCCCTCCCACGAATGGACTCTTGCCGCCGCCGCGCATCTTTTGAATCGCGCCGCGTTCGGCGGTTCGCCTGAGGAAATCCAGCGCCTCCATTCGATGGGGCATGCAGCAGCGGTTCGCAGTCTCTTGAAGGCAGGCGAGGAGGAGGATCTCTTTCCCGCTCCGGAGTTCGCTCCGATGAAGTTTCAGCGCCCCGGAAACGACTCCATGACGCCTGAAGAGGTAGCGGAGAAGAGAAAAATCATGAACATGCAGGCGAGGGAGCGAACTCAGGAGACCCGTGCCTGGTGGATTCAGCGCATGGCCTCCACGACCTACCCGGCCCGCGAGAAGTGTGTTCTTTTTTGGCATGGCCATTGGGCGACAAGCATCCAAAAGGTCAACGACCCCTTCCTTGTTTTGCAACAAAATCAAACCCTTCGCGCCCGCGCATTCGGCCCCTTTGCGCCTTTTGCTAAGGAGATGGCGAAAGACCCCGCCATGATCCGCTACCTTGACCTGAACTCAAGCAAGGCGGGTCATCCGAATGAAAATTTCGCTCGCGAACTCATGGAATTGTTCACCCTCGGCGAGGGGAATTACAGCGAGGAGGATATTCAAGAGGCGGCCCGCGCCTTCACCGGCTACCGCATCAATCCCGAAACCGGCGCTTTTCATTTCGGCCGAAAAAACCACGACGCCAGCGTGAAAAAAATCTTCGGCAAAACCGGTGCTTTCGATGGCGATGCGACAGTTGATCTTATTGTATCCCAACCGCAGTGCGCGGAGTTTCTCTCGGCGAAAATTTGGAATTTCTATGTCGGCGAAAAACCCGCTGCTTCATTGAACGAAGTTTTGGCCTCTGAATACCGCGCCTCTGGTCTTCAAACAGGAGACTTTCTCGAAAGAATTTTTCTCAGCCGCGAGTTCTACTCTCCCAAATACCGGCGGCGTCAGATCAAGAGCCCCATCCAGTGGCTCATCCAGACCTGCAAAGTTCTCGAAAGGCCCCTGCCGGATTTCAAGGTGGTCCACAACACACTTGAACAACTCGGCCAGACACTCTTCGCTCCGCCGAATGTGAAGGGATGGGATGGCGGCCGAGCTTGGATCAGCTCCTCCACCCTTCTCTTGCGTTACAACCTATCCGGCACGCTCGTGAGGGGAGGGGGTGATTCCGCGCCGGATATTGAAAAAATCCTTCCCGCTGCGGCAACGCCGCAGCAGGCGTGCGACCTTCTCGCCTGGCGTCTCTTCCAAGGTCCCATGAACCCTGAGTTGAGCGAAAAGACTTTTCACCATTTGGAGAAAAATGGAAATGCGCCCGCCGCCCGCCGCGATATCGTCCATTTGTTGATGAGCACCCCAGACTTCCAATTGACATGAAACATACCCTCCACACCCGAAGACAATTCCTTCGCACCTCCCTTCTCGGTGGTGCCGTCTCATGGACGATTCCTGCTTTTCTGGAGCGCACATTTTTCACGCTGGACGCCATGGCTGCGGACTCCGCCATTCAGACCGCCACGGGCAAGGACAGCCCGATTCTCATCGTGCTTCAACTTGCGGGAGGCAACGATGGACTCAACACTCTCGTGCCGTTTGCCGACGATGCCTACTTTCGTGCCCGGCCGACCATCGCGATCCCCGGCGAAAAGACCCTGCGATTGAACGACCATTTCGGATTGAACCCCAAACTCGAGGGGCTCAAGTCGCTCTACGACGAGGGACACCTTGGGATAGTGCAAGGCGTGGGCTATCCGAATCCGAACCGTTCGCATTTTCGTTCGACTGAGATTTGGCAAACAGCATCCGAGAGTGAGGTGACGGAAAAGTATGGATGGATGGGCCGCTACTTCGACTCCTGCTGCAAGGGCGAGGACCCAGCCGTTGGCGTGAGTATCGGATCCCAGACTCCTCAGGCTTTTGCCGCGCCAGAACCGCGCGGGATCTCATTCTCCCGGCCGGAGCAATTCCGCTTCGACCTCAAAAGTGCATCCGACCGCAATGCGGCGGACGAGTTTTTCCGCTCGGTGAATGATTTCGAGTCCGGGCAGATGGATGGAGGCAGCATCGGAATGCTCGCCGGGCACGCAGATGCAAGCGGTGATACGCTGGATTTTCTCCAACGAACCTCACTCGATGCCGTCATGAGCTCCGACAAGGTGGCCGAGATCATCAAACGCACCCGGCCAGGAGCCTCCTATCCGTCGAACAGGCTTGCGGATTCGCTCAATCTCGTTGCCAGACTCATCGGCGGGGGAATGCCCACGCGGGTTTACTATGTGTCCCAAGGTGGCTACGACACGCACAGCAACCAAGCCGGCGCACATGAAAGGCTCATGGCGGAACTCGACTCCTCGCTTTCCGCTTTTTGCGCGGATTTGAAGGCCCAAGGCAATTTTGATCGGGTCCTTCTGATGAGCTTCAGTGAGTTTGGCCGCCGGGTTCAGGAAAATGCCAGCGGTGGCACGGACCATGGCGCCGCCGCTCCACTTTTCGTTGTTGGCGGAAAAGTGAAGCCAGGCATCTTCGGAGTCGCTCCCAGCCTCACGCAATTGCACGATGGCGACATGATTCATGGCGTCGACTTCCGCAGCGTTTACGCGACCGTTTTGTCGAAATGGCTCAAAGCCCCCGTCGAGCCGGTTCTGAAACGAAACTTCCCGCTGCTGCCCTTTGTTTGAATTGCCGCTCCGAGCGCAGCATTGATGCGGCGGCGTGTTTGCTTTCTACTCGTGGCGATGTCCGCAACGCTGCTCATTGTTGATGACGAAAAAAATACCCGCGACGGTCTCCGCAATGCGCTGGATACCGAGTTTGAGGTTTATGTCGCGCCGGATGCTGATGGTGCCCTGGCCACTCTGGAGAGCGTGCCGGTGGATGTCGTGCTCACCGACCTGCGGCTCGGCGGGGATGATGGCATGTCTCTCATTGAGCGGATTGTTAAAAAAGCGAACCCGCCGATTTGCATCATGATGACCGCCTACGGTTCCGTGGATACCGCTGTCGAAGCGATGAAGCGTGGTGCTTACGACTTTGTTACGAAGCCAGTGAACATCGACCGGCTCGAAATCCTCATCAAGCGTGCCCTCCGCGAACGCAACACCAGTCGCGAAAACAAGGAACTCCGCTCGAAGGTTCAGAACCAGTTCCGCGTTGATGGCATGATCGGCCGATCTCCCGCGATGGTGGAGGTTTTTGACACCATCAAGCAGGTCGCTCCCTCACGCGCCAATGTGCTCGTGCAAGGCGAGAGCGGCACCGGCAAGGAACTTGCGGCCCATGCCATCCACGAACTCAGTCCCCGGGCGAAGGAGAAATTCGTCGCCGTCCACTGCGCCTCCCTCACGCCTGAGCTTCTCGCCAGCGAGCTTTTCGGTCATGAAAAAGGCGCCTTCACCGGAGCCTTCGAGCGCCGCATCGGGCGATTCGAGCAGGCCAAGGGCGGCACACTTTTTCTCGATGAGATCGGAGAGATCGACCTCACCACACAGGTCAAAATCCTCCGCGTCCTCGGCGAAAGAACCTTCGAAAGGGTGGGGGGCGGGGAAACGCTTACGGCCGATGTGCGCCTCATCGCCGCAACCAACAAGGATCTCTCCAAACTTGTCGCCGAGGGCAAATTCCGCGACGACCTTTTCTTCCGCCTGCATGTGGTTCCCATCACCATGCCGCCCCTCCGCGACCGCAAGGTGGACATCCCTCTTTTGGTGGATGCCTTTTTGCGGGAAACCGCACTCGAAAACGGGAAACCTCATCGTGAACTCACCCCGGAGGCCATGCGGCAGATTCTGGAATACGATTGGCCTGGGAATGTCCGCGAATTGCGCGCGGCGGTGGAGCACGGCGTCGTCATGGCCTGCGGCCCGCAAATCACCTTGCGCGACATGCCGGCGACCCTCCGCGCGCCAAAAATCGCTGCACTCGATCAAAACCACCCATCCACTACTCCCAGCGGATTGAATTTGCGCGACACCGAGACCTCACTTATCCTCCGCGCGCTTGAGGATTGCCGTCAAAACCGCAGTGAAGCCGCCAAGAAACTCGGCATCAGCCGCCGCACATTGCATCGTCGCCTCAAGGAATTGAATCTCTCCAAACGCCTACTACACACTTAAAAAAATGGCACAATCAGGAAAAAGCCTTCAAGACATGGTCCACTCCCTCGACCAGGGTGGACTCGTTCCAGTCATCCGGGTGGCGATGTTCGGCGCCCTCATTTTAACTCTCACCCTTCTCTATCTTTTCGTTCAGTTCCGCGGACTCTCAAGCGCCACGGCGATGGATCAGGCTCAAATCGCCCGCCAACTCGCCATGGGAAATGGATTTTCCACGCAATACATCCGCCCGCTTGCGATTTGGCAACTCGAGACGGCAGGAAAAAAAGTCCCCAAGGACGAGTTCCCAGATTTTTTCCAGTCCCCGCTCAATCCGCTTATCAATTCCATCCCGCTCAAAATGGTCGAGTCCTCTTGGAAGCTCACGCCGACCGACTTGGTCTATGTCGGCGACAGGGTGATCGCCGGCACTGCCATCCTGCTTTTTTTCCTCTCCGTCTGGATTTGGTATCATGTGGCCTGCCGTCTCTTTGACAAACTGATCGCTCTTCTCGGCTCCGCCATCATTATCCTCAGCGATCTGATGTGGCAGTTTTCCTTGTCCGGACTGCCTCAAATGCTCCTCCTCCTCCTCCTTTCCGGCGCCGCTTGGCTCACCTTGAAGGCTATGGAAAAACGCGACGAGTTTGTGCCATCGCTCATGTTCCTTTTTGCTGCCGGCGCGGTTTTCGGCCTCATGGTTCTGGCTCACGGGGCGACACTCTGGATTTTCCTCGGATGGCTGGTCTTCACCCTCTTTTATTTCCATCCGCGCGGCATTGCAGGCCTTGTAGCGCTGGCCGCACTTTTGATTCTCACGCTTCCCTGGGCTGTCCGGAACTACGCCGTCTGCGGGAATCCCCTCGGCCTTGCGGGCTACGAACTCGTTGCTCCCGTCAACACCGCCGAGACCATCTACCTGCGCTCGCTGAACGAGCCTCCACCGCTTTCGGGAATCCATCCCTTCAACCGGCTTAAAAATGCCGTCTTTGCCCAGTCGGATAAAATCTTTCCATTTCTCGGAATGAACATTGTGGCTGTGGCGTTTTTTATCTCGCTTCTCCACCGATTCAAATCCCCGGCGACCTCCGCCTTCCGCTTGTGCGTGGTTCTAATGTGGCTTGGCGCCTTTGTTGGAATGGGCCTGTGCGGCGTCGAGGGGGTTGTTTCTTCGAACCAATTCTATGTTTTGTTCATCCCGCTTTTTGTCTTCTACGGACTGGCATTCCTGATCGTGCTTTGGAACCGGCTTGAAATCGGGATTCCAGCGATGCGCAGTGTTTTTCTGGGCGTTGTCGTTTTTCTTTGTGCCTTGCCGATGCTGGCTACGCTCTTTGCGGGAAAAGACATGGCCATCCAGTGGCCGCCCTATGTGCCGCCGTTCATCGCCGTTCTGGGTGAATGGTATGGCAAGGATGAAGCCATCGCGACCGATATGCCCTGGGCGACCGCATGGTATGCCCAGCGTAAATCCCTCCTTCTGCCGAAGACCATCAAGGACTTTAACCGCATCAGCGATTTTCGTGTGCTGGGCGCGCCACTCTCCGGACTCTACCTCACGCCCATCACTGGAAACCGTCCGCTCTTCAGCGATATCTACAAAGGCCCCTACACCGATTGGGTTTTCATGATCACCCGCCCACCGAATGTGCAGGGCTTTTCGTTGCCTGTCTTCACACCTCTGCCGATCGATGGAGAGTGCATCCTCTTCGCGGATCGGGACCGCTGGTCGCGCCGGGAGTGACATGGAAGCTCTTTCGTTGACAAAAACCGACTGGGAGGAGCGCTTGGCTGAATGGGGCCAGCCAGCCTATCGCGCCGCCCAAGTGCTGGAGTGGATTTACCAGCGCCGCGTTCGTGATTGGCGGGAGATGTCGAATCTTCCCGCCGCTCTCCGTGAGAGGTTGGAGGCAGAGTTCCCCGCCGCCCGCCTCCTCAAAATCCGCGAAACCGGTGCGCGGGACACGACCAGAAAATTTCTTTTCCGCCTTGCCGATGGCCAACTCATCGAGAGTGTCCTCATTCCCGCCTCCCCGGCTCTCTACGGCGAGGCTTCTGACCGCCGCACGATCTGCATTTCCAGCCAGGTCGGCTGCGCCTACGGCTGCAAATTCTGCGCCAGCGGGCTCGAGGGTTGGAAAAGAAACCTAACCGCTGGCGAGATCGTTGACCAATTCCTGCAAGTCGAAGCCGAGAGCGGCGAGAAGATCAACAACATCGTCTTCATGGGCATGGGCGAGCCGATGGCAAACTACGACAATCTCCTCCGCGCGATCGGCATTCTCAACGCACCCTGGGGCGTCGGCGTCGGCGCCCGCCACATGACGGTTTCGACCTCCGGCCTCGTGCCGCGTATCCGCGACCTCGGCGAGCAGCCACTCCAGGTGCGGCTCGCCATATCCTTCCATGGGGCGACTGATGATGTCCGCGGCCGCATCATGCCCGTGAACAAAAAATACCCCGTCGAGGAACTCCTCTCCGCCTGCGAGGATTATGTGCGTCTGAAAAAACAACGCCTCACCTTCGAGTTCATTCTCATCCGCGACATCAACGACTCCCCCGAGCAGGCCCGCCTCCTCGCCCGCCAGGCCCGCCGCGTCAACGCCAAGGTGAACCTCATCCCCTACAACACCGTCGAGGGGCTGGAGTGGGATCGCCCGGACGAAGTCCACCAGGAGGCGTTTCTCAAAATCCTCCAACAGTCCGGAATCGAGGCCACCCTCCGCCGTGAGAAGGGGCACGACATCGCCGCAGCCTGCGGACAGCTCCGCTTGCAGGTCGAAAAATCCGTTGCCCAGACCCCTGTCTTGCTTTAGCCGTTTAGTGATGTCCGACGACAACCAATTTCCAAACGAG
>JBILMW010000196.1:0-4298 GCA_044375335.1 Terrimicrobiaceae bacterium | reverse complement strand
GGGGCATTCGAGGGGAACAGAGAACGCAATCCGCGCGCTTTGAAAAAAGCACGAGGTCTGCGATGGGATTCTTTTTTATCGTTGACCAAACCGGCTTCATAGCAGGGCCATCCTCCGGCATGGCCCAAATATCAAACACGGAAGGTGTGGAATAACAGCCAGACACCTCTCCGCCAAAACGCCCAAATCAACACCTGCCGCCTGCACGACCGAGACGGTCATGCTCCCCTCGGACGCCGCTTCGCAGCTGAAGATTGGGACGCCAAGGGCCTGGCAGTCCCTACCCTGGGTTACGAAACGCCGCTTCGAGTTTCGACCCAGGTTGCTCTTAAACCTGCGCCTTGTCTTACCAAGCTGAGCGGTATGTCAGTCGGATGGGTTTTGCCGGCTGGCCGTCGAGGACGGTTTGGATTTGTTTGACCATGGATTGCACAATCTCATGGCTGCTGGAGGTGATCCAATCTACGGGGTAGGGGGTTAGGATCGGGGTTTCGATGTTGCCGTGGGCGACGAGTTCGTATGCCGCAGGCTTGCGAATGCTCCATATAAATTCTCTTTCCCTTTACCAAAGTAGAGGACCCTCCAAGTTTTTACGGATTTTGAATGCAAGCTAAAGGCGCCCAGTGCCTTGATGATGAGACTGCGATTCCCTGAAAGCGCCTTTTAGAGGTTCTCGCGTGACGCTCTCCCGTCACGTGCGACTTGCGTCATCACCTTGGCGCAGGCGGTGGACGGTTCCTTGGTTTCAGATACCTCGAATCCGCTTACGAAGAATCTCCGCATGTCTTGCAGCGTGAAGCAATGCTACGACCACGACAGTTTTTGTTTCCTCCTCCACAGAGTAGACGACTTTGTAGGGAAATTTGTCCGGGTATCGCCAACGGATATTTCGTCGAGGTAGTTTTTTAGAATTTAGCAAAGGATTGACTGCCAAATCCGCCCAGACGTCTAGAACCTTGCCTGCAAATCTCGCTCCGAGTCCTTCCAGTTTATGCTCATACCAGTCCGCAGCCTCCTCCAAATCGGAGAAAAATTCGGGCAAAACGACAACTTTCCAATTCACGAAGAAAATCTCTTGCGAACCCTCTCCGCCATGATGCCCGCTGGGACAGCCCTTGAAGAATCCGCTTGGTAGGCTGCAAGCCGCTGCTCCACCAGCGCCAATTCGGGCTCCGAAAGCCCATCCTCTTCCAGCTCCAAAACATTCCTCAACAACTCTTGCCGCTCGGCCACACTGAAGCGCGGCAACTCTTCAAGAACCTGTGCGAAACTCATTAAACAAACTTACTATCTTCAATGTAAAAATTCAATTTTTTCTTCAATCCGACACTGCATCACGCCGAAGTTGCGAAGCGCGTAGGCGGATACGCACTTCGCCGCAATCCCAAATCCGCAATCAATCAGCCCCGTCGCAGGCTGACGACGCAGGCGCGGAACTCCCCGGTGAGGTTGAGTTGCAGGGATTTGCCTTTGAGGGTTGCCGACAGGCCTTGTTTTTCGGGCCAGGCCTCATCGATTTTCCATCCGCTGTCGGCGAACGGGATTTGCACGGACTTTGGAAAATTTTTGCCAAAGGTGTGGGCGACGAGCAGGGCGCGTTTGCCATTCTTCGAAATGCGCAGCACGGCTTGCCAGCCTTGCGGGTGGCGCCAGCTTTTGCCTGTCTCGCTGTGGAAGGTGGAGTGACCATCGCGGATGATCGGATAGACGCGGCGGTAGAGTTCCATGGCGGAAACGCTGAGCTTCCATTGTGCAGCTGAGAGGTCATGGACCTCGCCGGAAAGGCACATGCGGCCGAGGAAGGTGGCAGCAAGCGAGTAGGCGAGGCGCTGTGCGGTGTCGTTCTTGCGCAGCACGGCCCAAATCTGGGACTTGCGTGGCAGGATGAGGCGCTGGAGGTTGGCGGCGATGATCGGGATCTCGAGGGTCTCGTGCGCATCGGAAAATGATCCCATTGCACAAAGGCCCATCATCGAAGGTTCGAGACGATGGCCGCCGGACGAGCAATTCTCGATGACGAGATCGGGAATCTCCTCGCGCATCTTGCGGAAGAATTTCTGGACACCCTCCAGATGCTGCCGCAGTCCCTCGCCGGGCGACTCGGCCCCATCGACACCGAAACCGATGGTCTCGTTGTAATCCACCTTGAGGTAGCCGAAGCCGTTGTCGCGCAAAAGGTCGATCACCTTCTTGGTCAGATAATCGAACGTGTGCGGATCGCGAAAATCCCAGAAACGCCGGCCTGCATCCAGCACCCGTCCATCGCGACGCAGCAGCGCGTCTTCATTGGCTCCACGGGCAGAGTGAATTCCAAGGGTCTCCATCTCGAACCAAAGCCCGGGAATCAATCCGCACTCGCGGATGGCTTGGGCGGCTGCGGCGAGACCATCGGGAAAAAGGCGGTTGCTCACCTCCCAATCGCCATGCCCCGAGGACCAGCTCGTCCCTTCCGCCTGATACCAGCCCGCATCAATCACCAGGTATTTGGCAGGCGTCCCTTTGATCCGTTGGGCCAGCGCCAGCAGATTTTCCTCAGAGGGATTGCCCCAGCTGGTGCACCACTCGTTCACGACGATGGGCAGTTCGTTTTCGATCTTGGGCAAATTCGCCAGCGGGCCTTCCTGTGCGGAACTGAGTCGCTGCGCGAGTTGATCAATATTGCCCTTGATGCAGCCGATCGTCGCGACGGGCGTCTCGTAGGTTTCGCCCGCATTCAATGTTTTGAACCAATGCCCGAACTCGCGGTCGGCCTGACCACCCGATAGCGCGACGAAATCATCCTTGCGGAACACCTCCATCTGCCACGAGCCGGGACAGGCGAGTTGCGCACCCCAGAGAACACCGGCCTCGCGATCCTCGAGCGCGACGAAGGGGAAAAATCCCCGCACCGGCATCGAGCCGACCTGACCAAAGCGTTCGCAGGCGATGCCGTGACCGATCCAAGAACGCTCGAGTTGCAGATCCTCGATGCCTTGCGTGTCGAGGCGGCCTTCGGCACTCCAGGTCGAACGATAGCGATGCACAAGCAATCGATTCGGCGCGTCGTCATGGGCGTAAGGCGTCATGCCACCGAGCGAAAAACTGCTGAGCATTTCGAGGGTCACCGGTTTCTTGCCGGCGTTGCGCACACTCACGCGGCTGGAAAAAACCGGCACATTCCCCTGCCAAGAAAGTTGATGTTCGCAGCGCAGTCCCGAGGGATGCTTGAGCGTGGTGACGATGTTGGTGCCGCCGTTTTTCTTGTGGACCTTCTGACCGATGAATTCAAGAACGGCCGTGGAATGCCCTGAGCGCATCGTGCGACCTTGGGAAAAGGATCCGCCGTAGATGTCCTCCATGCACTTGAGCTGCACGAGCGCATCCAGCGACCAGGCGCGCACAGGTTGCCACATGGCTGGCAGGCCTACGATTTCGACATCCGGAGGCAGGAATTCGCGCTGCTTCACCGGCGCGAGCGATTTCGGATGAAGCGAGAGCTGCGGCGCGCCCTTGCCTTCGGCGGGTGCGTCGAAGCGGATAATTGTGTCGCCGACGGTGAATTTGGAGAGGAGTTTGGTCATGGAAAATTGCGCGTGTTGTTGAGGTGAATCCTTGGCAGTTCTGCGCACTCGGTCAAAATGTTTAAGGCGAGATCAAAATCACTCTGTCGCGCGAGCAAGGTAACGCCTTCACAATTTTGTCGATTCCAGAACGCGCGACGCAGGCTTTCTCTGAAAAGCCTTTTTCGCCAATTGAGCCCAATTTAAAATTGGGGATCCCTGCACTATGAGGCTTGGGTATTAGTCGTGATGGAAGAGTTCTTCCATGTCGGCCCACCACTCGCCTTGTTGGCGCGATTCGAGCGGTTCCTGGCAGGGCTTGCAGACGGCCCACCATTCTTGCGTGCGCGGGTCGGTCGCTATCAGCGCCATGTCGGCATCGAAGTTGTTTCCGACATACTCGAAGTAGGAAAACAGAAAGCCGTCCTTGTGGTAGATCGAGTAGTTGCGAATCCCGCATTCGGTGATCTTTGCGAGGATCTCGGGCCAAGCGGCGGCGTGCAGCCGTTTGTATTCCTCGTATTTTTCCGGGCGGAGCCGGATCATGGAGCCGTAGCGTTTCATGGTGGGAGGTTTATTCCTCAGGCGACGCCGCACGCAAACCCTTGGTCAACTTTTGCCTTGCTCGCGCTCCTGCTCGCTGCGCCCTGCGGGCCATCTGCGATGTGCTTTCTCCGCCCTGCCCGGGGCTTCGGTTGGCTTGACCCAAGACGGGACAGCTCTGCCATCACGCCGCTTCGCTCCCATCAAGCCGCACGC
>JBILMW010000195.1:0-4317 GCA_044375335.1 Terrimicrobiaceae bacterium | reverse complement strand
ACCTGCCGCGCTTTCCCTCACTTCGAAGGAGCGGCCGGTCTCCTCGTATTCCTGCTCGAGCTTTTGAATCGCCTCCTGAATCTGAGCGGCTTTGATTTTGGCGAACGCTGTCAGATCAGGGTTTTCTTTGCCGGCTTCTGCAGCGCCTTTGAGAATGGAGGAGAGTTCCTTTGCGGAGACAGGTTTTTGCGAGGCGAAAAGAACCGCCTCAATGATGCGGTGCAGAGGGAATGCGGGTTCGGGACTTGGGGATTCGTCACTCATACAAAAGCGGGTTGGGCATTGCTCACGCGGTCGATCCATATCTCGCCGCATACGGCCTCTTGGCGGACGCGGAGTTGTTTTAGTCGGATGAGTTCGAGCATGGCAAGAAAGGTCACGACGATCTCCGTGCGGCTGGCGGCATCGGCGAAGAGTTCCTCAAAGCGGAGGGGAATGCCTTCTTGGGTGATGCGCAGGACATGCTCGATCTTGTCGGAGACGGTGAAATTTTCCGCAAAGATCTCGCGAAGGTCCTCGGGTTTTTTCTCGATCCGTTTGAGGATTTTTTGAAAGGCGTGGATCAGGTCAAAAATACCGACCTCCTCAACCAGGAGATTCTCGGCTGGGGCCAAATCCGGCGTCACTGGCACGCGGGCAAAGAGGTTCAGCTGGGCCGTCTCGTTGTCGCGCAGGAGGGCCGCCGCTTCCTTGAATTTTTTATACTCGATAAGCTGCCGGATGAGTTCGAAGCGGGGGTCATCCTCTTCGGCGTCCTCCTCCGCCATCTGCTGGTCAACGGGGAGGAGAGTCCGGCTTTTGATGTAGAGGAGGTTCGCGGCCATGACGATGAACTCGCCGGCCAGCTCGATGTTCAGAACCTGAAAGGCCTCGATGT
Organism: Terrimicrobiaceae bacterium; assembly: GCA_044375335.1. GTDB lineage: Bacteria > Verrucomicrobiota > Verrucomicrobiia > Chthoniobacterales > Terrimicrobiaceae > UBA967. The sequence continues at coordinate 3,440 of JBILMW010000195.1, read as the reverse complement.
AGGCCATGTATTGCTTGGTGATCCGCTCGATCGAAATGTCGTAGATATCCACCTCATCGCGTTTGATGAGGTAGAGCAACAGATCGAGCGGACCCTCGAATACATCAAGTTTGACCTTGTAGTCCTCCACGCGACATTAAGGCCGCTTGTAGCCGCGTTTTTCCGCCTCGCGTTTTTGTTGGATGCGGTGCTTGTCGTGTTCTTTTTTCTTGGTTTTGAGTTTGCTGATCTGGCGCGAAAGTTTGTCCACGACCTTGTCGATGGCCACATAGAGGTCGGCTTCCGCGTCCTCGGCATGGATGTCCGGGCCGCTGAGTGCGAGGTGGACCTTCACGATGTAGGGCTTTTTGCGGTCGTGATTGTGAAGAAGAACGATGTGCGCAGCGAGGATCGTTTCACCGTGGCCTTCGAGGTGGCTGACTTTTTCCGCCACAAATTCATGGATGGCGCCGGTGAGGGTGATGTTTCGCGGAGTGATGTGAATTTGCATGGCCTACACTTTGCGGCTGGGAGCGGCTTCATTCCAGCAAAAATCCGCGCGGCGCTGGATTTCGTGCGCCTACATTTCGACGAGTTCGAGAATTTTCGAATAGCTCGCTTCCGTGTTCGCGCCTGGCTGCGCGGGGTCGATCATGTCGTGCGGGATGCCGAGGGACTCGGGGAATTCGTAGGTGAGGACCTCCGCCTCCTTTCGGGCCTCAAACCGTGATGCAATCTCCTTTGTAAGCTGGTTGTTCGCGCCCCGGTCGCTGGCTGTATTCAAAAAAATCAGCCTCTTCGCGAGGATTGGTCGCGTGTCGAGATGTGCGCGCACATCCCGCGAAAGTTGGATCGTGTCTGCCATGCAGTGTGTGCCGAATCGTGGATAAGCGTAGATTGGACCTGGCAGATTTTCTTTTTTTGAGGCATCCCACCACTGGTAGAAATTCGGCAACTTCGAAAGGGTCGCCGCAGCGGCATCGAGGACGGAGGGCTGGACTCCATACATGCCGAAAAACGGGGCGATGAGCATGACATCGTGGACACCTTCCCGGTTTTGAGCCATCCAACCCGCCGCCACGGCACTTCCCGAGAGGCCGATGAGTGTGATCCTGTCGCCGAGACCGCTTGCGATATCGAGTCCGGTGGCCGCCTGGTCGATCAGATCCTGTGCGGTTTGGTGTCCTTGGTCTTTGTTGAGCCGGTCTGCAAAACCCGCGAGGCGCGCACGGGGAAGCACCACATTCGCGCCCTTTGCGTGAAGGATTTTGGCAAGCGGCACAAATTGCTCCGGACAGTTCGTGAGACCATGCATAAGCACGAAGACTCGCCCAGTCTTTTGTCCGTGGTGCAGAAGGCGGCTGGCGCCCTCGGGCCGCAAAGGCATCCGCGACTCGTCATTGCGGAGGGTTTCAAATTTCGCCAGAGCTTCATCGAACGACGCCGCCGGGGTGGGCGTCGATTGGAATGTCGGAATTTGTGACATGGCTATTACAACGATGACCAGAATAGGCAGTCCGAAAAGGGCGGTTTTTTTCATATGCGGAATTTCGGTGCCCAAGTCGGCCGGATTCTTGCGGCAACAAGGAATGACACGCCGATCAAAATCAGGAACAGGGAGAGAAATTGGCCGCGTGTGAGCATGAGCGTGAGCGGGGCATCAGGTTCACGGAAAAATTCGCCGGCAATCCGCAACACCGCATAGGCGATGAAAAACACACCCGTCAGGATGCCATCAGGCAGGCGAAAGTGCGTTCTCATGATCCAAAGAATGGCAAACAGCACAGCGCCTTCGAGAAAGGCCTCGTAAATCTGCGAGGGATGTCGCGGCGTGAGCAACTTGCCCAGAAGAGTGTGCAACTCTGGAGACGCCCCAGCGTTCTCGACCACGGCCGGGATGTTGGTGAAAGAGGGATCGATTTGCGAGGCCTTGATCACGACCTCGCGCGCCGTCTCCGGCGCGGCATCGTAGAGTTCCTTTGGAAATTGAACCGCCCATGGCACCGAGGTCGCCCGCCCGTAGAGTTCGCCATTGATGAAGTTGGCACATCGCCCGAGGAAGAGGCCAACAGGTGCCGCAACGACCGTGTTGTCACCAATGTTCAGCCACGGGATTTTTTTTCGCCGCGAGTAAATCCAAGTGAAAACCACGATGCCCAGAATGCCACCGTGGCTCGACATGCCGCCGTCCCAGAATTTGAAAAACACCAGCGGATTGGCGATGAAGTTTTGCCAGTCGTAAAAGAGCATGTATCCCAGCCGTCCACCCAGAATAACCCCAAAAAGCGCCGTTCCGGTGATGAAGTCTCCGATATCCCGCGCTGGAATATCGCTGTATCCCCGCCGCGCGAGGTGCACGCAAATGCCATACGCCGAGGCAAACGCCATCACATAGGCCAAGCCATACCAGCGAAGCCCCATAGTCTCGCTGAACTGAATCAAAAACGGGCTGAGATCGTGAATATAGTAGGCAAGCACAGGGACGCATTCTTGCCGCGCGCCTCCAACGAGGCAAGCGCCCTCAGCTTCAAGGCAAAGTGGGACTAAACGCGCTCAAACGAAAACGCATAGACCGTCGTGTGGTCGTAGCGCTCGCCGGGGCGGAGGATGATGTCGCCGAGTGTGGGCGTGTGGACGGCGCCGGGGCAGCCTTGGCATTCGAGGCAGAGGCCGGCGTGTTTGATGTAGGGGATGCCGGATTTTCCAACAAGTGTGCCATCGAGGATCGCGGCGCTGTAGATCTGCACGGTGTCCTGCGTGGTGAGGGTGGTCATGGTGAGACCACTGGCCGGATGCCTTAAAACAGCGGTTCGCGCGAGTTCGCCTTTGCTGGAACGCCGGATAAAATGGTTGTCACCATGGTTGTTTAAAAGCACGGGAATCGCGTCGCCCAGGCGGCGGGGATGGTTGAAATCATTCACCCCTTGGGCCACGGGTGCTCGATGGCCGAGCAATGTCATCGATTCGTCTGTCTCTGCAATTTCATCCGAGAAAACCTGCAGCACATGATCGAAAATGTCGCCGCTGCCTTCACCGGCGAGGTTGAAATAGGAATGGTTCGTGAGGCTCAGCGGCGTGGCCTGATCGGTCTCGGCCTCGTAGCGGATGATGAGTTCGTTTTTTTGAGTGACCGCATAAGTCACAGTCACTCGCACATTACCCGGGTAGCCCTCTTCGCCATCCCGGCTAAGATAACTGAGGCGCAGGCTGGCTTCGTCAGCATTTGCGGCAGGCTCGGCTTGCCAAACCTGCTTGTCGAATCCCGTGAGGCCGCCGTGGAGGTGGTTCGGGGCGTCATTCGCGGCGAGCGGGTATGCGAGGCCGTTGAGTTCGAATTTCGCCCCGCTGATGCGCCCCGCGACACGGCCGACGAGCGTTCCAAAAAACGGATGCGGGCCGAGATAGTCTTCGAGTTTGTTGAATCCCAGCACGACATCGGCTACGGACTGATCAGGGCGCGT
>JBILMW010000051.1:0-14793 GCA_044375335.1 Terrimicrobiaceae bacterium | reverse complement strand
TGGTGCTTATAGTAGGGGCCTATGCGCTGCGTGCCCCCAGTATCCGGATCGGGACGCTCTCGCCACTCTTCGGCAAGGGTTCCTGGCTGCATAGTGGTGATGGCGGCGATTTGATCTATCAAGGCTTCGCGATTGGATTGATGAGAAGAGCTTGGGTTCATGGTTAATAATTTTGTCTAGTAACTAGACAATACACAAGCCAAAAAAATACACGCTCTGCGAGAATTCGTGACTTTTTTGTCCTGCACCCGAGTTGCAAAACGAGTTGCGAAAATTATTGCAGAAGGGGCGTGGAAAATCATATCATAGATTCAGCTAGTTTTAATTTATTGGCTGTAATTTTTTCGGGCAGTTAGCTCAGCGGTAGAGCGGTAGTTTTACACACTATTGGTCGGGGGTTCGATCCCCTCACTGCCCATTTTTTATTTGCGTGTTGGCGTATGGCGGTTTCGGAATATTCGCCCTTTTCACAAGCAGAGTTTCTTGACTTGCGAAAATTTCCGGCGCACCTTTTTTCCAGAATGAACGCCATTGCCAGTCTCAAATCCTTGCGCGAAGCGGGACTCAGCGAAACTCAAGCAGAAGCAATTGTAACTGTGGTTGAAGAGCGTGAGGGCGACCTTGTTACCAAGGAATACCTCGACCACACGATTCGAGCAGAAATTTCCGAATTGGAAAATCGCCTGACTCAAAAACTCATTACTCTTGGAATAACTATTACTGGGTTGGTGCTGGCTGGGGTTTATTTCATGCTCAATTACGCTAAGCAGTAAAAATGGGTTGAAGAAAAACCCCGAACTCCGCCGTTCGCTGCCGAAGTGGCGGGGAGATAGGAAAACCTTGCGCAGACACCTTCAGAAGTGGATCGAGAGGGCGCGCGCCCGGCTGGGATCGAACCAGCGACCATCGGTTTAGAAGACCGGTGCTCTATCCACTGAGCTACGGGCGCAATTGAAGTGTGGCGGCGCGGTGCCGTTGATGACTTGTTAGCATGTGGTGGCGGGGGCGGCAAGTGCGGCTCGATTTTCGCGGTGGCTTGGAGCGTTTGATTGGGTAGGGTGCGGGGATGAGTGAGATGGATGAGATGTCGCGCGCGGAGCGAATTTGGATGCGGGCGGATTGGATGGTCGGCCTCGTTGCGGCCTTTGTCGCAGGGGTTGTTTATTTTTGGACGGCGGCTCCGAATGTGACGCTGTTGGACTCGGGGGAGTTTGTGGTGGCGGCGCAGCATTTCGGTGTGCCGCATCCGACGGGATATCCGCTCTGGACGCTGTTGGCATGGCTTTCCCAGCTTTTGCCGTTTGGGAATGCGGCTTGGGAGATCAACCTGTTCAGCGGCTTTTGCGGGGCTTTGGCAACGGGTTTGTTGGCGATGCTTTTTTCGAGTTCTACGCGATGGATGATGGGCGGGCAAGTGGCGCGTTGGCGTGGGCTGAACGCAGTGGTTTCGCTGACGGTGGCTTTGCTTTTCGCGTTCAGCGCTTCGATGTGGTCGCAGGCGGTGATCGCGGAGGTTTACACGCTGCATGCGCTGTTGATCGGGTTTTATCTGACTTCGCTGTATGTGTGGCTGCGGCGGCCGGAGAGTTTGTGGTTGCTGATGCTGCCGTTTTTTCTGCTGGCGCTCTCGTTCAGTAATCACCAGCTCAGCGTGGCGTTGGCTCCGTTGCCTTTTTTGGTGGTGCTGCTCGTTCGCCGTGGGATTTTTTGGGACTTGGTAGTGGCGGGTGCAATGACGGTGCTGGTGGCGTATTTGGGGTTTGCGATTCTCTCGGGCGAGGCTCCTGTGCTGAAGACGGCGATCCGTTTTTTCTATTGTGTGATGGCTGGCTTTGCCCTGCTGGTGGCGGTGCGGCGGATGCGGGTGGAGTGGCGCTTGGTGGCGTATCTGCCTTTTGTGGTGGCGCTGGGCTTGCTGCCGTATGCCTACATGCCGCTTGCGTCGTCGACGAATCCACCGATGAACTGGGCCTACACGAGCACGGCGGAGGGTTTCTTTTTTTCGTTCAACCGCTCGCAATACGGCGGCAGCCTCACGCAGCAGAGCCTGCGATCGTTGGGGAAATTGATGGGAACCGCGCCTGTTTCCTCACCGCAAAATGGAGCGCCCCAGCCGGGCATGGCGCCCCCTTCTAAGGGCCTGCTGGCGCAGTTGCAGGAGTGGGTGGGCTTTTTCTGGCTTCAACTGGGGAAAAGCTTCACGCCGCTTGGAGTGGTGGCTTATTTCGCGGCGTTGCTGGTGGTGTTGCGGTTGAAGGATGTGGCGGCGCGGACTTGGATTTATGTGCTGGAAATCGCATTTGTGCTGGCGGCGATTTTGCAACCGGTGGCGGACGGCGCGCAGACGGATGTGGGCGGGTGGTGGCTGCAGATGCCTTATCACACCTACACGAATCTCATTTTTGCTCTGCTCGCGGGCTTGGGTTTGATGGCGGGAGCGTTGTGGTTTTGCGCCCGGGCGCCGAGATTGTCTTGGATGCGCTACGGCCTGCTGGCACTGCCTCTATGGCCTTTGTTTTTCAACTACGATGGCTGTAGCCAGCGAGGGCGGTGGTTCGGTTGGGATTTTGGACACGATATGTTGAGGGACCTGCCAAAAGGGAGCGTGGTATTCGGTGGAACAGATCCCGGACGCTTCGTGCCGACCTACATGATTCTGGGCGAGAGCACGCAGCCGCCGACGGTGAAGCGAGATCCGGAATTCGACAGGCGGGATTTGTATATCATCACTCAAAACGGGGTGGGGGAGCCGCTCTATCGCAAGTATCTGGCGGACCACTATGGCGCGAATCGGCCGGAGCCTGGGAATGCCTTTGAACGCTGGTTGGGAAGGGCGGAGGCTTATCCAGAGAAGCCGCTCGTTTTTCCAACAGAGCAGGAAATAAATGATGCTGTCTCGAAGGAAATGGAGGCGTCGATGGCGAAGGGGGCGGTGGATCCATCCTTGCCGCATAGCGTGGTGACGAGGCTCATCTGGGAAAAGAACCGCGACGCGCATGAGTTTTTTGTGGAGGAGAGTTTTCCCATGGAGTGGTCTTACGATCACGCCGAGCCGCACGGGTTGGTCTATCGCATCAACAGGGAGCCGTTGAAGGAAATCGCACCAGACCTCGTGCGGAAGGATTTTGAGTTTTGGGATGCTTATGTGAGGAAGCTCAAGGACAACCCCGAATACGCAAAAGACTACGATGCGCAGCGCTCCTTCTCAAAGCTCCGGGCCTCGACAGGAAATCTCTACCGCCATCGCAAAATGGATGCCGAGGCGGAGCGGGCCTATCGACAGGCGCTCGAACTCTGGCAGGGCAACGGCGAAAGTCTCAATGCACTCAACAGCATGCTTTGGGATCGAGGCGACTTCGACGCTGTGTTGGCCATGCTTCAACCCGCGTTGGATGCAGATCCGAACAACATTGGTCTTTGGCAGATGTATTTCATTACGGAAAAGCGCAAGGAATTACAGGGCGCGATTGCGGCGGGGGAAGAAGCCGTGGCCAAGCAGCCAGCGAGTGCGCCCGATGTGCAGAAGCTTCTTGAACTTTACGCCTCCGCTGGCGAAACGAACAAAGTCTCCGATTTGCTGGGAAATTCGATTCCCTTGCTTGCAAAGGATGCGGCCTTTTTAAGAGTGGCTGCGGAATATGGCGAGGCGGGCGGTTTGCCTGAATCCGAGCTTGCTGCCGCAACCGCACTGGTGGCGGTAGAGCCTGAAATCGCAGAGAATCAACTTGCTCTTGCTCGTGCGGCCCTGCGCAACCGCAAGAAGGATGTGTTTTATTCGGCGGCACGCATAGCCGTTGAGAAAGGCGGATTGCCCATGCGCGAGGTTTTGGCGAAATCTCCGGAGTTTGATCCCGTGCGGAACGATCCGGAATTCCAGAGCATCCTTGGTCGGTAAGTTTAGATTTTCGTGAAAGCTCGAAGCAGCAGTTCGACCAGTTGTCCGGCGGCCGCATGACCGACTGCGCTCACATCATCATGCGAGAGCGTGGTTGTGGATAGACCGGCAGCCCAGTTTGTGAGGCACGAAAACCCTGCGACCTCTATGCCAAGGGCGCGCGCCTGGATGGCTTCGGGAACGGTGGACATCCCAACAGCATCCGCGCCAATCGCGCCCAGCATGCGGATTTCGGCGGGTGTTTCAAATTGCGGACCCTGGACTGCAGCGTAAACGCCTTCATGCAGGGTGAGGCTGGCATCCGTTGCAACATCCTGAAAAATGCGGCGTAGGCGTTTGCTGTAGACCTCCGACATATCGATGAAGTGCGGGCCACCGCGCAGAGGCGAGGTCCCAAGCAGGTTGATATGGTCACTGAGCATCATCCAGGTGCCCGGTTCGTAGGCTTTGTTAAGCGTGCCAGCGGCGTTCGTAAGGAGAAGTTTTTTGACGCCGATGGCGTGCATGAGTTGGATGTTTTGCACAACATCCTGAACGCTCCATCCCTCATACAAGTGCACTCGACCCTGCGCGATGAGGAGCGGTCGGTCTTGAAGCCGCGTAACGACGAATCGCCCGGCGTGACCGGGGACTCCCGAAGTCGGCAGGCCCTCGATCGCTCCGTAATCAATCGAGAAAATCTCTGGAAGGCTTTTTGTAAAAAGACCCAAACCCGAGCCGAGCACAATCGCCGTGTCGGCTCCGCAGTCCATCAGCTCGGGCGGGATATTCATCGTGTCAGCGTGCGCCGATTCCGAGCAGCACGGTTGGGATGGTTCTCAAGATGATGTAGGCGTCGAGGAAGAGGGACCAGTTGTCGATGTATTCGAGGTCCATTCGCACCCAGTCGGAGAAATCCACCACCGTGTTGCGGCCTCGGACTTGCCACAGGCAGGTTAGGCCAGGCTTCATGCTCAGGCGCCGACGATGGACAGCTTCTTCAAACTTTTCCACTTCGTAAATCGGCAGTGGACGCGGCCCGACGAGACTCATTTGGCCTCGCAGCACATTCACAAGCTGGGGAAATTCATCGATACTCGTGCGGCGCAGGAAGCGGCCAAGAGGCGTGATCCTTGGGTCATCCTGCATTTTAAAAACTGGCCCCTTCATTTCATTGAACTCCTGCAACTCGGCTTTCTGCTGCTCTGCGTCGGCGCGCATGGTGCGGAATTTCCACATTTCAAATCCTTCCCCATGAAGACCCGCCCGGCGCTGGCGGAACAAGGCCGGCCCCGGTGAGGTGATCTTGATGGCTGCGGCCACGACGAGCAGGAGAGGGGAAAGAAGAGCAATCCCAATGAAGGCTCCAACTCGGTCGATCAGGTTTTTAAAAAAGAGTCCCCATTGCGCTGAGGGCTTGCTGCGGAAGACGAGCATCGAGCGCATGCCAAGCGAGGAGAATGCTGGCTTGGCAATCGATGTCGGAATGAATTCCGTGCTCAACCAGGCGTCGACGCCCTCGGCTTCGCAGGCTTCGATGGCGCTTTGGGCTTTGCCCAAATCCATGTTTTTGAAAGCGAGAATTACGCGCCCCACCGAGTGTTTGTGAAGGGACGAGACGAAGTCTTCGATGGCTTGCGTAGTGAGATCGATTCGATCGACGACAAGCATCTCCATTTTTTGAACCGGTGTGAGGCTTGCGACCAGTGCGTCCATACAGGCTGGTTCGCCGGCCAGAATGATGCGCTCACCGACTTTGCCAGTCCGCACTTTGCGATGGTAATTTGCGATTTCCAACTGCTCGCGCAGGAGCAAAACGCAGGGCGCAAACAGTGCGAATAAAATCAGCACCGAGCGGCTGGGCACTTCCAGTCTGAGGAAGATCACAGATGCTCCAAGAAGGACGAACAACCATATTCCTGCCATGGTGATTTTTTGCATCGAGCGCCATGCGGTTTTCTCCTGCGGATGATTATAAAAGCCCTGCGTCTCCAAAAAAAATGGCGTGAACGGGATGATGACCGCAAGCATCCAGACGAAGCTCGGGAATGGATCGATCTCGACGATGCGGTCCAAGACAACCACTCGGTGGTAACGCAAGAAATGGGCGAACCAAAATGTGAGGCCAAGAAGAGCGGCGTCGCACACCTTGAGGAGTTGCAGATTGATTTCGTTGCGTTGAGCAAGCATGAAGGAAATATGTCAACCAAGCCTCGCGGCGCTGGCCAGCTCGCAACAGATACCGCTGCCAAATCCAAACGCAACGCCATACTTTCCGTTTTTAAACCCGGAGCGGTGGTGGGCATTGTGGATTCGCTCGAGGCCGCACGCAAAGCCACGCGCTTGCCTGGTGGCGTGGTCGATTTTCTTGAGTGGCGCGCCGATTACCTTGGCTGTGCGATTCCGAATGAAAAATTTCCCTGGATCATCACCGCCCGGCATCCGATGGAGGGCGGTAAAAACTCGATGTCGTCCGCTGCTCGGCGCGACGCCCTCTCGTCACTTCTCCCCGTGGCTGCCATCGTGGATATCGAAGTGCGCTCTCTTGTTTCCCTGCGCAGCGTCGTTCACCAAGCCCAAGACTCCCGCGTGCCTGTGCTCGCTTCATTCCACGATTTCAAAAAAACACCATCCATAGCGCGCTTGAGGGAAGTCATCCGGCAGGCCGAAGACCAAGGCGTCAACGCCATAAAAATCGCAACCCACACCGCCAGCCCAACTGATGTCACCCGCTTGCTGGATTTATTTTCGACATCCCGCCTGCCTCTGGCCGTCATGGGCATGGGACCGCTGGGAATGGCCTCGCGGATCCTCTTTGCGAATTGCGGTTCGGTGTTGAACTACGGTTGGCTGCACGCCCCCAATGTGCCCGGTCAGTGGGCTGCGAGAGAATTGCGTGGAGTTTTGCGCCAGTGTGCTGGCCAAGATCGGAATTGACAAAACCTCCGCTCCAGTCGAAATAATGTCTCTTCATGGTGATTGAACCATGAGTCTCAAATGGTGGTCGTAGCTCAATGGCAGAGCTCCAGGTTGTGGTCCTGGCTGTTGCGGGTTCGAGTCCCGTCGATCACCCCACTCCCAGTTCCTGTTGAATTATTCGCGTGATCCCATTGCCCCGTTCTGGTTTTTTGGGAACCACAATGGCCAGTAACTTTGGAACTTTATTTCGTATCTCCACCTGGGGTGAGTCGCACGGCGGTGGAGTAGGTGTTGTTATCGATGGATGCCCGCCGCGCCTCCCTCTCTCCGAGGCAGACATCCAGCCCGATCTCGACCGACGCCGTCCCGGGCAGAGCGACATCGTCACGCCGCGCAAGGAGGAGGATACCTGCAAAATCCTCTCCGGCGTTTTTCGAGGAGTCACGCTGGGCACGCCGATCTCGATTTTTGTGCCAAATACCGACGCCCGCCCGGAGGCCTACAGTGAGATGCAGACGCACTTCCGACCATCGCACGCCGATTTCACCTACCAGTCGAAATACGGAGTTCGCAACTGGGAGGGGGGGGGACGCTCCTCGGCGCGGGAGACGATTGGTCGCGTGGCTGCTGCGGCTGTCGCCAAGAAAGTGTTGAAGGTTCTTTTTCCTGAAATCGAGATTCTCGCTTGGGTCTCGCGTATTCACGATATCGAGTCGCAGGTCGATCCCGCCTCGGTCAGCATGGCAGCTATCGAATCAAATCCCGTCCGCTGCCCGGATGCGCAGGCTGCCGAAGCCATGATTGCGCGAATCAAAAAAATACGCAGCGAGGGGAACAGTATCGGTGGTTTGATTGATGCCACCGTGCGAGGAATGCCTGTCGGGCTCGGCGAGCCAGTCTTCGATCGTCTGGAAGCCGATCTCGCGAAGGCGATGCTCAGCCTGCCCGCAACGAAAGGCTTCGAGGTTGGCTCAGGCTTTTCCGGAACTCTTCTCACAGGGTTGGAGCACAACGACCCCTACGAAATCCGCGATGGAGCCGTTCATACGACTTCAAACCGCTCGGGCGGTGTTCAAGGCGGCATCAGCAATGGCGAGCCTCTGCTCTTCCGAGTGGCATTAAAGCCAACCGCCACGATTTCCAAACCGCAGGCGACCGTGACCACCTCCGGGGAAGAGTCCACTCTCGCCGCGCGCGGTCGTCATGACCCATGCGTGTTGCCACGTGCTGTGGTGATGGTCGAGGCCATGACGGCCCTGGTGCTTGTGGATCACGCCCTGCGCCAACGCGCCCAGGATTGCCTCCCGAAATAAGCAGGCATGTCCGACCTCGGCTCTCCATTCTGGCAGAATGTCCTGCTCTACAGTGCAGCCGTTTTCATGCTCTGGGAAATCTACGCCGGCTGGCGGCGCGGGCTCATCCGCGGGGGGCTTCATTTCGGCGCCTTCGTGGCTTCTGGCCTGCTCGGCATGCTGGTCGGCCAGACCATTGGAGCTGTCATCGGCTTGGTGCTGCCCGGGGTAGCCTTCTTGGCGGGCTTGATCGCTGGAGCTGCGGTGGCTCTCATAACTCTCGGTGTCTGCCTCTTACTCGGAGCTGTTCTTTTCAAACGCACTTCCCAACAGCCTCCCGGACTCGTCCGATGGACCTTTGGAGCAGGCGGTGCCGTTTTCGGGCTTCTCACCGGTCTCTTTATCCTCTGGGGCGCTGTCTCGATCATCCGCACTTCCGGCGCCGTTGCGAAATCCGGCATGGCTGGGCAAAAATCTCAAGACGCACCGGCTTCGGCCCGCACATTTGCCATGCTCAAGGATTCCCTTGAAATGGGCCCCATCGGCGAGATCGTTGAGTCTGTCGACATCCTCCCTTCGCAGGCTTACGAGAACATTACTCGCATCGGGCAGTTGACGAAAAACCAGGACGCCATGATCCGTTTTCTCGATTATCCGGGCGTTCAGGAAATCGTCACTCACCCGCGCATTCAGGCCTTGATGCAGGATCCTGTCGTCGTGCAATCGGCGGAGAATAAAAATTTCCTCGCCCTCATTCAGAGTCGCACCGTTCTGAATGCCGCTACCGATCCTTCGTTGCAGAAGCTCATCATGTCGATCGACCTTGAAAAAGCGCTCGATTACGCCATGCCGCCCAAGCAAAATCCCACCTCTCCGAAAAAGACACCATGACAGATTATATCGCCACCATCGGCCTCGAAGTTCACGTCCAGCTCAAGACCCGCAGCAAAATGTTTTGCTCCTGCGCGGTCGAATACGGCGCCGAGCCGAATACCAATGTCTGCCCGGTCTGCCTCGGCATGCCCGGCGCCCTTCCTGTCATGAACGAAGAAGCTCTCAAGCTCACCGCGCTCGCTGGCCTCATGCTCGGATGCGAGATCGGCCCGGTCTGCAAGTTCGATCGCAAAAACTATTTCTACCCCGACATGCCGAAGAACTATCAGATCAGCCAATACGATCTGCCCTTTTGCCTCGGCGGCATAGTTCCTCTCCACGATCTCGCGTATCCGAAGGACGCCCAAAAAAGCATCGCCACAATGGATAAAAACATCCGCCTCGTTCGCATCCATCTCGAGGAGGATGTCGCCAAGAGTTTCCACATGGAAACCGCCACCGGTATCGACTTCAACCGCGCCGGCACGCCGCTTCTCGAAATCGTCGGCGAGCCCGATATTTCCTCGCCCGAAGAGGCATTCGCCTACCTCACCGTTCTCCAGCAAGTCATGATCTACGGCGGCATCAGCGACGCCGACATGGAGAAAGGGCAACTCCGCTGCGATGTCAATGTGTCGGTCCGTCCTGTCGGCACCGAAAAATACGGCACCAAGATCGAGGTGAAAAATCTCAACTCCATCTCCGGCGTTCGCCGCGCCCTGGCCTTCGAGATTCCCCGCCAGATCGAGGTTCTACGCGGCGGCGGCACGCTTCAGCAAGAAACCCGCCGCTGGGACGACGCCCGTGGCGAGACGACCCTCATGCGCATCAAGGAAAGCGCGCACGACTACCGCTACTTCCCCGACCCCGATCTTCTGCCAGTAAAAACCGCCTCGCTCGTCGAGGCCGCCCGCGCCCGCAAGCCTGAGCTCCCGTGGGAAAAACGCGCCCGCTTCGTCAGCGAATTCGGCGTGAGTGATTACGATGCCTCCGTGTTGGCGAACGACCTCGCACTCGCCTCCTATTTCGAAACCGCCGCACGCGGCGCCAAGAAGCCCAAAAATGTCGCCAACTGGATTCTCAACGACCTCCAGAGCGCCATGTCATCGGCCTCCGTCGGCATCGCCGAGTGCCCAGTCGCACCGCACGCCCTCGACGAACTCGTGAATCTAATCGACTCCGGCGCCATCAATTCCAAGCAGGGCAAAGAAGTCTTCGCCGAGATGTTCACCTCGGGGAAATCCGCCGCCACCATCGTCGAGGAAAAAGGCCTCAAGCAGGAAAGTGACACCGGCGCGATCGAGGTATTCGTCGATCAAGCCATCGCCGCCAACCCCGGCCCCGTAGCCGATTTCAAGGCTGGCAAAGTCTCCGCCCTCAATTTCCTCAAAGGCCAAGTCATGAAACTCTCCAAAGGCAAAGCCAACCCCGCCCTCGCCGGCGAGATTCTGGAGAAAAAACTCTCGTGATTCAAAAAGGGGGCGCGTCCGTCCCGGGCGCATGCACGCTGGATTTCGAAACAACCAGGGTGTGCAGTTTTCAGTTTTCAGTTTTCAGTGCCGCCGCTCCATCCTTGTCGCTGCCCTCGCCCGCAGGATGGGTATCTGCGCCCCTTTCCCATGCTTGATCAATGGACAGTCTGGACGCGTGAAGCCATGCTCTGGATCGAGCAGACCGGTCCCGTCGGCTGGATTTGGTTTGTCATTCTCTACACTCTCTCCTGTGTGCTCTTCCTGCCCGGTTCCGTGCTGAGCTTCGGCGCCGGCGCGGTGTATGGATTCTGGGGCGGCACGCTGCTTGTCTCGGTAGCCTCGGTCGGCGGTGCACTCGCAAATTTCCTTTCCACTCGCTACCTCCTGCGAGGCTGGATGGAACGCCGCTTCGCCAAGAGCAAAAAATTCCACGCCCTCAACCATGTCGCCACCAAGGATGCTTGGCGAATGATCATCCTCACCCGCATTTCACCCATCCTGCCCCACAGCCTTGTGAGTTGCGCTTTTGGCCTCTCGCGAATCAATTTCTGGCGTTACATCGTCGCCTCTTGGCTGGGCTTCCTGCCAATCAGTGCCGCCTACGCCTACAGCGGAGCGGTGATCGGCGCCGCTGCCAAAGGCGGTATCAACCAAGGCCCCTGGGCTTGGGCACTCTACGCCCTCGAGCTCGCCTTCACCATCGCCGTCACCGTCTGGATCACCCGCGCCGCACATAAGGCCCTCGGCGCCGTCGCCCCCGAAGTCGTTGAAGAAAAAAAAAACACCACCCCCTGAAAGTTTCCCGAAATTTTGTTCAAAAAAACTTGAACAAATTTGCAGTTGAGCGAGGTTTCCACTCGTCATCCCCCCTCACAGAGGCTCGTGGAAAACAATATTCTTACCATGCCGCCGGTAAAAGACACCCCTTTTACCAAGGGCGGCAGCTTGTCTGTAAAAAGCTCCCGATCCGCACGGGGAGGGAATCTCCAGATATCGCCGCCACCTCCACTCAGCGCCTTTCAGCTCCAGTCCGTCGCACTTTTTATTCATGTCTTCGGAGCCCTCTCGCTGCCCCGCTCCATCGGTGAAATCTACGGTCTCCTGTTCAGCACACCTGACCCCCTCTCCCTCGACGATGTTCAGACCCGCCTACAGCTCAGTCGCGGCTCCGCGAGCGAAGGTCTGCGCTGGCTGCGCTCACTCGGTGCCGTGAATCAAGTCTACCTGCCCGGCATCCGCAAAGAACACTTCACCGCTGAGACCAGCCTGCGCAAGCTCGCCAGCGGCTACCTCCGCGACCGCATCGATCCTCACCTCGAAAACGGCCCCAACCGCCTCAGCATACTCGAGTCAAGTATCGACCCCGCCTCGGCCTCAGCCCACTTCGAGAAATCCCGCCTCGGTCAGATCGCCGGCTGGTATAAATTTTTCGGAAAAGCCCTCCCCCTCATCAAAGTCCTCGCCGGCAAATTTTGATCAGGTTCGATCTCAATCCGTAATAAAACCATGACCACCTCCGAGCTTCCAGTCCGCGTCTATTCGCCCGAGCCTCTGCTCGGCCACCCCGCCAAGCTCGTCGGCACGATTGCCAAGGATATCTGGGCTGGTCGTGAACTCGCCTGGCGGCTCTTCATTCGCGACCTCAGCGCCCAATACCGCCAAACCTTCCTCGGCTATATCTGGGCATTTCTGCCTCCGCTTGTGGCCTCGATGACCTTCATTTTCCTGAATTCGCAAGGCATTGTGCAAATCACCGGCACCGGTATCCCATATCCCGCCTTCGCCATTATGGGCACCCTGTTGTGGCAGGTTTTCATCGATGCGATTCAGAGTCCTATGGGCTCCTTCAACTCCGCCAAGTCCATGTTGGCAAAAATCAACTTCCCCCGCGAAGCCATCCTGCTTGGAGGTCTCTACATGGTGGTGTTCAACTTTTTTGTTCGACTGGTATTGGTCTTAGCCGTCATGATTTTTTGGCAGGTTCCGGTCGATTCGAGCCTGTTATTCTTCCCATTTGCCATGGGCGCGCTTCTGCTCACCGGCTTTGCGATAGGTCTGGCTCTGACCCCTCTTGCCGGACTCTACGGCGACATCGGTCGAGGCATCCCCATCATCGCGCAATTTTGGATGCTCCTCACGCCCGTTGTTTATCCCGCACGCACCGAGGGTCTTGCGGGATGGCTCGCCACATGGAATCCCATCTCGCCCCTCATCACCACCGCACGCGAATGCCTGACTGCCCAGTCGCTTACGCTCTTACCCGCCTTTTGGATCGTCACGGCCTGCGCCGCCGTGGCCGCCTTTCTCGGTCTCGTGTTGTATCGACTCGCCATGCCGCATTTGATAGTGCGCATGGGCGGGTAGAGGCACCACATTTTTTTCAAAATTGGGATTGAAATAGCGCAAAATCAAGCTAACTTAGCCTAATGCTTCAAGCCAACATATCTACAATTAAGAACAACCTCAGCCAGTATATTGAAAAAGTAGTTGCTGGGGATGAGGTTGTGATTTCAGATCGGAGCACCCCTGTTGCGATTTTGATTCCGTTCTCGCCATCGCGGGTTCAAGGGAATTGGTCCAGCCGGGTTGCGCATTTGACCAAGTTAGGGCACCTGAAAAGGCCTGTCTCAAATTCCAAAATCGCAGATCAAATCAATCCCATTGAAGTTCAGGATGGCACACCGTTGTCCAAATTGCTCTTGATAGAAAGGCAGAGCGGTCGATGAGATTTTGGGATAGCTCGGCCATCGTGCCATTGCTCGTGCGAGAGGAAAACTCTGACTCGCTTTTGGATTTTAGGGAAGCCGATAGGGATATGATCGTTTGGTGGGGCACGGAAACGGAATGCCTTTCGGCACTGGCGCGCCGGGAAAGGGAAGGAGGATTAGACCGCCGTGCCATATCGCTTGCAGAGGAGAGCTTGTCTAAGATTCTGGGTTCCGCCCATGAGGTTCAGCCGAACACCGAACTGCGTCGAATCGCCCGTAGGCTTTTAATGACCCATCCATTGCGCGCAGCAGACGCGTTCCAACTTGCCGCCGCCCTGCTTGTTGGAGGATCACTCATCACCGAGTTGCCATTTATCACTTTGGACAAAAACCTCTCCTTCGCTGCTGCCAAGGAAGGTTTTCCATTGCCTGCAAGCAATTTAATCCCGCAATAATCCCCGCCACTCGTTACCTCGCCGACAGGCGAAGCTTCGCTTCGCCCCGGCGAGTTCTTCGCCGTCAAGGATGTCTCTTTCGAGCTTCGCCGGGGGGAATTGAGGACCCCGGGACGGTCCGAAAAAGAGATTTCAAAGAAATGCCTTGGTGCAACCAAGGTGCCGGACTCCGGGAGGAGACGGCATCAATGCCTGGGGCTCATTGGGCATAACGGGGCGGGGACCCAGGCGGCGTGGCAGCCGCTCGGGAGACTACCGCAGGTAGCCCATAGGGTGAGACGCCGAGGGAAGGCGCGAATCAACACCACGCTGTTGAAGATGCTGAATGGGCTGATCAAGCCGGATCGGGGGACGATTACGATGCGGGGGCGGGTGGGGGCGCTGATTGCGCTCGGGCTGGGTTTAATCCGATTTTGATAACATGAAAGACACTTCTCTCGATATCGACCAATGGGACATGGTGCTCAATCCCAACACGCATTGGTGGGATCTCCAGCTGCGCGATGTCTGGCATTACCGCGATCTGCTTTGGATGTTCGTGCGGCGGGACTTTGTCTCCGTTTACAAGCAAACCATCCTCGGCCCGCTTTGGTTTTTTGTCCAACCCGTTCTGACCACGCTGATTTTCACGGTTATCTTCAGCGGCCTGGCCAAGTTGCCTACCAATGGCCTGCCGCCCATGCTTTTCTACCTCGCCGGCATCACTCCGTGGAACTACTTCTCGACTTGCCTCACAAAAACCTCCTCCACATTTGTGGCCAATGCCGGCATTTTCGGAAAAGTCTACTTTCCCAGACTCGTCACGCCGCTTTCGATTGTCATCTCAAACCTCATCCAGTTCGGTATCCAATTTCTCCTCTTTTTTGCCTTTCTCTCTTACTACTCCATCAAAGGAGCCGATCTCCATACCGATTGGCCCATGGTTTTCCTCCTCACGCCCATCCTTCTTGGAATCATGGCCTTCTTAGGACTTGGGGCCGGTATCATCATCTCCTCGCTCACCACAAAGTATCGTGATTTCGCCTTCCTCGTCGGTTTCGGCGTCCAACTCGCCATGTATGCTACCCCCATCATCTACCCAGCCAGCATGGTTCCGGAAAAATACGCCTTCCTCATGAATTTCAACCCCATGGCCCCCGTCATCGAGTGCTTCCGCGCCATCTTCCTCGGCGGCGCAATCCCATGGCAAGGCCTCGGAAT
>JBILMW010000050.1:0-14814 GCA_044375335.1 Terrimicrobiaceae bacterium | reverse complement strand
TCTTCGGGCGGCCGGTCTCCACGAGACACATGCGGCAGTTGCCGGGCGAGCTGAGTTTGGGGTGGTAGCAGTAGTGCGGAATGAATTTGCCGCTCTGCATGCAGGCCTCGATCACGCGCGTGCCTTTGGGAAATTGTTTCCACTCCCCGTCGATCTGCACATTGACCATCGTCACTGGTGTTGCCGTTTCGCTCATGTTTAAAAATCCTCTGGAAAAATCCCCGTCACGGGGTGTTTACAAGGTTGCAACTTATCGGCGGATGCCCCTCCTGAAGCAAGCAAAAGAAGGGAGATGACATCGCGTGCCGGGAATGACTTTAATCCCCCCATGGCAATGTATCGATGGACCCGCTTGAGCACGCAAAGGATGGAGGAGGATTGGTATGTGAGGCTTTCTCATATTGACCCCGAGCATTTGGTCATGCTCACGCAGCCGGAATCCAGTGCGCTGAAGATTCAAGTTTTTGGCGACAAGAAAATGGTCGAGCAGTTGGTTCGCGACTTTGGAGGAAAAATGGCGCAGCTCGGTCCAGAGGCATGGACTGGCGGAAAGGCCCGCGCGCCGCTGTCGATTCGAGGGCGTTTGAGGGTGCACTCGGATGACGCCACCTTCCGCACTGCAGAAAATACCGGGAGCGACATTTTCATTCCTGCCGGCATGGCTTTTGGAACCGGCGACCACGCGACGACGTCGACTTGCCTTCGCATCCTGTGCGATATCATCCCCAATCTCCCCGCTGGCTGGCGGGCGCTCGATGTTGGCACCGGCACTGGCATTCTTGCCATCGCAGCGGAAAAACTCGGCGCCTCCGCTGTGGAAGCCTTCGACTTCGATCCCGTCTGCATTCGGGTTTCTAAAGAAAATGCGAAGGCCAACCGCTGCCGAAAAATCGCCTTCTCCGTCGCGGATTCCCGCCGCGTCGGTGCGTTTCAGAAAGCCGATGTCATCCTCGCCAATCTCTACAGCGAACTCCTCATCGCCTCCGCTCCTGGCCTCGCAAAAAAACTCAAGCCTGGTGGGCATTTCATCTTCTCCGGCGTCCTCGTGAGCCAAGCCGAGGGAGTCAGCGCCGCACTCGAAAAATGCGGTCTCGGCACCCCGCGGCTTATCAAGCGCGGCAAATGGTGCGCCGGCATCTGCCCGGCCTGAAACGAGCGCTCACCACTTCCCCCATAGTTCATTTCTCTTTCGGGAAATGCCCTCAACCACTCCCGAAGCGAGGGGCTCTGGCACTTGATTCTTCGCCAGATAACTTTTTGCGGAAGAGATGACTGTTTGAATTTGCTCCAAAATCTCTCCGCCATTTTGGACATCCATCTTTCGAGCAAAAGCTAGCAAATCCTTATGCGAGGGAGACGAATTCCCTGACACTGTCATGGCATGTCCCAATGTGGGGTTTGGTGAAAATGTGAGGTCGAATGCCGGCGCGAGTTTCCACGCTGTTCCATTAAAAAGAAAAGCATGCTGCTTGGAGTGGTCATCCTGGTTGCAGACCAGAATATTGAAAGCCATGCGACCAAAACACTCGGCCAATTCCAGGGCATCGCCTGTGAGTCGCAGCACGGCCCGGTGCAGGAATTCGTAGTCACTCATCCGGTTGCCAGCGCTCGCGTGCGCAAGGCCCCAGAACGAATGCAGGTGCAAGGCTCCCTCCGGGGTCCGGTCGAAGCGTTGCAAAACCAGATGATCACGCCCCTCGCGCGCGACCAATTCAAACTCCGGCACCCGCAATCCGCAGTCTCTCGCCATCTCCAAGTAGCTGGATTCGATTTTCGTTTCATGGTCGATGCGGCTGGCGAATTCGCCTGTGCAGTCAAATTTTACAATACAGGCCACGCTTTCGCCTGCTTTTGCCGGAGTGCGTCTCACGCGAAATGTGCCATCTGGAAACCGCTCGCAGTGAACCTTGGGACGGGTTCCTCCCGCAGTGCCCATCGCATGGGCCAAAGGATTCTCCCAATCGATTTCCAGTCCCTCCGCCACGCTGCGTGCCTCTCTGAACATTTCCTCCAAGCCCTCCACCTCTGCATCGCCTTCCGGGAGGCTTGGTTTGTAGGTCAGGCAGCCTCGTCCTCCCTCGCCGATATAGGATAGCAACTCCAATGCTCCCGCTTCGCAACCGGCCTGCGCCATGCTTTGTCGCGCCACCGCCATTCCAAAGGCATCCGGCAAACTATCTGCAAAAAGACCCAACAAACCATGAAAGACGCGCTCCTGATCTGCTTCAAAACGCGGCACAAAAGGCCCTTCGCCCTGCGGCAGAAAAAACGGCGACAACCTCCATCCGGTTTCCAAAAATCCGGCATCCATCGTAAAACCTATCGCTCCCCGGGAATTTCTGGCGAGCTGTCCCATCCGCTGCCGATGCCCATTCGGTCCCGTGTGCCAAACCTCCACCGAATCGATCCGCTTCATCGCGCCCGCCTTCTGGAAGGCTGCACGAATTCCTTCATCGTCGTTGCTTGAAATTCCGGCACCACCCCGGCCGCATCCATTGGATGCCCGAGATAAGTCATCAAGCGTGCAAGATTCAGCACGGAAATATTCCCACCCGCCTCGAAGCGGCGGATTGTTGCGATCCCCACGCCCGAGCGTTTGGCCAAGTCCGCCTGTCGCGCATTTGCTGCCAAGCGCAATTCCTTGAACCGCCTCGCAATCGCCTCCAGTTGCTCGACGGGCGTTTCAAGCAGGAGTTCATTGGAGATCATATTTGAAATTTTAAAATCAGTTATGTGATTTTACAAATGATTTTTGATATTTTATTCGAATCGCCAAAGGCGGCGAACTCTATATGCTGAGGCGGCCGATTTTTTCTCCAAAAACCTCCCAGCAGGACCTCGCCGTGTTCAAGTGAGCGCGGACGACTTTTTCGATTTCGGGGCAGTATCCCCCGGCAAGCACCCACGCAACGGGGATGTTTTCGGCCTTGGCAAATTCGAAGACCATTCGGTCGCGCGTTTCCAAGTCATCGTGCGTGAGTTGAAGCGGGGAGTAGGGATCGTCGCGCAGCGGGTCGGCGCCGGCTTGGTAGAGCAGGATGTCCGGCTTGCCGTCTTGGATCAGCCAAGGCAGATGCCGCTTCATCGTTTCGAGGAGAACCTCGCGGTCGCTGTTTTCAGACGGAATCAAAGGAACGGAAAAATGGTTGGGGCCGTCTGTGTGCTGGCGCTCACGCACATCGCGGAAGGGTTGGTTGTTCCAATAATCGTTGCCGTAAATCGACAGCGCACGCAGCCAAGGGCGGGATGCCGCGAGGGATGCCGTGCCATTTCCATAGTGCAGGTCCATGTCGAGGATGGCTGCCGTGCGGATTTTGCCTTCCGCGCGTAAGGCCTCCAAAGCCACCACAAGGCCGTTGAAAGTGCAGAAGCCCTCGCCGTGATCTGAGCAGGCGTGATGGAATCCGCTCGCCAAGGCCGCCGATGCACCGCTCTCCAACGCACTCCGCGCCGCCGCCAGAACTCCGCCGCCGGTCAGGCAGACGCTCGGATAGAGCAACTCACTCCAAGGGAATTTTTGTGACTCCGCCAATTCACGGGGCGCGCCGGTTTTCACCGCATCGACATATTCGGCCGTATGAACCCTCAACAAATCTTCCTCGGTCAGCGGCTCTGGTTTTTCCATGATGACCTGCGGCAACCAGGCCCGCACCTCGCCAGCGACGAGCGCAAACTTCCGCATTGGCATGATGTGCTCGCCAATCGGCGCCGCAAAGCCGGGGTCATAGAAAATTTTCATGGGTGAAAATGACACTGTTAGCCATTTGGCGGATCGCTTTATTAGGCTTTTTTTAGATGGCGCTGAATCCAAGATGGATGTCGCCTGCAATCAACAATTGATCGAATCCGCACAGCACCATCCCCAACTGTGTAATAGATGGCAACTGGGAACTCTTGGATAAGGCGCGATAAAAACCGCGATGTGCTTGCCTGTGAATTCCACCGGAAATCTTCAACCTCTCGATGTCAGAGAATATGTTCGTGAGGAAGTAATCGCCGAGGCCCTGTTCTTTGTCCTCGTAGAAATGGAATCCTTCGAGCAGATCGGCCTTGGCAAGGTCGAGAATTTCAAGCCTCATCGAGTTGCTTGCCAAATTTCCTTCTTTGCTTGTTCCCAGTCGATGAAGTGCGCCTTCCCCTCTGCGATTAAATGTTCCCTATGATCCAGTATATTTTTATGCCATTCAGGGACCTCCACGCTCTCCTCGTTGCCAGCTAAATCTTCCCACAACGCCTCCATCGTGAGGAGTTTCTCGTGAAGGGGCATTTCGCGAATTTTTTCAATCACGCTCATGCTTTGCAATTTAGCACTGGTCATGCTTGCGGCAATTCATTTCTGCCGAACATTTTTCGCGAGGCTGCGTGTTAGTGTGTTGCCTCATATTTTTAAAAAAATGAAGGTAAATTAAAGTATCAAATTCAGTCCGTTCACTGCGGAGACCAGCGCGCGTTCGTCGCCGATGGCGAATTCCTCGCCGGTTGGCATTTCGAGCGAGCGGCCGTTGGGAAGAACGAATTCCAGGATGAGGGGGCGTTGGCCGGGGTTGGCTTTTACGGCGGCGAGGATTTTTTGCAGGGCGGGTTCATCGAGCCGCTCGCGTGCGAGGCGCAGTCGCACCGGGCGGACAGAGGTTTTTTCTTTGAGTGCGGCGACGGCGCCTGCCGTGGCTCGGATGGCTTCGTCGCGGCGGGTGATGCGTGTGTTGATCGAAACGGCGTTGCCGGCGACAAAGAGCGCGGCGTTTTTGGAGAAGGATTCATCCCACGCGGTGATTTCTAGCGAGCCGGTGTAGTCTTCGAGGATGAGGATGCCAAAAGGTTTTCCGTCTTTTTTGGAAAAGCGCTTTTCGACGGACATGATCAGGCCCGCGAGCTTGAATGTGCCGGGTTCGGTGGCCTCGCGCGCTTGCGCGATGGTGTTGTATTTTCCGGAGTCGAAATTCCCCGCGTAGCTGTCGAGGGGGTGTCCACTCACATAGTAGCCGAGGAGCTCCTTCTCGTGTTTGAGGGTGTCCAGATTGTTCCAA
Source organism: Terrimicrobiaceae bacterium (assembly GCA_044375335.1). Lineage (GTDB taxonomy): Bacteria > Verrucomicrobiota > Verrucomicrobiia > Chthoniobacterales > Terrimicrobiaceae > UBA967. The sequence goes on along the minus strand of JBILMW010000050.1, from coordinate 9,787 downwards.
GGCGCGATACTGGAGGCGCCGGAGGTTTTTTTTGGTGGGGTTAGCGGGGTGTCTCCAAAAAGCGAGAACTGCCCGGTTGCGCGGTCACGCTGGAGTGAAGCGGCTGCGGACAGCGAAGGTTCAACCTCCGCGAAGAGGGCGGCACGGTTTTTGTCCACGCAGTCGAACGCGCCGCATTTCACAAGGCTCTCGAGGAATTTTTTGTTCACCGCACGGGAGTCGAGGCGCGAGCAGAATTCCTCCAGCGTGCGGAAGGGGCCGCTTTTTTCCCTTTCGGAAATGGCGGATTCCATCGCGCCTGCGCCGACATTTTTGATGGATGCCAACCCGAAGCGAATGCCAGGGCCATCGGTCTCGGGGGCAAATTTGAGCACGCTGGCGTTGATATCCGGCGGCAGCACGGGAATCTCCATGCGTCGGCATTCGGCGATGACCACGGCGAGACGGTCGGTATCGTTTGCATCGAAGGTGAGCATGGCGGACATGAACTCACGCGGAAAGTGGGCCTTCAGGTAGGCGGTCTGGTAGGAAATCCAGCCGTAGGCGGCGCTGTGGGATTTGTTGAAGCCGTATTGAGCGAATTTCTCGATAAACCCGAAGATGGCGTCGGCCACTTTGGGTGGGATGTTGTTGTGCGTGCCGCAGCCTTCGACGAAGCGTTTGCGCTCCTTCTCCATTTTTTCGGCGTCCTTTTTTCCCATCGCGCGGCGGAGCAGGTCGGCCTCGCCGAGTGAGTAGCCTGCAAGCACGCTGGCGGCCATCTGCACTTGCTCTTGATAAACAATGATGCCGTGCGTTTCCGAGCAGACCTTCTCGAGCAGTGGATGCAGGTATTCGACCTTTTTGATCCCTTTTTTGCGTTCGATGTAGTCGTCGATGAACTGCATCGGGCCTGGACGATAAAGCGCGCCGATAGCGATGATGTCCTCGATACAGCCGACATCGAAGCGCTTGCAGCAATTCGTGATGCCGCCACTTTCCATCTGGAAGACGCCGAGTGTTTCGCCGCGATTGTAGATATCGAATGCCGGACGGTCGTCGCTGGGGATGAGGTCGATGTTGAAATCCGGCACCTTCGCGTGGATGAGACGCACCGCTTCCTGCATGATTGTGAGTGTGCGCAGGCCGAGGAAGTCCATTTTGAGCATGCCCAGGTCGGTGAGCGGACCCATGGCATACTGGGTGACGACCTCGTTTTCCTTGCCCTTGCAGAGCGGGATGAATTCATCCAGCGGGCGGTCGCCTATGACCACGCCGGCGGCATGAATGCCCGTGTTGCGGCTCAGGCCCTCGAGGACGGTGGCGTAGTCCCAGAGTTGGCGCACGGGTGCCTCGTTCTCGATGGCCGTCTGCAGCTCGGGGTTCTTTTCGCGGGCCTTCTCGAGGTCGATATTCAGCTCGTTCGGGATCATCTTTGCCACGCGGTCGCCATCCGAGTAGCTCCAGCCCAACACGCGGGCGACATCGCGGATCACGCTCTTTGCGCCGAGCGTGCCGAAGGTGACGATCTGCGACACTGCCCGCTCGCCGTATTTTTGACGCACATATTCGATCACCTCGCCCCGGCGTTCCATGCAGAAGTCCACATCGATATCGGGCGGGCTGATGCGCTCGGGGTTCAGGAACCTTTCAAAAATAAGCCCGTAGCGGAGCGGGTCGATATCGGTGATTCCCAGCACATACGCGATGAGGGAACCAGCTGCCGAGCCGCGGCCCGGGCCCACGGGAATGCCGCTGTCCTTCGCATGGCGAATGAAATCCCAGACGATCAAAAAATAGCTGATGAACCCGGTTTTCTCGATGACCGAGAGTTCGTAATCGAGGCGCTTGTTCAGCTCGGGGTCGGTATCCACGCGCCCTCCGAAGCGCTTGCGCAGGCCTTCATGACAGAGGTCGCGCAGGTATTGCTCGCGGCTGCGCGTGTCGGGCGAATCGAAATTCGGGTATTTCGGTTTGCCGAATTCCATCTTGAAATCACACCGCTCGGCGATGCGCAGCGTGTTGTCGCAAGCCTCGGGAAGCTCGGCGAAGAGGGCGCGCATTTCCTCGGGGGATTTGAAATACAGCTCGGGACTGTAGCGCATGCGTTTTTCATCCACAATGTTGGCTCCTGTGCCGATGCAGATGAGCACATCGTGGGCCTCGTGGTGGGACTTCTCAAGGAAGTGGACATCATTCGCGGCAACCAGTCCGAGATTCAGATTGCGGGCGAGTTTTACCAGCTCGGGATTGATCCGGCGCTGGGCATCCAGTCCGAAATTGTGGATTTCGATGAAATAATTTTCCGCACCGAAAATATCCCGGTAGGCGGCCGCCGTCGCCTGCGCGTCGTCAAAGCGGCCGGCTTGCAAAAGCGTGGCGACTTCGCCCTTTAGGCATCCGCTCAAGGCGATGATGCCCTTCGAATGCGCGGCTAGGCGCTCCCTGTCCACGCGCGGCTTGTAGTAAAAACCCTCGAGATACCCTGCGGTCGAGAGCTTCACGAGATTCCGGTAGCCTTCGTCGTTCGTCGCCAGAAGCGTGAGATGAAAGGCGGCATCCTTCGCGGACGAGGCGTTCTTATCTGTCATCGAGCCCGGCGCGACATACATCTCGCAACCGATGATCGGTTTGATCCCGGTCTTCTCCGCCTGTTGGTAAAAAGGCACCGCCGCATGCAGGTTCCCGTGATCCGTTACCGCCACGGCCGGCATCCCGAATCCTGCGGCCTTTTTGACCAACTCGTCCAACCGCACAGCTCCATCCAGAAGGGAAAACTCGGAGTGGCAATGCAGGTGAACGAATGACATTTCCAGACAATACCGCAACGCGCGCCCGTTTGTCGAATGGTCGGCTCGCGATCTTGTAAACCGGCCGGGTAAAAATAAACGCGGCTCCCCTTTCGGAGAGCCGCGTTGGCAATCTATGCCATTTCGAGCGCGTTACTTATTGCACTGTTTGCACTCGGAGCACTTGCCCTTGCAGCAGGTGGCGCAGTCCTTGTCCTTGCAGCAGGTCGGGCAAGAAGTCCCGGCGGCTTGAACAGAACCAACCACTGCGGCACAGGTCAGAGCGATGGCGATAATCAATGATTTCATAATTTTCCTTTCAGAATGGAATTTTTAAGAAGTGACGGCCTGATCGAAAATCAGGCCCCGGCGCGAATTCAGACCGCCGCCCGTGGCGGGGGTGTCGCCGGCTCGGGGCAGAAGCCCGGAGCGGATTCGTTGCTGTTTTTCCAGCAATGCACAGCCAGTGGCGGTGAGAGTTTGAAATCCTGGATCGCAACAACAGCAAGCACATGGGGCGCAACTGGGCAGACATGACACGCACAGGACGATGCGGACGCCGCGCTCGTCGCTGGTGGGGAATGAAGCCCGGGGCAGCAGCAGGACTCGACCTCCGCCACGGGGGTCGAAAGCATCTCGGTCGGTAATGCAATGCCCAGCACTGATGCGGCTATAAGAGCCATACAAACCATTCCTGCGCGCAGATGCCGATTCACGAATTCAAAATACGACGGCGATTTTCAAACGCAAGCGGCAGTGAGGGGAAACTTGCCGAACAGCAAAATGGGAGGGCCATCGTCCCGCATGGCCCAAATTGTGCCACGGAAGACGCGGAACTACTCTTCAGACACCATCGGGTTTAAAACCGTGCGAACAATGCCTATATCGGACGCCGCTGCGCGGCTGAAGAATGGGTCATGCGAGACGATGACCCTCCCATTGGAGGCTGCGCGCTGCTGCGCGAATTGTGTGGCCTTCGTTATGGGGTGGATGTGGTGCTGAACTGCAGTTTTGGCTTGAGGGCTTCAGCGAGTTTCGGGGTGAGGCCTTTGATGGTGAGGAGGTCATCGATGGAGCGGATGGGGTTTTTGGTTCGGGCCTCTATGATGCGTTCGGCGAGTTTCTTGCCGATGCCGGGGAGTGATTGGAGTTCCTCGGCGGTGGCGGTGTTCGGGTTGATGGCCGTGTTGGATTGGGAGTCTTTGAGCACCGTTTGGAGTTCGGCGGATTCGCGGCGTTCCTCGGCGCGGTCGTTCACGATGTGGTTCCAGTCGGTGACGGCCCAGATGCCTTTTTGTTCGGCGGCTGCGGTGAGTTCGCGGTCGGCGAGCGCTTCGCGGTATTCATTGCCGGATGTTCCGTCGGGTAGTTGGCGGGTGAGGCCGAAGGCGCGTGCCAGGCCCTCTTCCACGAGGAGTGTGGCGAGGTCTTTGCCTTCGGCGGTCGTGACGAAGGCGTAGGCGCGTTCTTTTTCGCCGTTGCCCCGGGCGCCTGCGAAGGCGGTGTGGATGGTAAAGGGCTTCGCGAGGAGTTCTCGGGTGCGGAGGGCGGCCTGCTTGCCAAAATCGCGGGCTGTTTTCATGGAGGAGGCGGCGTCTGTGTCAGCGATGCCGAAATAGCGCCTCTGGGCGCGGAGACGGCGGGCGAGCGTTTCGTCGTTCACATGCCATTCGATGCAGTCCACTCCATAAAGACGCATGGTGACCTGGCGTCCATCGGGTAACTTGACCGGAAAGCTGTCGCCGTCCGCCCAGTCCGCTTCAACGAGCGTGGCCCCGGGAAATGTTTGCAGGGCCTCATCCGCATGAAGCGTCCATCCAGCGAAGAGGAGAAGGAGAAGGGCGATACTTTTTTTCATAAAAATCAGAGCCGTTCCAAGGCGGGGAGGGCGTAGTGTTTTTTGAGCGTATCGGCGTTGGCTTCGATTGAGGCGGCATCGAGAAAGAGGAGTTTTGGGTCTTCTTCGAACTCGATTTTTTGAAATCCATCGACTGGCTTTTTCGCGGCCTCGGACAAGTCGGCGAGGCTTTTGACCGGGCGGCCGTTGACTTTGGTGACGACGATGTTTTCGAGGTCCTCGTAGCCGATAGTGTCGGGCGTGGGGAGGACTTGGGAGAGGATGATGATGCGGCCACGGTCGGGCGGGAGCTCGTTTTGGAAGGCGTCGTAGTAAACAAGCCGTTGGGGTGCGGTGGATGTCCATTTGCTTCCCCATTCCTTGAGGTATGGGCGCGAAAGCTCGATAAAGACGAGTCCCCCGAGGATGACATACTTGGGGGCGGTATCTGAGATGTGGGGCTCGCTGATGGCGTGGTCTCGGTTGGCGACCTGCATTGTCACGGGAATCTCGAGCGTCTTGCCGTCGCGGAGGATTTTGAACCGAACGACGGCGCCGGGGTGTTTGATGGTGTTTGTGAGATGGCTGAAGAGAATGCGGCCGTAGTCAGAATCCTCGTAGTTGCCGTCCTGATCGAGCGGGAGTCCATCCACCGCCAGAATGGCGTCTCCTTTTTTGATCCCTGCGGCATCGGCGGAGCCTCGGGGGGTTATGTCCGAGACATAGACGCCGCCGGGTTCCTTGAGTCCGATGTAATGGCGGAGTTGGGGATCGCGGAGCGGTGCGAAGGCGATGCCAAGGCGGGCGAAACCTTGGTAGGTGGTGGAGTCGAGTTCGGCCAGGAAGTGGCGGATCACGGCGGTCGGAACGATGTCGGCGGACTGGTTGCGGGCATCGTAGCGCATGACCATGCCGATGAGGCGGCCGTCGCGGATCACTGGCAAGGTGAAGCTGCCGTCCCTTTGCTGGAGTGGTGCTCCGAGTTTGAAGAGGAGGAGTGCTCCCGACTCGGAGGGATAGCTTGCAACGCTGATGGAGGTGATGCGGCCGAGGGTCTTGGCGATCTCTCCATTCGGCTCGAGTTGGAGGATGGTGGCCTCCTCGCCGACTTGGAGAGGCCCGTTCAGGGCGAGGGGTTGCATGCCTTCGAGGAAGGCGGGATCTGCGGGGCGGAGGACGGCGAGGTTGCAGTCGTAATCGACGCGCTCCACGGTGGCGGTGGATTTCTCGGCGGTGGCCGGTTTTTCCAGTTCGATGAATGTCGAGTTCGCCACGAGTTCGGCTGTTACCAGAATGCGGCCGCCGTCGATCAGCGCGCCGATGCCCCGTCTGCTGAAGGGTGGCTTTTTGATCCATGGCTGGAAAAATTCGTAGACCTGATTGGTGGAATTGACGCGCAGCAGGGACTTGGATGTCGATTCCGGTGCGGTGTCTTCTGCGCGAGCGGACGGGATGGCAAGTGCCAGCAAGAGGGCCAGGCAGAAGGATCGTAGGGAAGGAGTGGATTTCATTTCTCGAGGTTTTTTTCGGCAGTCAATGCGTAGCGCCCGCTGATGCGCGAACGCGCCTCCTCGATGGCTTTTCGCTCCAGAACGATCGGGCGTCCCCCGCCGGCGAATTTGATGACATAGTAGTCTGCCTTTTCCTCGAATGCGGCGGCGATGTCCTCGATGCGTTTGATGCGGCGTCCGTTCACCTCGTCCACCACGGAATAGCGGAATTCGTCGGCGTAGGCGTTCACGGGGTCGGGAAGGATGTTGCTCAGAACGACGATCTCCGGGCGTGTGGCGTGCAATCCGTCGGCGATGAAAAAATCAAAAAGGTAGTTCAGGCGCTGGTCGGAGGGATCATGGGCCTCCATAAAATTCTGATCCACCGGCTGGAAAACCAATCCACCGGCGACAAAATAGCGGGGCTTCTCATCGTAGAGGTTGCTCTGAAGCTTGAATGGCCAGGGTTCCCGAAGTGGCACGGTGAGGGTCATGGGTTTCCCGTCGCGCAGGATGTCGAGATGCACCTTGTCGCCTTTGAATTTCCTTTCCACGACTTCTTCGAGAGGCACGGCCTCGTCTTCGAGCGGAATGGTGCCATCACTCGACACGGTGTGTCCGTCGATTTTCAAAATCACATCCCCGGGCTTGACGATGCCATCGGAGGCGCCGCTGCTGTAAACGCTGCAGATTTGGACTCCGGTGTTCTCGTCCTCCAGGCCGAGTGCGCTTCGGGCGGCGGGGTTGAAGAGGTTGCGGTAGGTCAGGGCCAGATCGACATAGTGGTCGTAGCGGCCGTCCTCCACATCCTTCAGAAAACGGTGGATGACCGGAGTGGGGATCATGTAGCCAACATTTTGGGCGACATCGCCGCTGTAGCCTTGGAAGGCGACTCCGACGACCTTGCTGTTTTGCATCACGGGGCCGCCGCTGTTGCCGGGATTGATGGCGGCATCGATCTGGATGGCGAGGTGGGAATCCATGCCGGAGTGGGAGTAGGGCTGGAAGTCGATGCGTGAAACAATGCCGCGTGTAACGGAGAGGCGGGTGCCTCCGACGGGGTAGCCGTAGGCTGAAACGACGGATTCGATTTGCGGAATACCGCCGAATTCGAGTGGCGCTGTGCCGTTGAAGAAGTCGGGATTCTCGACACTAAGCAGGGCGAGGTCGCAGTCGTGGGCGATGTGCAGGACTTGTGCGAGGTAGGGATTTGGGTCGCCCTCTTTGGATACCGTGAGGAAGCGCGCGTTGCTGACCACATGCGCATTCGTCATGATGCGTTTGCCATCGACAACAAACCCGGCTCCGACTCCGGAGGTTACATCTCCCGGGCTCCAAGGGGTTTTATAATTTGGCTCCTGCGAAGTCGCCTCGATCCGGACGAGGCTCTTGGAAATTTCGACGGCGTGAAGTGCGGCCAACGGGAGGAGCAGGGCTGCGGCAATCAAAAAGAAGCGGGACATTGCCTCCGACTGTAGCAAACGGAGTCTCCTGCGCAACGAACTGTCTGTCACATTTCCGTGCGGAGCGGTTTAGTCAGCGCTCAAGGGCTTCCAATTCGTGCACACGCCGTTCCAGTCGGGTGATTGTATCGAGGGCGAAGTTCAGTTCGGCCTGTTTCTGCAGGAGCGTGATTTCGAGTTCATTGATCTTGTGTTGCAGGCTCTCTTTGACTCCGTGGTCCTGATTTTTCGAATCGTCGCCTTGGGCTGCGGGATTCGGGAAAAACGAAGCATCGCCGAGGCGCATTTTTTCTCCCGAGCAGCAGTTGAGGATTTTCGTGTCGCCCGAGATTTCTCCGAGGCTCAGGAATTCGAGTAGTGTGCCTGCCGTGGTGGGCCCGTAAAGCGGCTGCCCAGGCACCTCCACCAGCCAGTCCATGTGGAGTTCTTCAAGCATGGGGGCCTTGTTCCAAGTCCTGCCGTCATTGGAAACGACATCCTGCGGATGAATTTGAGCGGACATCGCCCACTCACGGATTTGGTCAAAAAAAACCGGGCCAAAAATTTCATCATCCGCATGTTTGCGGAGATACCACTGGGGGGAATTACCTGTCGCTATCACGCGGCTATACTTCTCCCAAGTGGAGTTGGTTGCAAGGATTCATCGAGGGCCGTGCGCCGGTCTGGAGGTTTTCTGGTTTGTTGCCTTGAGAGGATACCCGGTGTAAAGCAGATGCCATGCAATCGCCATCGACCACTCTTTTGCCTGCGGAGAAGCGCTCCATTCCTGTCTGGCGCGGCGTTGTGATCGTGCTGCTTGCCGCCGCGACTCTTGTGGCCTGTTTGTGGGGTAGTCCTCCCGCCAAAAAATCCGAGCCGGGCGTCGTAATGGAGTTGCCGGGTTCGTTGACCGGCTTGTGGGGTAGCGACCAGCCTGTTTCCGAGTCGGAAAAAGTCATCCTTCCCGCCGACACCGAGTTCGCAAAAAAAATCTACTCGGACGGGCTTGGCAACGACATCCATTGCCAGATTGTTCTCGCCGGGGCGGAAAAACGGAGCATCCACCGCCCCGAGGTTTGTCTGCCTGCGCAGGGGTGGACGATCAAATCCGGCGAAGTCGTGCCCGTGAAGCTGGCTGATGGAAAAACACTCGAGGTCATGAAACTCACAGTCGTCCGTCCGGTCACGCTGAACAACGGCGCGCAGCGCGAGCTGACCTCGGTCTTCTGCTATTGGTTTATCGGTAAACACGCCACAACGCCGCACCATTTTGTGAGGGTTTTGAAGACGAACCTCGACATGCTGCTGCACAACACAAACCACCGCTGGGCCTATGTAATTGTGAACGCGCCAGTGCTGGAGGGTTTTGTTTCCGGCGGCAAGAATCTGGCACAAACAAACGAGCGTGTGGAGGCCGCCATCGCGGAGTTGGCGCCACAGATCATGCCGGAGCTGTAGTGCGCTTCGAAAATTAAAAAGGCCGCCCTTTGCGAGGCGGCCTTTTTTTGTAGGAAGGGAAAGCGGATTAGCGCTTCGAGAATTGGAAGCGTTTGCGGGCGCCAGGCTGGCCGGGCTTTTTGCGTTCCTTCATGCGAGGGTCGCGTGTCAGCAGGCCTTCCTGCTTGAGCGGAAGGCGCAGGGCCTCGTCGATCTCGATCAGCGCGCGGCTGATGGCGAGGCGCAGAGCGCCGGCTTGGCCATTGACGCCGCCGCCGACGGTGCGGACGGTGAGGTCGTAGGTGTGCACGGCGTTGGCGATTTCCAGCGGGCGGAGAATCTGGTTTTGAACCGAGAGGCTAGGGAAGTAGTCGGTGAAGTCGCGGCCGTTGACCTTGATGGCACCGGAGCCGGGCTGCAGGCGGATGCTTGCGACAGAGGTCTTGCGGCGGCCTGTGGTTTGGATGGGTTCTGCTTTGCTCATACGAAAAATCAGGCTGCTTGTGGGTTCTGTGCGGTGTGCGGGTGCTCGGCGCCGGCGTAAACCTTGAGTTTGCCATAGAGGGCGCGGCCGAGGCGGTTGTGAGGGATCATGCCACGGACGGCGCGCTCGATGAGTAGCTCTGGGCGGCGCTCGCGGCGTGCGCGGAAAGTCTCGGATTTGTGACCACCGACGAATCCCGAGAAGCTCATGTAGGTCTTGGCGATTTCTTTTTTGCCGCCGATGGTGACCTTGGAGGCGTTGAGGACAACGACGAAGTCGCCGGTGTCAACATGAGGAGTGAAGATGGCTTTGTTTTTTCCGCGAAGGAG
>JBILMW010000194.1:0-4402 GCA_044375335.1 Terrimicrobiaceae bacterium | reverse complement strand
CCGCCGACGAAACCGCCCGCAATCGTGGCCACGGAACGCAACAAGGCGTTTGCGGAGCAAAACTGACCATAGCGTTCGAGAGGAAGCACCCGCATATACATTGGCAACAGCATGGCTTCCGTAAGCACCGCAAAGGGGAGGTTCACTGCGCTGATGCAAATCGAAACATAAAACGCCGTCATGGGCGCGAAATCAAAGAACAGCCAGATCAGACCGAGCGGAAGGAAAAACAAATTGATTACCTTCACCCAAACGAGCACACGCAGGGGGTGGAAACGGTCGCCCAGTGCGCCGGCTGGGTAGGTGAGCAGCATGTTCATGAAGCTCACGGCGCCGCTAATCATGCCAATCTGCGCGAGATCGAGGCCGATGGATTTTTGCAAGAAGACATTGAATACGCCCAGTGTTCCCGCAATAGCCCAGCAGGCCGTGCAGAGGAAGAGGTTCCAGAAGTAGGGCTTGCTGTAGCACTCGACCATGTAGACTTTCACCTCGGCTATGAGGCCGGTGCGGCCCCCCTCGGCTTCCGGAGGCGGGGGATATTCTCCCTCCTTGACCTTCCAGCACATGAGCCCCATGCCTATGGCATAGACAAGTGCGGCGCCGACATAAATTTCCGTCATGTGCGATTCGGCGTATTTGAAGATGAAAAATCCAAAAATCATCGACTCCATGTTCGAGACGATGCGGAAGAGTCCCAGGAAGCGCCCGAGGAAGTTGTGCGGGACAACATCGTTGAACAAATACCAAAAAACCGAGTTCACAAACATGTCAAAAAATTTGAACCCGACCATGAAAACGCCGATGCAGGTGATGGTCACGGCCGAGACCGACATGCCCCAGGATGCAGGCAGGATGCTGTGGAGGCCGCGTCCGATTTGTTCGGAGAATCCCAGCAACAAGAGGCAGGCGGTGAGGAAAGGCAGCGTATAGAGAATGAACGGAATTCGGCGTCCCATCGGTCCACGGTGGCGATCGCTTTTGAAGCTTACCCACGGGCAAATGGTCATGTTCAAAATGCCCGGCAGCGTCACCATGATCAATGCGATCGCCCAGTTCGGGGCATCCAGTGAGCGGAGTTTAAGGGGAATGATCGCCGGATTGAGCGATTCCATGACTTGAAAACAAAAATCGCCCCAGAGCAGCCACGCGAAGAGGGAGACGAGTCCCATCTTCGTGTAGGTGAGGGTGCCGACGCTGTAGACGGTCTCTTTGCTGGAGGAGTTCGAAGGTGGGTTTGGATCTGGTGGGGTGCAGGGCTGGTTCATCAAAAAAGGAGCTCTCGTTTTTGGCCAGATATTCCTTCCGGTGTCGAGAGGCAAATTGAGATTTCCGTGGCGCGAGCCGCCCGCGCTGGGGAATCAAGTGGCGGCGGGTTCCGCCAGCGTTTCGGGTTGGAGGTTTTCGGCAGCTTGGGCGATGGCGGCGGCTTCTTCGCTGGCGAGGTTTTCGGATTTGCCGAGGGCCTTGGCGACGCTTTGGCTGGCTTTGTTGGTGTCGTCGGTTTTGCCGCTGAATTTCACGCTGACGAGTTTGCTGACCCCGTGTTCTTCCATGGTCACGCCGTAGAGGAGGTCTGCGCGGGAGATGGTGCGTTTGTTGTGGGTGATCGTGACGAACTGGCTCTGTCCGACGAAGCGGTCGAGGATTTTGATGAAGCGGGTGATGTTAGATTCGTCGAGCGGGGCATCCATTTCGTCGAGCACGCAGAATGGGCTTGGCTTCACCATGTAGATGGCGAAGAGGAGCGAGACGGCAGTCATGGTGCGTTCGCCACCGGAGAGGAGTGTGACGCTCTGGAGCTGCTTGCCAGGCGGCTTGGCGATGATCTCGATGCCGCTCTCAAGCGGGTCGGAGTCGTCGGTGAGCAGAAGGTTGGCGCGTCCACCGCCGAACAACTCGGTAAACATGAATTGGAAGTTCTCGCGGATTTTTTCGAAGGTCTCGGCGAAGAGGGTCTTCGTGGTGTTGTTTATTTTGGAGATGACTTCGAGCAGCTCGGCCTTGGAGGTCACGAGGTCGGCGTTTTGTTTTTCGAGGAAAATGTAACGCTGCTCGAGTTCGTCGTATTCCTGAATCGCGTCCATATTCACCGGGCCCATCGAGTCGATACGCTCGGTGAGTTCGGCGACGAGTTCCTCGATGCGGTCCCACGGGATGCCTTCGCCTTCTGCGGGAACGGCGATGGCGGGGCGCTCGGTTTCCTCAGGGGCCTCGGCAGCGGGTTGATCGCCCTCCGGGGTCTCGGGTTTGCGCTGGCTGCGTTCGCGGAGGGCAACGATGAGGGCGTAGGTGTCTGGCTCGAAGGCTTCGAGATCGAGCTGGTAGCGTTGGGAGACATGGGTGCGGATGTTTTCCTTCCGCATTTCTGTCTGCGCGGCCTTCACCTCGATGCGACTGCGCTGCTCCTGAAGATTGGCGAGTTGTTGGCGGGCGGCGCGGAGGGCGGATTCGATGGCCCCGGCGCTCTCGCTGACTTCGGAGCGCTGGGCCAGAACGGCGCTCAGGCGGGCTTCTTCGGATTCCAATTCGCTGCGCCATTCGCCGATGGAGATTTCGAGGGATGCATTCTCGGCGGCGAGAGAGTCGATACGGCCTTCGTAGTTCGAAATATCGAGACGGCGGGCGTCGAGGAGTTCGTTCAGCTCGATGATGCGGGCAGCCATGGGGCCGCGCTGGCGGTGGAGGCCTTCCTGTTGCTGGCGTTCTGTGGCCACGCGGACGCGGATTTCATTGAGAGCATCGGAGGCGGAGCTTTCCTTCTCGCGCACGACTTGAATACGGGTTTCGGATTCGCTTCGGGCGGCGCGGAGGGAGTCAATGGCGCAGGTTGCCTCGGCGATGCGGCCTTCGAGTTCGCTGAGTTGGGCGAGGCTGCCGCGCAGTCCCTCCTCAATGCTCGCCGCTTCGCGCTGGAACGCTTCGCGCTTGGCTTCGATATCTGCAAACTGACGCTCAGCGTGGCGGCGTTCGTTGTCGGTGGATGCCGTTTCAATCTGGGCGGCCTGCATGGCCTCGCGGGCTTGCTTGAGGCGGTCCGTGGCCTGATCCATCGCCGAGGCAGCTGCGGCGCGCGCAGCGGCGAGGGATTCGATGCGTGCGGTGGCCTCGGAGAGCGAAGTCTCGAATTCCGCGATGCGGATTTTGCGCTGAAGAGTGGACTGTCCCGTATTCTCTCCCGACTGCCCTCCGTGGATGATGCCACTGTGGCTGATGAAGCCTCCGTCCAGTGAAGCAAACGCGAAGGTGGGATTCTCTGAGCGCAGGCGGAATGCGGCTTCCATGCTCTCCACGATCAGCACATCGCGGAGGAGGTGGCGGGCAAGGTTTGAACTGTCGTCATCACCCTTCACGCAATCACTCGCCCGGCCAAATACGCCGAAGGGTAGGGGTGTTTGGGAGTCGGGAGCCTGTTCTCCCCTCCCGGAAATCCATGAGGCGGGGATCACGGCCGCTCGGCCGAGTTTCTTGCCGCTGAGAGTGGCCAATGCGGCTTCGGCCACGCCGGGGTCCTTGAAAATGACGGCCTGCAGCGCGGAGCCCAGTGCGGCCTCGATGGCGGGGATGAGGCGCTCCTCGATTTGGATATGCTGGGCGAGCGTTCCCTTGATGGCGCTTTGGAAGAAATCGGGGTTGTCGAGGCCTTTGAGAACAGCTTGCGTTCCTTCATCCAAGCCTTCGCCTTGCTCTTGAAGTTGGCGCAAAACTTCAAGACGGGACTCGAGACCGGCTGCTTCCTTGCCAGCAGTGTTGAGGATGGCCTCGGTGCTTTGGCGTTCGTGCTGGGCATTCTCGTGGTCCGCCATGGCGGAGGCGGTTTCAGCCTGGGCGTGCTCCAATGCCAAGTGGGCGGCATCCGAGCGGCGTTTCAGATCTTCCAGGTTTGCGGAAATCTCGGCGGCAGAGCGCGAGGCGGACGTGATTTCATTTTGGAGCAAATGAAGACGCGTCTCGCCCGATTCCCGGCGGCCGGTGGCTGCGGAAATCTCGCCACGGAGCGAGTTCAGACGCGCCTCGGCGTTTGAGAGCTCTGCGCCCTGGGTGGTGAGTTCGCGCTCGGCAGCGATGCGCTCCTCGCGCACGGAACTGAGGCGGGCAGTGTGCTCATCAAGGGTCTCTTGATGGGTGCGGAGGCTCTCGATCATTTGCTCCAGCAGGCTGTCTGTCTGCTCGATCTGTTCCTGCTGTGTGCGGATTTTCTCCTCGGCTTGGCTGATATCGAGGCGGTGGCGGTCGATGAGGGATGAGGCTTCCGAGCTGCGCTCGTGGTTTGTGCCGATGCGGTTTTCAGCGGAGAAAATGCGGTTTCGCAGGGTTTGCATGCCATCGCGGATCGTTCCGGCTTCGGCTTCCAGTTCTTGCAGACGCTGGCGGAAATCCGAGAGTTCGGACTCCTGCTGGG
>JBILMW010000193.1:0-4410 GCA_044375335.1 Terrimicrobiaceae bacterium | reverse complement strand
CGACCAGAATCTCGAAAGGAAAAACTCCTCGCCTTGCTGGGAGCCTGCCTGCTCGACAACCGCGAACTCGCCTTGGGCGAGGAAAAGTGGGCCAAGTTCCGCGATCCGTTTCCAGAGTGGGTTGTTGAGCAGGATGAGGAAGATGGTTGAGGTGTGGGATTTCAAAAGCCCGGGGTAGGCTGAATTGCGCTGGTAGCGAATAAGGAAAAACAAAAATTTTTCCAAAATCCCCTTGCCGAGCACCTCTGTTTGCTATCTACCTGTTTGCACAAATGATGCCTCGTAAAGAGATTTGCCATTTTTCTGTTTTTGTTTCGTCTGCATGCGGCGCTTGATTTCTTTGTTTTCAACGCGCGGCAAGCGCTCGTTTTTCACCCACCCGGCGTCACGATGACTTTTACTCGTGCGCTAAATTCACACCCCTCACAGAGGAGCTTCTATTAACATCAAGGACATTCGTATCAATGAACGAATCCGCGCCCGCGAGGTGCGCGTGATTCTTGCCGCAACCAATGAACAGCTGGGCGTCATGCGCCTGGACGAGGCGATTCGGCGAGCCCGTGCGCTCGGGTTGGATCTCGTCGAGATCGCTCCCAATGCCCAGCCTCCTGTTTGCCGCATCGTGGACTTCGGAAAGTTCCGCTACGATCTGGCGAAGCAGGAAAAGGAAAAAAAACATGCGGTCAGCAAGGTAAAGGAAATCAAGTTCCGGGTGAATATTGACGCCCACGATTACCTTACCAAAATCCGCCACGCAGAGGACTTTCTCGACAAGGGCAACAAGGTGAAAATCCAGCTTCAGTTTCGAGGCCGCGAAATGGCCCACCAGAATCTTGGGTTGCTCGTTGTTCAGCGCGTGCGGGATGACTTGGCGGGAATGGCCCATGTGGACATGGAGCCCAAACTTGTTGGTCGCGCCGTTGGCATGACACTGAGTCCGCTTCCTGCAAACAAGCGCCATCGCAAATTTACCAAACACGGAGAAATCCTCGAACCCGAGCCTGAAGAGGCTCCCCACGAGGATGACGAGCACGAGGACGACGCGCCTGCCGGTGATGCAAACTGAGCGGCGTCTTCTGCTGTTCGACATCGACGGCACTCTGATCACATCCGGAGGTGCGGGCGAGGGTGCCTTGAAGGATGCCATGAAGGGGCGTTTCGGCGTGGAAGAGGATTTGCAGGGCATTCTCCTGGCCGGGGCTACGGATGCCAAAATCGCCCGCGAGCTCTTGGCGAAGCACGGCATCGAAGCCAGTGCTGAAAACATCTCGGCTCTTCTGGATGAATATTTGCACCACCTTGCAGGCCGCATGCCTCGGCATGATGGTCGGCTGCTGCCAGGAATTGTGTCCGTTCTCAAGGCTCTTGAACCCCGTCCGGAGGCTGTTCTGGCCTTGCTCACGGGAAATCTCACACGCGGCGCGGAGATCAAGCTCACGCACTATGGTGTGTGGAATTTTTTCGAGTTCGGTGCCTTTGCGGATGATCACCATGACCGCAACGAGCTGGGAAAATTCGCGCAGGCAAGGGCGCTGGAGCGGCATGGCATCGAGTTTCCACCCGAGCGGATTTATGTGATCGGTGACACGCCCCGGGATATCGAGTGCGGGCGTGCAATCGGTGCGAAGACCGTGGCGATAGCGACCGGGCATTACTCGCTCGTCGAATTGGAAGAGCACGCGCCGGATTTTCTTTTCGAGGACTTCTCGGATACTGAGCGCGTCTTGGACTGCCTGCTCGGCTAGTGATCTCAGGGCGTGCCGCTTTGTTCGGCAGGTTTTTTCTTCGCCTTTGCAAAAGGCAGGTGAATGGGAACTTCTCCGAGTCGTTTGGGTTTGATGTGGGGCTTTTTGCCGAGTGCATCACGCTCGTGGAGGTAGTTCGACAGCGTGGCTGAGATTTCATGCGCCGTGCGCATCGTGTCGAAGCTGACACCGCTGCGGATGCCATCCACCGCATTAAAGAGGGAAGTCAGAGCCATTGGGCCGCTCACCGGCAGCGTGGCAATGCCTCCGATTCCTTGGGAGATGTTCGATCCGCCTGTGGTTTCGAAGGCGAGAAATTTGTTGGGAACCTTTCCTGACAGATCTTGCACGACGACGATGGTTTCCATTTTTGTTCCGCCTGCGCCAAGGCCGAGCGTGCTTCGTAGGAGTCGGCTGCCTTGGTTGATCCGCGCGAAGCGACCCGTAAGGAGCCAGTAGTTTCCCTGAGGCAGGCTGTCCTCTGTGGAAATGACCCGCGCTGGAGCGACATGGGTGCCGAGTTTTTTGATCAGGTGCCTGTTGAGGCGGGCCTGGAGTTCAGCCCGGAAGGTTTCGAAATCCTTCCCCTTTCTATCCACGCGCAGGCCATCTTCATTCCAGGCAAAGGGAAGAATGAGGATTTCGTCAGGAGCGCTGACTGGCGGATTGGCACTCGTTTGGCGGATATTGTCCACGCTCACGGAGGCGCAGGATGCGAGCCACAAGGACAACCCGGTCAAAACCAGCCTGGCTGCGTGGCGAAGTGAGGTTTTTTTGCGGTTTGGAAAAGCGGCGAAATTCAACAGGCGGGAGAGGGAAACAGATGGCATCACTGTCCTCAAGACTCAAAAGCGCGGGGTTGAACCGCAGGCGATCATCACGCATCGTTGCGCGCATGAAATTTTCAGCACTTGGTCGGAATCTCTCCGGCGGCAGCGGAATCGAAAGCCTCATGGACGACCTGGGCAAGGCGCTCTCGGGCGTCGGCCCTGCCCCGCTCATGCTCGGCGGAGGAAATCCGGCGCACATCCCGGAAATGGAGGCCGTGTGGAAATCCCGCATGGAGCAAATCACCGCCGACCCTGCTGTGTTGCGGCGCACGCTGGCGATTTACGATCCGCCTCGTGGCAATGCAGGCGTGCTGGAATCCCTCGCGGGTTTGCTGCGTCAAGAGTTCGGGTGGCCGGTGGGGCCTGAGAATATCGCGGTGACTCCCGGAGGGCAGACGGCATTTTATTTTCTCTTCAATCTTTTCGGGGGCCGTCGTGGGGATGGAACGCCGGGTCGCATTCTCTTTCCCCTCATGCCGGAATACATCGGCTATGCAAACCAGGCGCTCGAACCCGGGATGTTCGTTGGAGTTCAGCCTGGGATCACCCGCACTGGTGCGCACCGCTTCAAATACCATGTGAATTTTCAAAATCTGAACCCCGGTTCCGACATTGCAGCCATGTGCGTTTCAAGGCCGACGAATCCCAGCGGGAACCTGATCTCGGATTCCGAACTCCAGCATCTGGCGGACATCGCCGCGCAGCGTGACATTCCGCTCATCATCGACAACGCCTACGGGTGGCCATTCCCCGGGATTGTTTTCGGCGAGGTGAAGCCGCTCTGGACCGGCCAGACCGTGCATGTGATGAGCCTCTCCAAATTCGGTCTGCCCGGCACACGCACCGCATTTGTTGTGGGCCCTCCCGAGGTGGCGGCCGCTGTTTCCTCCATGATGGCCGTGAGCGGGCTCGCGAATGGAAACTTCGGCCAGGCGATCGCGGGTCCGCTTATTGCCAGTGGCGAAATCGTTCGCCTCAGCCGCGAGATCATTCGTCCCTTTTATCTTCGAAAACGGGACGCCGCACTCGAGGCGATCGCGGAATTTTTCCCAGAGGATGCACCTTATGCCCTTCATGAAAGTGAGGGTGCTCTCTTCCTTTGGCTCTGGCTGGATGGAGCAAAAAAGACTTCGCGCGAGCTCTATGAAATCCTCAAGAAACGCGGAGTTCTCGTCGTGCCAGGGGATTATTTCTTTTTCGGCTTGCCGGACGAGGATTGGCGTCACCGCCGGGAGTGCCTTCGTATCTCATTCGCCATGAGTAATGAGGATGTGCGTGCAGGGCTTAAAATCATCGGCGAGGAAGTCGCGCAGGCTTTTTAACCCGAATTCAGAAGATTTAACCCAAGTTTCGCATGGGTTACCGGAAACCCTCATAAAACCTAAGGGGTCATTCCAAAGGCACTACAATCTCTTCACGCTGGGATTTCGGTTTTTCGGGTTGGGAAGGCGGATTTCCAGTCGATGCCAAGCATTTGGTAGACGCGTTTTTGTTCGTCGTCGGGTTGGCTGGGTTTGCGGATGTTGATGATGCGTCCGTCGGCGAGCGGGAGTCGGGTGGTGACGAGGCTGTGGGTGCCGAGCAGGCGGCGGATCGTCTGCCAGTCGCGCATGTCGTTGTGAGCCTCCAGGCGTTTGCTGATCCAGCACAGCAGGTGGTAGGCGAGCACGCTGATGAAGATGTGGCCGTCAACGCGGTCCTCCAATTGATGGAAATTCGGCCGCATTCCGAGCGTGCCTTTGAGTTGGCAAAAGCCGGCCTCGGCTTTGAGCAGCGTCATGTAGAGCTCCCAGAGTTGTGTGGCTCCAAGGCTCTTGTCGGTCTTCAAAACATAG
>JBILMW010000192.1:0-4424 GCA_044375335.1 Terrimicrobiaceae bacterium | reverse complement strand
CTTGAGGACATCAACGCCCGCTCGTGGAGCCCGCAGGATTTGCCCCGCGAGTTGAGCAAGGCGCTCAGCTCTGTCGAGGACGCCCGTGCCGAATACATTAAGTCCCAGGCCAAGCTTTCGGTCGACACATCGTCCGAGATCACTCCCGCATCCATGATGGAAGGTGATTATCCGGTGGAGGAGGATCGCTCTTTTGGCTACTGGTTACGCAGCGGATTTGCTTTCACTCTCCCGATCCAGATCATCGCTGTTGTCTTCCTTCTCGTTTACATCTGGTCAGCCACTACCGCGAAGTAATCCATGCGATTGAGAAAGCCCAATACCTCAACAAAACTCACGGCCGAGGAGCAACGCCTCTCCAAGGAGCAGGAAGTCACCAAGCGCCGCATGGAGCAGTTGGAAAAAGAGCTCCAAGCTTATCCCAAGAAAATCGAGGAAAACAAGGCACGCAACCGCGAGATGGTTAAAATGCGCGCCGCCATGGCCGCTCCCGCGATCTCACTCGGCGGTGCCCGAGCCGGCCGCAGCAGTTACCAACCGGCTCGCAAGCTCAAGAAACTTCCCGCCCGCGAATTCAACAGCGCCCGCATCAAATTTCTCGGCCTTTGCCTGATCCTCGCCACGATCATTTTCATGCTCTGGCGTTCGATTCCGTCTTAGTCATCCTGTCGGCTGTCCTCCACGCTCTCGAGCACTGGAGATTGTCCACGGAAATAAATCCACTCTGCGCCGAGTTCCTTGGCCTTTGCCCTCCATCGCGTTTCCTGACGGAGCACGGCGCGTAGCTTGGCGAGTGGTTCCTGATAACGCAGCCCATGGCTCCAGAGGTGGCCGTCATATCCGCAGACCACGGGATAACCGAGCAGGATCACCGGATGGTTGTATTGAGGATCCACCGCGATGCGAGTTCCTGCCGGAACATCCCGCAGGGCTTTGCTCGCAGCCGCCAGCTCTGACCGTTTCGCCAGTTCGTAGCCATGCCGACCATCGAGGCCGGCCATGAGCGAGACCGCACCTGAGAAGAAGAGTGCCACACAGATGGAGGCGCGCAGGACCGGTGCAAGAGGCTCGACAACGCGGGACCACAGAAACGGCGCGGCAACAAGCCATGCCCAGATGAGGAGTTTCGTGTTGTCCCATTCCCAAGGCGCGAAGGACACTAGGAAGCAAAGGAGAAAAACAGCGAGTGACAACATGACGAACGCACGCGACTCCGGATCGCCGCGCAGCACGCATTTTGCAAAAAGCCACATGAGCAGGGGAAGGCTGATACCGAAATTCATAGCCCAGAATTTCCATCCCCCGTCCCCCTGCATCCAGCCTGGCAGCCAGCGCAGCCCAGACGCTGCGGAAAAGCCTCCGGTCACCAGCCACACAGCTGTTGTTGCCGGGATGACAGCGAGCGCCACAAACAGGATCAAGCGAAGGCGTCCCTGGCGTGTGAAAACAAAAATCGCCGCCAGCGCGAAGCTCAGAAAGAGGAACGCGTGGACGCTGAAGAACGGCATCGTGGCATACAGAAAAAATTGCACGCTCCGGGGTAGGCCCGATCCCTCGCGAAAAAAGTCATCCCTCCATGCGCGCAGGAGCAGAAGTCCGCAGGGCAGCGCGTAGAGCAGTCCGCGTTGCGTCACCAGCATCGTCAGGAAAAAATTTTTCCAAGCCAACTCCGACTGGAAGTCCCGGAGTTCACCGGTATGAAGAATCGCAAAACCGGCGAGTCCTCCATTAAAAAGCAAAGCAGCCATCCCAAACGCTCCACCCCAGCGCCAGAGCGCCCAAGCGGTCAGGCCCGCGCCCGCGAGCCCCGTCCAAACAAGCCCCCGCTCCACCGGCACGCCGACGAGGAGCAGCAGGCTATTCCACAAATCCGCGCCCAGCGGATAGCTCAATGGCACGCCTGTCAGAATCGGACTTACCGGCCAGAAATCCACTCCACCCGCAAAGTAGCGGATGAATTGCAGGTGCAGCGAGATGTCTCCCAGATTGTAGGGCGAGAGAATCCGCCACTCGTCACCCACAGGATAAATCAGCCACAAAAATGCCCGCAGCGAGGCGATGGCGAAGAGGGCGAACAGCAAAACATCCCACGCGCTTGCGCGAGGTGCCTCGTTTTGGCGGGTTTTACAAAAGACCCAGATTCCGGCTGCAAGGCCGATCATCAATGCCGTCAAGGCCAGATGGGAATTGAGACCCTTGAAGGCAAACGCGAGACAGATGCCGCTGACCACACTCGCTCCGGCGGCGCTGATGATTCCCGCCGCGATCCTGTCGCCACTCACCGCCCGGCTCCTGTTGATGGGATAAAGTCCGGTTCTCCGCCGAGAATCTCTTTGAACTTCCGTGCCGAGAGGTAGGCTACGCATTCCTCCTGACCGCTGCGGAGCCGGAAGGGGAATTTATAGTAGGAGTCCGTGAATTTCTCCTCCGCTTGCGTTGCATTGGCAGCCTCTATAACCACGAAATCTGCATCCCACCTCGTCGGCGGGGAATCCTTTTTAAAATACCCAACCCGAGTGAAATCCCCAAAAATCCAGGGGAGGGGATAGTAGCTGTCGAGCATGATGACCCCCTCGAGTTGAAATCCATCGGGCTCGCTCTTCGCCAGCTTTAGCACAGGTTTGGTGAGACGCTCGATATCCTTGTAGGTTTGGACATAGACATACGGCTCGCTGTCATCCGTGAAGCGGAAAAAATTCAGCTGGATCGTCATGTAGAGCGATGCGGCCAGCAGCGGCGCGGCAACCAGCCACACGCGGTCTCTCGCCACCCGCCCCGCCCACTCGCGCAAGACTCCGCCAAGCGTGAGATAAAACGGCCAAAGCATCGAAACCACGCACCAAGGGGTTTTGTAGGGGATGATTGAATACGCGAGCAGCACACCCCCCGCCATGATCGCGGTGTAGCGGTAGCGGGCATCCGAGGGCCACAGATACCTCAGGCAGGCGAGCAACCCCGCCAGCGCGGGCCACTCGTAGCGAGCCATGAGATAGACCCAATACCAATTCAGTGGCCCGACAAGATCGTAGGCGGTCTTTTCATGCCCGCCGGACTCGATCCCGGTCGAAACCCACGCGCGGAATGTCTCATAGAGCCCGCTCAGTTGGCGGAAGTCCCGGAAGGTGCCGGAATAAAAAAAGACAATCACCAGCGCGGCTACCCCGCCGGCAAGCACCGCGTCGTCGCGCGTCCATTGCTGGCGCGCCACCGGCCACATCGGGCGCGAAGGCACCAACATTTGATAAATCCAAAGACACAGCGCGGCGATCGCCATGCAGCCGATGTGCAGCACATAGGTTTCCTTTGTCAGAATCATTCCCGCCACGCCTGTAGCCAAGGTGAACAGGTGTCGACGCGTTCCCGTTTGCCAGAGGCCCAGCACGCCGTGGAGGAGCAGGATTGAAAAAAGAACCTGCCACGACTCGTGAATCGAATACCTCCCATAGAAAATAAAAGCCGGCGAGACGGCCATCGCCAGGGCTGCAAGGCGCGAGACGCCCAGACCAAAAAACTCCCGGAAACGCAGCATCGCCCACACTGCCAGAATGCTCGCAATCAACGCCGGCAGTCGCAGCGCCCAGACCTCCCGGCCAAAGAGCGTCTGCGAAAGGAACACCGCGTAAAAATGCAGTGGACCGTGGTAGTTCGTCGGATCGTAGCGGTAGTAACCATTTGCCGTCATCTGATCTGCAAACCATCCATTGATGCCTTCATCAAAATGCGGTGGCTTGATTTCAATCAGCCAGCAGCGAAGGAAGATCGCCACGGCAAGGATGGCGATTTCAGGTAAACGGGCTCTCAGCGCGCGCAGGAACATCCGAATGGCATAACTCCTGCCCCGCCGCCGTATCAAGCCCCGCCCGCCGGGTTGATATTCTTTCTTGAAAAGCAACCGCCGGCGAATCAGATTGCTGTCTTCAAATCGGGCCGTGGCTCAGCTTGGTAGAGCGCTTGAATGGGGTTCAAGAGGTCGAGAGTTCAAATCTCTCCGGCCCGATTTTTTTTGGAAAAAGTCTATCAAGACACGAAAAACGCCCCGGCCGCTCGAGAAAATAACTTTTAGCCCCCGCTTTGTCTCCAAGCCCTCCTGAGAGCATTCTTCCATGCAAGCGACACAAGAGGGCCAATCAATTTATATCTCAAAAATCCTATTGATTCGACAGGCCGCTTGGTCGATAGAATCTGCACTTAAAGTTTGGCGGCCGGAAGGTTCAAGCTCCCGGCCGCCGTTGCTAACACTGGGCCGTCAACCGCAAGGAAGACGGCCCTCTCTTTTACTGCGCCTCGGGATCCGCAGAATCTTTAGCCGTCTTCCGTTGGCCTTGATTCTTGAATCTCTTGGCGAGTTTGTTGTGGCTTTCGACAATGCCTGACACTTTCTTACGCTTGCTGAGCAAGTAGGCGGTGCGGGCGATTTCGTAGGC
>JBILMW010000191.1:0-4546 GCA_044375335.1 Terrimicrobiaceae bacterium | reverse complement strand
CCAGAATTTGTTTCGAGGAGGCTGCGAGCTGCGGACGCACACGCTCAAGGGCCTGCGGGTCGCCGCCGATGTAGTATACAAGCTGACCTGCGGCGGCGGCGTCCCTGCTGCCGGTGAAGGGGGCGTCGAGAAAGGTGGCGTGTTTTTCCGCAACGATCTCTGCGGCTATGAGGGTGTCGGCGGGGGAGACAGTGGCGTGGTTCAGAATGACATGCTCGGCGGTCAGGGCTGGAAGCATGGCGCGAAGCACGGAGTGCAGGGCCTCGCCATTCGAGACGAAGATCTGGATATGGCGCGCCGCCTCGGCGATCTCAGCGGGGGAGCTCAGGAAGTTCGGCTCCGGCCGCACGGTGCGGTTCCAGAGCCAGACTGGATGCCCTGCGCGCCGCAGGCAGGCTGCGACCCGGCTTCCAATGATGCCGAGTCCGATGACGCCTGCTGCGGGTTTTCCCGGTATCTGCTCCATGCGGGCTTTAGCTGGCCGCAGGCAGGAAGGTCTCGATCTTGGCGGATTCCTTGAGCTTGTTCAGCACGGCTTGAACGGCTTCGCGATGGTTGTTGGATTTGAGGTAGGAGACGACCTGCTCCTTGACTTGATCGAACGGCACAGTGCCGGCGGCTTTTTTGTCGGTGACCTTGATGACATGCCAGCCGAACTGGGTTTTCACGGGCTTGCTGATATCGCCGACTTTCTGGGCAAATGCAGCCTCAGCGAATTCGGGAACCATGCGGTCTTTCGGGAAAAATCCAAGATCTCCACCGGACTCGGAGGCACCGGGTTCTTCGGAAAGTTCCTTCGCGAGCTTGGTGAAGTCTTCGCCTGCGGCAGCGCGTTCGGCGGCCTTCGTGGCGGCTTCTTCCTTCTGCTTCACGACATCTGCCGGGGCGTCGGGCTCAACCATGAAAAGAATGTGGGTGGCTTTGACGGTTTCGGGTTGTTCGAATTCCTTAATGTTGGATTCGTAGAAGGCCTTGGCTTGGTCGTTGGTGATCTCGGGGGTTTTGACTTGGGATTTCATCCAACGGCTTTGCTGCAGGCCGGTGCGGATGTTTTCCTTGAGCTTATCGGGTGTCATGCCGGCTTGGGCGATCTGGTCTTGGAAGGCCTTCTCATCGGGGAACTGGCCTTTGATTTTGGCGAGTTCGGCATCGACATCAGCATCGCTGACTTTCTCCGTGGAGGCTGCCTCGGCCACCAACTTGTCCATGATCAAATCCTGGAGGAGCTGGGTGTAACCGCCGAGTTGTTGCTGGGCATTGAGATCCTCGACCTTCGCTCCGGAAGCTTGGAGGGCGGCGTTGAAGAGTTCCTGGAGCTGTTGCTTGGTGATGTTCTGACCATTCACTGTGGCAACGACCTCGGGGAGTTCGATGGGTTTGTTATTTGCGGGAGCGGGTGCTGCGGTGTCGGTGGAGACCGATGCGTCAACACCGGCTTCCTTGAGTTTTTCGACAAGTGCCTGCGCGGCGGGGTCGGCGGCCGGTGTGGCTTCAGCCTGTGGTTTTGACTCGGCGGGAGCTGGAGGTTTGCAAGCGGGGAGGGCCAAGAGGCCGACTGCCAAAAAGGGGATGATCGTGGCTTTGGTGGATTTTGAGAGTGTCATTTGTGAGATAAGGAGACTTTTCATCGCACGGACAGAAGGTGATTGCGAGTGGAATTTGGCGCGCGGAGGCTCGCTGGCGGGAGAGTGCATGAGGTTTTAGCGTTGAGCAATGCGGCGGCATGCTCCATGTTTTCAGTTGAAATGAAGACCATCACCCTCTCGTTTGTGCTCTTGTGTGCATCATTAGTTGCCGCTTTCAGCCAGTCTCCGCTTGCTCCTCTGCCGCCTGACGGCTTTGTCACCCTCGCGCAGATCGTGAATGATTTTGCGAACTCGGAAACCCAAGCGCTTCAGAAATACAACGGCATGCGCATTTGCGTTTATGGCCGTGTGGGGCAAGTAACCCAGTCCGATGACGAGGAGGGTGATCCGCTCACCGCCTATATGCAGTTGCCAAACCGCACAACGCCCGATGTGAAGGCAGTCTTCTCTGCGGATTTCATTCCCTCTTCCGTGGTCACGGTGGCGAATGACGACACGAAAGCCACGGTCTATCATGCCGACTGGAATGGAAACCTCTCGAATGCCACCTCCTTTATCGTCGAAGGCGAAAATGTCGCTGTGCGCGGGACCTTCGACAATTTTGTCGCCGGGGACATTATTTTGAAAAACAGCTTCAAGCTCAGCCCGGAGGCATTGCAAAAGAAGCTCGCCGAGCACGGCCTTACGGATCAGTAATTTGAGCGACTTCGTTTATCCAAAAAATTACGATGTCATCGTCATCGGTGCCGGTCACGCCGGCATCGAAGCCGCGATGGCTTCCGCGCGGTTGGGGTGTGAGACACTCCTTCTCACTCAAAATGCGGACACGGTTGGGCAGATGTCGTGCAACCCCGCGATTGGCGGTTTGGCCAAAGGCCACATGGTCCGTGAGATCGATGCCCTCGGCGGCGCGATGGGATTGAACACCGACGCCACCGGGATTCAATTCCGCATGCTGAATGCCACGAAGGGTCCGAGCGTTCGGGCTCCACGCGCGCAGTGCGACAAGAAAGCCTACCAGTTTCGCATGAAGGCGCTTCTCGAGCGCCAACCACACTTGGACATGAAGCAGGGAAATGTCACGCGACTCGTGGTCGGCGAAAATGGCGTCGAGGGCGTGGAAACGAATTTCGGCCTCCGCTTCAATGGCGGTGCAGTGGTCGTCACGACCGGCACATTCATGCGCGGCCTGCTTCATGTGGGCCTGCGAAACCAAACCGGCGGCCGACTCGGCGATGCCGTTTCGACATTCAGCGACTGCCTGCGCGAACTGGGTTTCGAGGTCGAGCGCTTCAAGACCGGCACACCCTGCCGCCTTCTTGCAAAGAGCATCGATTTTTCCCAATGCGAAGCCCAGCAGGGCGACAATCCGCCGCCGCTCTTCAGCTACCTCGCGGACACGCTCGTGCGCGGCGAGGACGACTTGCACACGCTCAACGAATGGCGCGATGGAGCGTTCCGAGCGCGCCAGATTTGTTGCTGGATCACCTACACCAACGAAACCACTCACGAAATCATCCGTTCAAACCTCGACAAATCCCCGCTCTACTCGGGCGTGATCGAGGGCGTCGGACCACGCTATTGCCCGAGCATCGAGGATAAGGTCGTGAAATTTTCTGAGAAGGGGCAGCACCAGCTTTTCCTTGAGCCCGAAGGCCGCCACACCGACGAAATCTATGTCAACGGCGTTTCGACGAGTCTTCCCTTTGAGGTTCAATACAAATTCATCCGCAGTGTGCGTGGCCTTGAGAACGCCGAGATTCTGCGGCCCGGCTACGCCGTCGAGTATGACTACTGTCCACCGACCCAACTCCACACGACGCTTGAGACAAAGCGCCTGCCGGGCCTCTATTTTGCGGGCCAGATCAATGGCACCTCGGGCTACGAGGAGGCTGCCGCACAGGGGCTCATCGCTGGCGCGAATGCAGCTCTGAAGCGCCTCAAGCGCCCGCCGCTCACCATCGCCCGCCACGAGGCCTACATCGGCGTCATGCTTGACGACCTTGTGACTCGCGGCACGCCCGAGCCCTATCGCATGTTCACCAGCCGTGCCGAATACCGCCTCCTGCTGCGACAGGACAATGCCGATCTGCGCCTCACCGGCAAGGCCATCGAGTCTGGCCTTGTCGACGGCGAGCGCGCCTCGCGCTTTGAGCAAAAACAAAGCCAGCTCACCACCCTGAAAAGCCGCCTCAACGAATTCAAAATCGACACGGTCCCGCTCGAGCGCTGGCTCAAACGCCCAGAGAACACCTGGTCCACCGTGCCCGACGAAATCCGCTCGCAGTTTCCGCAGCCGGTTTGGGAGCAAGTCGAGACCGATCTGAAATACGCCGGCTACATAACCCGCCAGGAGGAGCAAATCGCCCGCACCGCGCGCCACGAAGGCAAGGCCATCCCCGACTGGGTCGATTTCACCAAGATCAACGGGCTTCGCACCGAGGCCGTTCAAAATCTCACCAGCGTCCGCCCCGAGACACTCGGCCAGGCCGCCCGCCTCAGCGGCGTCACTCCCGCCGATATCGCCCTGCTCGGCGTATGGATAACTCGAGGCTCAGAAAAAGCACCCATCACATGACAACGACCAATCGCATCGACTCGAAATTTGAAACCCTCCGCGCCGCCGGACAGTCTGGCTTCATTGCCTACATCACGGCGGGCGATCCCGACTTAAAATCCACCCCGGCTCTTGTTGCAGCTCTCGAGCAATCTGGCGTGGATATTGTCGAGTTGGGCATCCCGTTTTCGGATCCGCTGGCGGATGGAGCAACCATTCAAGCCGCCTCGGGGCGTGCGATCGATGCTGGCGCCACCGTGGCCGGCGTGCTCGATGCTGTGCGTGAGATCCGCCGCAGCTCGGAGATTCCCATCGTTTTCTTCACCTACCTTAATCCTGTTTATGTTTACGGATTCGACCGATTCCATGCGGATGCCGCCGCCGCTGGAGCGGATGGGCTCTT
>JBILMW010000049.1:0-15408 GCA_044375335.1 Terrimicrobiaceae bacterium | reverse complement strand
CGCGACCGCGCTCGAGGGCCTTGTCCAGATGCGTGAATGCGATGGTCGTTTCCTCCTTGTCGCCCGCATTTCGCCCGCGCGCCACTCCCCAACCCGCGCCGAGCATGGCTACGCGCGATGCCGTGGAGCAGGTGTAGGTGAAAAGCTCGACATCGCGCGAACCGCAAACGGCGAGCATGGCCCGGAAGGCGTCCTCCGTCCACGCCGGGGCGCAGGTCTTTCCGGAAAACATGTCGTAAAAAACAAGGTCTGGCGGCATGGCTTGGGCTAAAAGATCCAGAAAGTCGCCTTCGTGAAGTTGCCAAGAGAGGCGCTCATGCTGCTTCGAAACCCAGGTGGCATTCTTCAAAATGGCGGGCGGTCCGGCATGGCGCAGGTAGGGGAACCGATCGTTGTTTTTTAAGGCCAGGCGCAACGAATCCAGATCATTCTCAAAGCTCACGATGTGCATGGGTCGCAGCCATCCTGCGTTCGCCAGCGCCTCGTAGCACTCGATCGCGGCCATGGCATTCGCCGCCGCTCCAAGGCCGACATCCCAGATCACCAACGGCTCACTCGTTTCCTCACGCAGGCGGGAGGCGAGGCGCGACTGCTCGATATACAGGCTGCGCGCCTCATCCATCGGCGGCGTGCGCGAGTGCATGATCTCGCCCGAACTCACATGGAGAATGCTCGAGAAGCCTTCGATAGCCGTGTGGATTTTGTATTCCCCCAGCGTGATCGATCGGGGCGGATTCCGCCGCATCGGTGTGACTGGATTGTCCAAGTCATCCTCAGCGAGAATGGCGCGCTTTTCCTCGTAGAGCGGCAGAAATCTGTCCTCGAGAATACTCTGCCGCATCTCAGCCATGAGCTGGTGGTAGAAGAAAATGTTGTGCTGGCCGATTAGTTGCCAGCCCAGCGTCTCTTTGCACTTCGTGAGGTGGTGCAGGTAGGCGCGGGAAAACTTGGCACAGGTCGGGCAAGCGCAGTCGGGATCCAGCGGGTCGTTTGAGGTTTTATAAATACCACGCCGCAGTTGGAGAAACCCGCGCGAGGTGAAAGCTCCGCCGCGCTGCGCGACTTGGGTGGGAATGATGCAATCGAACATGTCCACGCCCCGGTGCACGGCTTCGAGGATATCGAGCGGCGTTCCCACGCCCATGAGGTAGCGGGGTTTGTTATCCGGCAGGAGGGCTGCTGTGAATTCACAGGTGTCCTCGCGCTCGCTCTTTCCCTCGCCCACGGCGAGACCTCCGATAGCGAATCCCTCAAAGGGCATGGCGCAAAGAGCCTCGGCGCTTGCCCGGCGCAGGGACTGGTTCAACGCTCCCTGCACAATTCCAAACATCGCCTGCCGGGAGTCGCCCCGAGCCGCAAGGCTACGGGCCGCCCAGCGGTGTGTGAGTTCCATAGCCTGCCGGGCCGTGGCCTCGTCCACCGTGGAAGGCACGCACTGGTCGAGCACCATCATAATATCGCTGCCGATCGCCTTCTGCGTCTCGATGCTCAGCTCCGGGCTGAGAACAATCGTGCGGCCATCAAGGTAGCTCTGAAAAACCGCGCCTGCCTCGCTCATGGATCGCGAATGCGGTAGTGAGAAAATCTGAAATCCACCGGAATCGGTCAGCACCGAGCGCTCCCAACTCATGAACCGGTGAATCCCTCCCACATGGCGAAAGACCTCCGCACCGGGACGCAAGAGGAGGTGATAGGTATTAGCCAGAAGGATCTGCGAGCCGGAGTCGTGTAGAAAATCAGGCGTCTGCGCTTTGACAGTCGCATGCGTGCCCACAGGCATGAAGAGGGGCGTGCGAACCTCGTTGTGCAAGGTGCGGAAGGTCGCCGCCCGCGCGCGTGTGCCGCTGGCGAGTGCGTCGAGTTGAAAGTGAAGAGACGTTTGCAAAATCCGGAATCGAGTGCGCGGATCGGATGCGAAATCCGCCCCGACATAAAGTTTTTTCCGTTCACCGCAGGGAAGTCTCGGGCTTTGACCCCATGGCGGGGCACATCGCCCACCGTGAAGTTCAAGCGTCAGGAAAACCAAAATTATGAACGCAAAACCTAAAACACTCTCATCCTTGTCGATGGTCATTCCCTGTGGATGCCTCGTCGCCTTGGTCGTCACCGCAGTGGTTTTGCTCGCACCACCCCCAATGCAGAGCCAAACACTGCCAGCAACACCCAACATACTCGTCGTCTATGACAACGAAGGCCAGTGGGGTTGGCTTGGGGAAATCTACTCCCTCAAGCTGCAAAACCTGCTCGGGCACTTTGACGCCAAAGTCACCCGCACGCCACTAGTGAAATACAAATCTGGTGATATCGCTGCAAATGACGCGGCGTTTTATGTCGCCTCCGTGTGGAACGAATCGCCACTGCCTGCGGCATTCCAGACCGATCTGGAGAACACAGTGAAGCCCTTCGTTTGGATGGGTGTGAACCTGTGGCGTTATGCGTGGGACCTTTCGAACTACGCACCGCGCACTCAATTCAGCGATCGCTACGGATTTCAGCTTGAGTCCTACTCCGGCGAGAAACATCCCACGGTCGTTTATAAAAACACGAACCTGGAAAAGGATCCGTTCGACGCCGGCTTAAGCCGCATTCGCATCACTGAGCCGTCGAAAGCCATCGTCCATGCGGTGTGTTTGGATGAGGGCGGAACCGAGTGGCCTTACATCGTGCAAAGCGGGAAATTCTGGTTCGTCGCCGACATGCCGATGATCTCAACGACATTTGAGAATCGCTCGCTCGCCTTTGCAGACCTGCTCCACGACATGCTTGAGATTTATCATGAGGAAAATCACCGTGCCTTCTTCCGAATCGAGGATGTGGCCGCCGTTTGCGACCTGCCAACCCTCAAATCTCTCGGCAATGCGCTGGCGGACTTGAATGTGCCGTTCACCATCAGCCTCATCCCCGAGTATCGCGACTGGTCCGGCATCTACAATGATGGCGTGAGTGAAAATGTCCGCATCACCAAAAACTCGCAGGTATCCGCAGAGATGCGGCGCTGGGTCAGCGAGGGCGGGCAGGTTCTTCAACACGGAACAACGCACCAGATCGATGGAATCATGAATCCCTATACCGGCGTGAGCGGCGATGATTATGAATTCTACCGCGTCACCGCAGATGAGCAGGGGTTTCTCACGCTTGTCGGCCCTATCCCCGGGGACTCGGCAAGCTGGGCCCGTAACCGTGTGAACCGTGGTTTGAACATCTTGAAGAACGCGGGATTCAACCCCGTCGGCTGGCTCACGCCTCACTATTTGGCATCGCCGGTTGACTACAAGGTCTTCGCAAGCATTCACCCGTTTGCCTGTGACCGTGGTATTTTCTTCTTCAACGACGCAACTGGGAAGACTCAGGCAACAGAGTTGAATTCGCCCTACATCTACCGCGATACCTACGGTCTCAAGCGCATGCCGGAGACGATCGGTTACATCGATCCCTTTGGTTGGTATGAACTGCAGGCACCGACGACATCGGAGGATTTGCTGAAACGCGCCAAGGCTCTGAAAGTTGTCCGCGATGGTTGGGCGGGATTCTACTTCCACTGGTATTTGGACCCTCAGGAACTTCGCAAAACGGTGATCGGTCTTCAGGAGCTCGGCTTCACCTTCACCCCGCTCAGCGGCAACTTGAAGTAACCAAAACCTGTCATGTGTGGAATTGTTGGAACGATTGGAAAAACAGACACCCTGCCCTTCCTTTTGGAGGGGCTGGGTCGTCTGGAATATCGGGGCTACGACTCGGCCGGTGTGGCCGTGTTGAGCGGAAATGAAATCAAAACACGCAAGGCGGTGGGAGGTGTCTCGCAGCTTGTGGACGAAGTGGCGCGGAATCCTGTGCAAGGGAATCCCGGCATCAGCCACACTCGCTGGGCCACGCACGGAAGTGTGACCACCGAGAATGCTCATCCGCACCTGGACGCCTCCGGCAGACTGGCTCTCGTGCACAACGGCGTTGTGGAAAACCACAAGCATCTTCGGGACGAACTGACCGGCAGAGGACATGTCTTCCGCTCGCAGACGGATACGGAGGTGCTGGCTCACCTGATCGGTGAGGCATTTGATCAAAATGCAGACCGAAACCGTTCAGCGCTACTTCATGCGATGCAGGAAGCCCTGCGCCATGTGCGAGGCACTTATGCCATTGCCGTCATCCATGCGGATCTCGGACGGTTCCTAGCCGCCGCGCGCAGCGGGAGTCCACTGGTGCTGGGGATCGGAAAGGATGCCCAGTTCATTGCCAGCGATGCCGCAGCCCTTGATGGCTGGGTGCAGGATATCATCTACCTGAAGGATCAGGATATCGCCGCGCTTGATGGCGAGTCCTTCCATCTGGCCACCGTATCTGGCGGCACGGCAGCTGCGCCGAAGCTCCGAAAAATCGAGGTGGAGGCACGCGCCACAGGAAAAGGGCTTTTCCCCCACCACATGCTCAAGGAAATCCATGAGCAGCCTGACACTCTGCGCGAAGCCATGAAGGGCCGATTGATTCCCGAGGAATCCACTGCCCGATTCACAGGCCTCCATCGCACGAACGAACAGCTCCGCGAGCTGAAGCGCATCATCCTCACTGGCTGCGGAACAACATTCCATGCTGCCCTCGCGGGGGAATACATGATCGAGAGTCTGGCGCGGATTCCTGTGGAGTGCGATTACGCAAGCGAGTTCCGCTACCGCAACGCGCCGCTGGATCCGGAGACCGCCGTTTTTGCTATGAGCCAAAGCGGAGAGACAGCCGACACGCTCGCCGCCTTGCGCGAGAGCAAGCGGAAAGGCGCTCTCACGCTGGGCATTTGTAACAATGTCTTCAGCACGATCAGCCGCGAGAGTGATGGCGGCATCGGCCTCCGTGCCGGGGTGGAAATCGGGGTGGCAGCGACAAAAACATTCACCTCGGAACTGATAATTCTCGCCATGCTTGGACTCATGCTCGGCCGCATCCGAGACCTTTCGCAAGCCGACGCGGCGGAAGTCATCGATGCCCTCGAGCGTCTTCCCGACCTCATCGCGCGCACACTCGAGCGCGACGCTCTCATCGCAGGTATCGCGCAAAAATACGCCAAGACGCGGAATTTTCTCTTCATGGGCCGACAGGCGAACTTTCCGATCGCTTTGGAAGGCGCGCTGAAGATGAAGGAGATCACCTACATCGCGTCATCAGGACATCCGAGCGCCGAACTCAAGCATGGCATTATCGCCCTCATCAATGAGGAAACCCCGACCGTAGTGCTGGCCCCGCAGGATGATGTCTTTGAAAAAAATGTGAGCAACATCGAGGAGATCAAAGCACGCCGAGGGCCTGTGATTGCTATCGGCACGGAGGGCGACAACACGCTCGCGTCGCTTTGCGACGAGGTAATCCTCCTGCCAGCGGCTCCGGCATTTTTGAGCCCGTTTCTCAACACCGTCTCATTGCAGCTTCTCGCCTATCACACGGCAGTTGCCCTCGGATGCAATGTGGACAAGCCGCGAAATCTGGCGAAGAGCGTGACGGTCGAGTAGCGGTGGCGCGGTCAAGCCGGACGACGTCCGGTGAGGGCGCGCTGGAGCGTGAGTTGATCCGCATGCTCCAGCCCCCCGCCAGCGGGCAGGCCATGGGCGATGCGGGTCGTGCGGATGTCCAGCGGCGCGAGGATTTCGGTGAGGTAGTTTGTGGTGGCCTCGCCCTCCACATCGGCGCTCAGCGCGAGGATGATCTCCGTGGGGTTTTCTTCGCGGATTCTTTCAAGCAGGGATTGAATGCGCAGCTGGGCGGGACTGATGTGGTCGAGCGGTGACAGGCGGCCGCCGAGGGAGTGATAAAGCCCCTGAAAGACCCCGCTGCGCTCGAGCGGGAGGATGTCGGTGGCTTGCTCGACGATGCAGATTTCCTTCCCCTGGCGCGACGGCTGCAGGCAGATTTCGCAAAGGTCAGTCACGGCGAAGAAGCCGCACTTTTTGCATGGATGAATCGAGGCCGATGCTGCTGTGATGGCTGCCGCGAGCGGCGCAGGGCGCGCATCCCTGTGTCCAAGCAACCAAAGCGCGCACCGCTCGGCGCTGCGGGGGCCAAGACCCGGCAAACGCCGGAGCTCGCGCGTGAGTTCATTGAATGGGACCGGATAATCGAGAGGCATTTCAATTCGTGGCCAAGCAGCCATCCACGATCCGCACCACCCAGTCACCCCGACTCGCAAGATTTTCATCGTGCGTGACCACGACGAGCGTGCGTCCATCGGCTTTTGAAAGATCGAGGAGCAAATTGATGATCACTTCGCCATTTTTGGAATCCAGGTTGCCGGTGGGCTCATCCGCAAAAAGAATGGCAGGGTCATTGATGAGCGATCGGGCGATGGCGACGCGCTGTTGCTCCCCGCCGCTGAGTTCCGTCGGCAGGTGGTCGATGCGCCCGGAAAGGCCGACGCGATGCAGGAGATCGCGGCCACGGGCGAGTTCGGATTTTCCCCGGATGAGCGCTGGCAGCAGGACATTTTCCAGCGCGGTGAGCTCCGGCAGCAGGAAGTAGGATTGAAAGACAAACCCCATGCGCTTGTTGCGCAGGCGGGCGAGTGCATTGCCCGAGAGATCGTAGAGCGAGTGGCCTTCAAACTCCACAGTTCCCGCCTCCGGTGTTTCCAAGCCCGCCAGAGTGTAGAGCAGCGTGGTCTTTCCCGCTCCGCTTGCACCGCAGAGAAACACGGACTCTCCAGCGGCTATATCGATGTCAATGCCGCGAAGAACCTCGATGGGCGCACCTCCGATACGGAATGACCTGCGAAGCCCTCGCGCCTTGAGGCGTGGGGTCATGGACGACCGTCGATCGGCTGGAACTTCTTACCAACAGCCGGGCCGGTGTATTCGCTGAGAGGACGATACAGGCGGTTGTCGGCGAGTTGTTCCATGACATGGCCGGTCCATCCAGCCGCACGGGCGATCGCAAAGATCGGCGTGAAGAGGTCGGTCGGGATGCCCATGGAGTAGTAAACAGTGGCCGAGTAGAAATCGACATTCGCATTCAGGCCCTTGCGCTCCTTCATGATCGAGGCGATGCGCTCGCTCATGCGAATCCACTTCGGCTCGCCGAGTTGGTTGCTGAGAATGATGGCCATCTCACGGAGATGCGGGGCGCGCGGGTCGAGGACTTTGTAGACCCTGTGACCAATACCCATGATTTTTTTCTTCTGCTCGAGCTGGGTCTCAACCCAGGCGTCCACTTTGTCTTCGCTGCCGATCTCTTGCAGCATGTGAATAACGCCTTCGTTTGCACCACCGTGGAGCGGTCCTTTGAGCGTTCCGATCGCCGAAGTGATGGCGGAATACATGTCCGAAAGGGTGGCGATGGTCACGCGAGCGGAGAAGGTCGAGGCGTTCATGCCGTGGTCGGCATGCAAAACATAGGCGACATCCAGCGTGCGAGCGGCTTCAGCACTCGGTTCGGTGCCATTGATGAGGTAGAGAAAGTGTGCCGCCTCGCCGAGATCCGTGCGAACGGGTGGAAGGTCGAGCCCCTTGCGAGCGCGGTGGAAATAAGCGGTGATGACACCCATTTTTGCCGTGATGCTGACGGAGCGGTTGTAGTTCGCCTCCGGGCTTTCGTCCTTTGGATTTGCGTCGTAGAGGCCCAGCATCGAAACAGCCGTGCGGATGACATCCATCGGCCCTGCGTTTTTGGGGGCATTGCGGAGAAAGTCCACAACCGGCTGCGGCAGCTCGCGGGCCGCGCGGAGCTTTTTGCTGAGGGCGTCGAGTTGGGCGCGATTCGGGAGTTCCCCATGCCAGAGGAGGTGAATCGTCTCCTCAAAACTGGCGTTTCCGGCGATTTCGTTGATGTCGTAACCGGCATAAATGAGGATGCCCTCTTGACCGAGAACATCACTGAGGCTGGTTGAGTTTGCTACGATTCCTTCGAGTCCTTTGGCTGTTACTGGCATAAGTTTTTTTGTGTTTAATGGGGCAGGCTCGGCGGAGTCTGAACAAGGGTTTTTGAAATGAAAAGCCTTAGTGGGAAATTTCTTTGGCACCTAAATGGAGTGCCCCGTGGCTTGACGCTGTGCCGCTGCTGCGTTTAATTCCGCCGCACGCCATGACCCGCAAGGACTTTATCATTCTCATCGCCACAGCCCTGATGCTATCCGGCTGTGCGAACTACGACAAACGCCTAACCAACACGAGCACCAGCTATCTCGGAACTGACGGCTCGATTATTTCCCGCTCCGCGGAATCCACGCTCGCCGACAAAAATTCCTACTGGGACGGCGACGGAGTTCAAGGCGCGCCATCCATCGTCATCGACCTCTCGGATCAAAAAGCCTCGTTCTACAAAGGCTCAAAGCTCGTTGGTGTTTCGGCTATCTCATCTGGCCGTGAAGGCTATGGAACCCCGACCGGCTCCTATAAAATCACCCAGAAAAATCCAAATCATGTCTCGAATCTTTACGGTGATTATGTGAATGCCCAGGGCGATGTGCTGGTGAAAAATGTGTCTAAACTCAAGGATCCCGTGCCGCCCGGCGGAAGCTTTGCCGGCTCTCCGATGCCATTTTTCATGCGACTCGGCCGCACCGCCGTGGGATTGCACCAGGGATTTCTTCCCGGTGTTCCTGACAGCCACGGCTGCATCCGCATGCCGGAGCGAATGGTGAAGGTTTTCTTCGAGAACGCACCAGCTGGCACGCCAGTGACGATTGTGAATTAACCCTCGTAAAAAGCGTGCACCAACGAGGTGCATCGCTCATGCGGAAGCACGCCGCTCTCCATTTGGTTCATTACATAGCCGAAGCCGACGCCTTGCTCCGGATTGGCGAAACCTAAGCTTCCCCCCGCTCCGGCATGGCCGAAAGCGGAGAGCGAGGGACCCAGCAGTGAACGGATTTTGCGGCCGTTCCCGTCCAGCGGATCCATCATGAAGCCCGCTGAGAACGACATTTCCCGCTGGAGAACCGGATCGAAGCCTTGTGTGAGGCGGGTGGACATCCACTCCAGCGTTTCGTTTTTGAAAAAGACCTTCCCGTCCATTTCCCCGCCCGAGGCCAGCATGGCATAAAATTTCGCCAAGGCCTGCGCGGAGCCGATGCCTCCCATTGAGGGCAACGAGGCGGCGCGGACTTGCGGGTTGTTCATGGCCGAGATTCCCGAAAGGCCCGGCGGACTCGCAAAGGCTCGGCGTGTGAGGGAATTCGGATCGGTAAAGGCCCTCAGAAACAGCTCGTCACCCGCTGCGGGTGGGCCTGCGCGCGGCGGGAGGATGGTGGCCACGCGGGCATTCAGATGTTCCGGGAGCCCGATCCACAGGTCGATGCCAAGCGGGTCGGCAAAAACTCGGCGCCAATAGTCAGCGAGCGATTCCCCTCCCGCGAGGCGGCGCAGGATTTCATCTAACACAAAACCAAAGACCCTGGGCCCGTAGGCCGGCCCCGCCTCGACAGGCAGAAGTGGCGTTTGTTTTTCGATCGCCCGCACGACACTCTCGCGATCAAGAATATTCGCCGAGGGATCTTCCAGCGCGCACAACCCCGCGCGGTGCGAGAGGACCTGGCCAAGCGTGAGCGTGTCCTTTCCAGCCTGCGCGAATTCCGGCCAAAAATCGGCGACGCGCGTTTGGAGATCCGCTCCCGCTTCCTGTATGGCATGGAGCGTGCAGGCAGCAGCCACGCCCTTGGTGGCAGACCAGATCAGAACAAGCGTTTCCTCGTTCCATGGCGCTGAGCGGGCCGTGTCGCAAAAACCTCCGCAAAGAGAAACGGCCTCCTCGCCGCCACGAAAGATGCCCAAGGCGGCGCCGACTTCGACGCCGTCGGAGAAGTTTTTTTCAAATGCCTGCTGCACCTCGCTCACAGCTGACCTCGCAGCTCGATCAAATCAGGATCCAACTTGGCGATGTCGCGGAACTTGTCATCCATCGCGAAACTTCTCTGGGCGTAATCAAGGGCGTTTTCCAAGTCGCCCAAGACCGCGCTGTAGCAGGCCAAGTTGTAAAAATAGGTCGCCTCTTCGGCGAGTTTCGACGGCCCGCTGAGCAGAAGCTTCAATGCCGCATCAGTGCAACCGCGCTCGTGCAGGCAGAAGGCACCATGAATGTAGCCGGAGACGGCTTCCGGATAGATTTCCCGCAACCGCTCGCAGATGCGAAGCGACTCGTCCCAGTTGTGGCTTTTCATCGTGATGAAGAGCCTCAACTGCAAAGCGGATTCGACCTCCCTGTCCTCGGTTGGCATGGCATCAAGTTCCGCCATGGCCTCGACCGGCATACCAAGCTCCAGATAACCCTGCGCCGCGAGAAGGCACTTTTCAAAGGACATGGACGGCAAACTAACGAGCGGACAAGCTACGCCGCCAGCGTTATTTTCCTCTATGTCGCGAGCGGATCATCTGTTATCAGCGAATCACTCATTCGTGAACGTCTCCGACCTGCGTGAAATTTTGCAATATGTGCCCCTCTTCCGGGAGCGTATTTTCGTGGTTGCGGTGGATGGCGAGGTGGCGGACTCGGAGAATTTTCCGAACATCCTCCTGGATCTCGCCGTGCTCCGCTCCCTGAGTATCAAAGTCGTCTTGGTGCATGGCGCAAGCCATCAGATCGAGGCTCTCGCCGCTGCGCGCGGAGTCCGGATCACCAACTCCGACGGCATTGGCCTCACCGATGAGCCGACGCTGCAGGTGAGCATTGATGCGGCAATCCGGCTTACTAACGAAATCATGGAGGGTCTTTCCTCTGTCGATCTGCGCGCCGCCTACATCAATGCGCTTATCGTCCATCCCGCAGGAATTCTCGGCGGTGTGGATCAACAATACACTGGCAAGGTCGAGCGCGTGGACACCAAGGCCCTCCGCCTCCTTCTGGATGAAGGCATCATTCCTGTCATCCCTCCCATGGGCTTCGACGGCGAGGGACGCACCTACCGGGCGAACTCGGACAGCATAGCGCTGGAAGTCGCCGTCGAACTCGGCGCCGCAAAAATTCTCTACCTCGCACCAAGTCGTGTTTTCGAGGAATCCACACCCCTGCCGCGCCAACTTTCGATTTCTGAAACCGAAGATCTCGTCAAAAAACGCAAAGCGGATTTCCCGACCGGCCTGCTCTCAAAACTGGAAAACGGCGCCAAAGCCTGCCGGCAAGGCGTTGCCCGAGCGCACCTGCTGAACGGCGGCATGAACGAAGGCCTGCTCAGCGAGGTCTTCAGCCACGAAGGCATAGGAACGATGGTTTACTCGAACGAGTATCAACAAATCCGGCGCATCTTTAAAAAGGATGTCCGCTCGGTGATCTCGCTCATCCGGCAATCCGTGCAGAACGAGGAACTCGTCCGCCGCTCGCGCACCGAGATTCTCGAGTGCCTGAACGATTACTGGCTCCTGGAAGTCGATCGCTCGCCTGTTGCCTGTGTGGCTCTTCATCTCTATCCCGAACAATCCGCCGCCGAACTCGCCTGCCTGCATGTGCGGAAGGCGCAGGAGAACCAGGGCTACGGACGCAAACTCATGGCGTTTGTCGAAAACCTCGCCCGCGAGAAGGGCGTGAAAACCCTCTTCGCCCTCTCGACCCAAGCCTACAGCTACCTCCAACAAAAAGGCGGCTTCACAGCAGCAGATCCCTCCGTTCTGCCTCCTGAAAGACTCCAAAAATACGAAGCCAGCGGAAGAAATTCCGTCGTGCTCATCAAAACCCTACGCCCGTGACACACAACGCCGCCCTTTACATCGACGGCTTCGTCATCTTGGCCTACTTCGTCGTAATCGTAGGTATCGGCCTCTATGCCGGACGCCGGAACGAAACCCTGCAGGAATTCGCCCTCGGGGGACAAAAAATCCCCTGGTGGGCCGTTCTGGCATCGATCATCGCGGCGGAGACCAGCGCAGCGACATTCCTCGGCACACCGGCAGAGGGCTACAAGACACTCGGCTTCGCCTACGCCCAGCTGGCCATCGGAACGATCCTCGCCCGCATCATCATCGCGTATCTTTTCATCGCTCCGTATTTCCAATTCAAGGTCCAGAGCATCTACGAATATCTCACCGTCCGCTTCGGTTCGCGGACGAAGAACATGGCGAGCGGGATTTTCCTCCTCGGCCGCGTGCTCGGAATCGGCGTCAGACTCTACCTCGGCGGCGTGATCCTTGTCGTGATCTGGCGATACCTTTTCCCCGGCACGGAAATCACGATTTGGACTTATTTCTGGGGCATCGTCTTTGTCACAGCCGTCACTGCGGCCTACACAGCCATCGGAGGGATCAAGGCTGTCGTCTGGACCGACCTCATCCAA
This sequence comes from Terrimicrobiaceae bacterium, assembly GCA_044375335.1. GTDB lineage: Bacteria > Verrucomicrobiota > Verrucomicrobiia > Chthoniobacterales > Terrimicrobiaceae > UBA967. The sequence goes on along the minus strand of JBILMW010000049.1, from coordinate 3,176 downwards.
GCCTGCCTCATGTGTGGCGCGGTGGTTTTTGCGATGTTCACCATCCTGCACAGCATCCCCGGCGGCCTTGGAAAAGTGAATGAAATGCTGGATGGACGCCAGGTCTCCATGTTCCAGACAGGCTGGGAGGCGACAAAGCCCTTTGGCGAAGCCCTCCGGCAAATGCTGGAAAATCCCTACACCATCCTCGCAGCGATCCTCGGCTCGACATTCCTTACCATGGCGACCCACGGCACCGACCAAGACATGGTGCAGCGCATGCTCACTGCGGAGAACATCAAGAAAAGCCGGTTCAGCCTCATTCTGAGTGGATTTGCCGATATACCTATCGTGCTGGCCTTCCTCGCCGTTGGCATTCTCCTCTGGGTCTACTACCAAATAAGCCCCGACCCCTCACTGCCCGCCGCGCACAACGAAATCTTCGCCCACTACATCGTCCACGAAATGCCCGCCGGCATTCGCGGGCTCATCATCGCAGGGGTTTTCGCGACCATGATGGGCTCCACCTCTGCTGCGCTCAATGCACTGGCCACCTCGTTTATCCGCGACTTCTACCAGCCCTACTTCAACAAAACCTCGACCGACGCCCAGTCGATCCGGGCCGCACGCACGGCGACCCTTGTTTTCGGCGGACTCATGATTCTCGTCGCCACCGGTGCCGCCTACGCCGTGCTGGAGACAAACATCACGATCATCCCACTCGCCCTCGGAGTGCTCGGCTACGGCTACGGCTCGCTCCTCGGAATCTTCCTGCTCGGCGTCCTCACAAAATCCCGAGGCAACGATGTCGCCAATGTCTTCTCGATGTTAATCGGCATTGCCGCCGTCCTGGTTCTTGGAAAAGTCAAAATTCCGGCCATCGATCTCCTCGCCCTCCTCAAATTCCAGTTGATCCCCGCCGAGTGGAATTTCGGCCTGTTTATGCCAACCTGGTGGCCCGCCATCTCCTGGCCCTACTATGTCTTCATCGGCAGCACGATCACCTTCCTGCTCGGCATCCTCTTCAAATCCCGACAGACCCCAGCACCGTCACCGGCAAACTAAAACGCACAGCTCGCTTCCTCGCAGGTTTTGGTGCGACAGCACCTCGTAAAAATTGGTAGGGATGCCGCGCCGTCGGGGTCCCATTTTTCAGGCGCGGGCGCGCCGTTTTTGAATACAAAGACCTGCTTTCGGCCTGCGGGTTCACAGCTTGGCAAGCGCTGCCGGGCGGGGCCGATGTGGTAGCAGCTCGTGAAAGTCGGTATTGCACGACCTAAAGATCCTTGAACTGTTTTTTTAAGTCGTCCAGGGCAACCCAGTTTTCAGCACGACGATCGTCTATTTTTTCCGCTAAAGTGGTTTTCAGCGCCAAGTCTTCATCGGTTCCAGCCGCCACCAGTCGTGCAATCAATTGACGCCTTTCTGGAGATGGCAGCGAGAGCGCCTCTTGAGTGATTTGAGCGAACGACATGCATCCTCGATAAGCTCCCCGATTGGAGAAGTCAAATGGGCAGATTTCTTGGCTTAAACTGGGGCTCTCTTCATGCCAATTAGGTGGCCAGCCATCTCATGACTGTTGGTGCGACAGCACCTCGTAAAAATTGGTAGGGATGCCGCGCCGTCGGGGTCCCAAGCTTCAGGCGCGGACGCGACGTTTCTGTAACGACACCAACTCTCGCGACGGGCGCGCATGCAAACTTCAATAGCGATCCATGAGCAATCGGAATTTTTTAACCACAATCGAGCAACTTTTCACGAATGTGGAAAAAACCAGTGGCAAGTAATTTACGCCTTCCTCCTATGACTATTACAAACGCCTACGAATCCGGCTTCGGAGCGGTTGGATCTTGGTTGGGCTGTGGCGAGGCGGGGGAGGTTGAGGCGTCGGCAGGGCGCGGACGCTTTCAAGTTGGCTCGCAAGTGGGGCGTCTCGCTCGGTGACGAAGTTCACCACAAGCCCCGGACGGCCCGCGCGGGCGGTGCGTCCGACCCGATGCAGGTAATTTTCGATCTGCTGCGGCAAATGATAGTTGATCACTCGCCCGACATGATCGACATCCAGCCCGCGTGAGGCCAGATCGGTCGAAACGAGCAGATCCACAGCCCCCTCGCGAAACAGTTTCAGATTCTGCCGACGCTGCACTTTATCCATTTCTCCACGATAAATCACATGAGCAATGTTCGCGGCAGCGAGTTGGGCGGCGAGCTTATCGCATTGCTCTCTCGTGTTCGTAAACAGGATCGTTCCGCCCTCCACTTTCTTTTTGAGCAAACGCTCCAGCAGCGGGAACCGCTGACCTCCAATGACGACCTGCTGCATTGTCGTGAGTGTCGGGACGACTCGATGGCTCCCCGCGCTCCGAATCACTTCTGCTCCAGAAAATAAATCGGCAATAAGTTTTTCCACCGCTGGCGAGACGGTCGCCGAGAACAACGCCAGTTGAGGCTTTTGCGGACAGGCTTGGATGATTTTTGTGACATCGGGCATGAATCCGTGATCGAGCATCTGGTCGGCTTCGTCGAGGATCAGCATTCGCACATCGTCCAATTCCACAAGCCGCCTCTCGAGCATTTGCACAAGCCGTCCCGGTGTTGCGACGAGAATCTCAAACGGCCCAGCAAGCCCTCGCTTTGCAACTTCCGTGGTGGTGCCGCCAAGCACTGATCGAACGCGGAGACGAGTCGTGTGAGTGAATGGCTTGAAGGCCTTCGTGACCTGTTCACCGAGTTCCCGAGTTGGAACCACCACGACAGCCCTTGGCCGAGCAGAAAGCGTGATCGCATCACCCGCAATTTCCAGGTTTTTAATGTGGTGCATCGCCGGAAGCGCATAGGCCAGCGTCTTTCCACTACCAGTCTCTGCAATGCCCACAATCGAACGGCCGCTCAGAAGCGCTGGTAACGCCCGAACTTGAATCTCCGTTGGACGCAAGATTCCCTTTTCCAGCAAAGTTTCCTGCAAGGTGGCCAGCAGGCCGAATTCAGCAAAAGTATTCATCAATGCACGAGATATATTCCTACTTCTTCCCGATGAGGAGGCATTATCCCGACAACGGGCCAAGTTTTTTTTGATAAACTGGCGTCATTGAACGAACGCGTGATTTCAGGCGCTTCATTGCTCCAGTTGGTCAGGATTTCGCGGTTGAGGATGTCGAAGGCCAAGGTTGCGAATCTGCCCTGCGCGGTTCGTGCAG
>JBILMW010000048.1:0-15459 GCA_044375335.1 Terrimicrobiaceae bacterium | reverse complement strand
TGCCTGATAAATGCTTCGAGCAGAACTTAATAAGTTGCTGGCCCCCTTTTTCTGTGGAAAGTAACTGAACTTGAGGCAACTCTGAAAGAGTCATACTTGATCGATCGCCCATGGGAACCGTAAGTCATACCAGTGGCTATTAGGTTTTGAATTTTAGTGAGCCGTATCCACTTGTAGCGGTGCCTCTATGAGCACCGAATCACTGACCATCGGCGGTTGCAAACCGCAGCTACAGCAGGAGTCCAAAAGCATTCAGCCTTTGGTATCAAAGGTCATTTTTGGAGCGAAACGGCTCGCATTTCTTAAAAATGTGCCAAGCAATACGCATTGGTTCTTATCGTCTTGTTTATTTTAGTTTGTTCAGTTTTTGGGATATCCACGATGGATCTCTGCGAAGGTCCAGAACCGCTCGCACCATAATCAGATCCTCCCGAAGTTCATAATAGACGGCGTATGGGAATCTGTCCGAAAGAACTCGATACTTGCCAAAATGTTGGGAATGAATCCCCGCGTAGAGCAGAAGGGACTCAATATCAGAATATAGTGAATCGAGAAAATAGCCTCCTAGCCCCGCCTGTTGTTTCTCGTAAAAACGAAACCCAACCCTCAAATCAGCCAGTGCTGACGGTTGAATCGAAATCTTCACTGAAGCTCTTCTCGAAGCCGTTTTTTGGCAGTCTCCCAGTCGATAAATGTCTCTTCTCCGGACTCAATCAATCGATCCCGTTCTGCAAGAACCTCTCCATGCCACTCGGGTGAAGCTACTTCTGAAGCGTTTATAGAAAGGTTTTGCCATAATTCTTCCATGAGGCGCAGCTTGTCTGGTGTGGTCATCTCTTGAAGGTCAATCGTGGTAGACATGGCGAAAAAATAGCGGGGAACGAGTGGAACTCAATTTTTTATTTCCCAACGTCCCCGATGACCTGCCCCGGAAAGCTGGCGGTCAGGGTGCTGCAGCCCGAGTGCCAGATTGTAGGGGGTAGGCCTATGCGCTCGTTGGGATTTTTGTTTCATTTCGTCCTCAGGTAAAGCGCCTCAGATGGGCATAGTTCTTTCTGAGCCATTTTTGAAGCAAGGATATGAATCCTCCATAGGATAAGTCTTCGGCGGAGCCATCCAGCAGATGATATCTCTCCTTCTCTGGACTGAATCAATTGACTTTTAATTTCTTCTTCTCTGATGCGAAATCCTTCAGAATCACGAGTTCGGCCAATCCCATCTGCGACAATCTTGCTATCGGAGGTCTTCATTTGCTTTTCCAATGTCCCCGATGACCTATCCTTACTTGTTTCTGGCATCCGAGCCTGCTCCGCAGGCGAAATGCCAGAAGTGCAGCAGGCATAGGGATTAGGTCCATCGGCTCATTAGCCATGTATTCTTTTAGTTTCAGCGTGGGTATATTCTGACCTTGCTTCTGAATTGGGTTGTTTGTTCTTCTGGTGACACCAAACAAGGAAATCATCAATGCGAAAAGGAATGCGATAAACTCGAGTTTTTGCATCTTGAAGCCGCTCTACGGTTTTCTCTGCGTTATTCAACCATTCTTGATAGGGGTAGTCAAATGTCTCGGGATCTGCCACATGATCTGGAATGATGCTCCACTCATCCGGCGAATACCATGTCACGCCAGTAACTACGGATGGAGGTCGCTCAGAATTGGATTGTTCGCTCATACTGAAATTGCGGTAGGGTCTGAATCAGGCGGATTATTCTTAGGCTAACGTTAAAAAGGGAAAATGGGTCAGGAATTCATTATTCACATACTTGCATTCTAATAATATCAAATATTTTTTTAAATAGCTAAAAAATAAAGAAATGGTGTCATGAAAAAATAATTTCAATAATTAATTCCTGGCCCCTTTAATTGTAACCGATCTCCTCGGTTCATACCGCGTCTTGTTGGTCCTTCTTCGATTCCTTCCGAGCGTGGAATGGAGAGAACGACAGTGATCCAGGTGGTGGGAATGTCATCGGTATAGTCTCAAGGGAAAATGGATGCGCCTCAACCTCGTTGATCGGGCAATCCATAAGACTGCGAGACGAAAAATACTCAATGGCCTGCTTCAGGTAAATCCGAACGACAAAAAGAGGCGGAAAATCCTGTCGGTAATTGAACCACCATGCAAACAAGTCCCGGTCCGACTTCGATGAATTGCATCGACGACACGCCCAAATGGCATTATCTCCGGTATCCGCTCCTCCTCGATTGGTGGGAATAATATGATCGATTGCGAGACTAGCGATGCTCCCGCAATAGACACACTCTTGCGGCAACTTCATCCGTATCCGCTGGTCCAACATGAGCGACCTCGGTGACATTGTTCCTTTGGTGAGGCCGTTCAAAAGGCGAGCTCGAATCATAAAATGAAGCCGCGAATACTTCTGGTCTCGATCATGGACGGCTTTCTCCGCCATCGCGAGATTGGCATAGCTCCAGTAGAGAAGCTCGGAAACCGTGGATGACGAGGTTATCTTCATTCTCTGGACCAACGTCCCCGATCACTTGCTCCCACTTGCTTTTGGCAGCAAAGCCTGCGCCGCAGGCGACGTGCCAAAAGTGCCGGAGGTATGGGAGTTAAGTGCATCGGTCTGGCTGATTTCATTGTCTATTCTCAGGGAGTTACCTTTTCTACTATTTCAAAAAAGCTTAACGAGTAGACAATCTCTCCTGATTCTTGAAGGCTCACCGCTGCCCAACTCGATGCAAGGCTGATTTTTGCCAGAGTATAAATGTTGCTAATTACGAGATTCTTTTCAGCGTCCTCAACAATATTTGTGAACCAGAAAACGTGGGTGCCCATGTAGCGGAGTCTTGAACCGGGTCTTGGCCATTTGCCGTTGAGAAGTTGTCCGTTGTAACTTTGATCGTATTCTGACTGCGGTTTGTCGAGGATCATAGTTGAGTGGTGATTGTGGCAGAGGACGATATATTTGATGCCGAACGTTGTTTGGTCACACAAATTTCTTGCCTATCAGTTAAGTCACGAAAAAAGTGGACACTTAACTTTTTGTTTATTGGGGCAACTTGATAATATAAATACCTCTTGATTTGGTGAAGTTTATGAATGTAACTTGATGTCGGGCGATCAGGATCCGCAGCCGCCGTGGCCACAACCGCAGGAGTGGTTGGCGGCGGCGGGGGCGGGTTCGAATTCCTCCGCTGAGTCGATGCGGATGGTTTCGATGGTGATTTGTTGGAGGGAGAGTTGGTCTTTGGCTTGGTTGAGGAAGCCGAGCGTGAGGGGGTCGGGTTGGTGGCGGGTGCGGAGTTGGACTTCGACGGGCTTGCCGACGAATTGGGGGAATGCCTCGGCCATTTCGCCGTCGAGGATGAAGGAGGCGTAGGCGTTGAGTTTTTCCTGAAGCTGGAGGATGTGCGCTTCGTCGCCGGTCCAGGGGCGCGTCTCATACATCGCGAGCACGAGCGTGTCGCGGCGTTTGTCGTGGGCGAAGGCGTCGAGGACGGCGGGGTGCTCAAGGCCCATTGGACGGCGGGGAGTAGCGGTGGTGGTGCTCATTTTGGGAAGTTTTAAGAATTAAGAATAAAGTTTTAAGCAACCCTCAGGCGCTGCGTGCTTCGAGGGAAAATAACCACGGAGGACACGGAGAGCACGGAGTAGAGAAGGAGTTTGCAGCAGATTGTGATCTGCGGAAAGCAGGAGAGAAACTTTGTTTCAGCTTCTAATAACCCTCCGTGCTCTCTGTGTCCTCTGTGGTTAAATAAGATACCTATGGGTAACATTATAACGGCTGTTGGCGAATCATGCGACTTTTGGGAACCACTGGTAGAGCATGAAGTAGATGAGGACGCCGGTGACGGAGACGTAGAACCAGAGGGGGAATGTCCATCGGGCCCAGGCGCGGTGTTTTTCGAAGCGGCCTTTGATGGCGTGCGTCATGGTCACCAAAATGAGGGGGACGATGACGATGGCCAAAATGATGTGGGAGATGAGCATTCCGTAGTAGAGGGGCTTCCAGAAGCCTTCGCCGCCGAAGGGGGTGTGGACACCTTGGACCAGAATCTTGTGCAGCACATAGGTGATGAGGAAGACGCAGGAGACGCAGAAAGCGCCGACCATGCAGTTCCGGTGAGCGATTTTGCGCTCGGTTTTGATGAAGAGGAACCCGGCGGCGAGGAGGAGGGTGGAAATGGTATTGAGGCCGGCATTGAGCGCCGGAAGGTCAGAAACGCTCATGGGACCTTGTTGCTGCGGTCGAGCTTGCGGCAGGTGTCGGCGATGTAATAGGTGAGTCCAGCGACGATAAGGCCGACGATGGCAAGCATGCCGACGACTCCCCAAGAGAGGGCGATGCCTGCGGTGACGGTTTGGGGTTCGTCGGGGCCGCCGGCACCGGGTTGCCGACAACCAACGCACGCGGCGGCTTCGGGGAGGCGGGTGAGAAAAAAGAAAACGATCAGAGCGGCGAGGTGTTTCATTTTTAAATGGCGTTCGGAATTTCTACGAGCCGGCGGTCAGGGAAGTTTGGAGATTTTTTTGTTTCGGCAGGCTGAGTTCACTCGTTGCGGGTTTGCGTGGTCGAAGGTTTTTCGCGCAGGAGTTCGCCGATGTCCACCATGAGCTTTTGAACGGCTTCAGGATCGAGGCCGTCGTGGTATCCGCGCAGCCAGCCTTTGCCATCGACAAGCACGATGCGACTGGAGTGGGCGGGCGTGCCATCGGGTTCCTTGGCGAGGGGTTGCAGGAGTCCCGTGACAACGATTTTTTGGATGGCGTCGGGGGTGCCGGTTAGGAATTTCCAGGAGGCGGGGTCCGCGCCCAGAGGCTCGCTGAAGGCTTTGAGGATTTCAGGCGTGTCGTATTCTGGATCGACGGTGAAGGTGACGAGTTCCACATTGCCCCTCACTTTTTTGAGCTTGGTATTGAGGTCCTGCATCCGGAGCACGGTGATCGGGCAGGGGCCTTTGCAGCGGGTGAAGATGAAATTTGCGGCCCAGATTTTTCCCTTGAGATCCTCGAGGGTGATGGATTTTCCGGTTTGGTCGGTGAGTTGGAACGCCGGAACTTGAGAGATTTTCTCAAGGTTCGACGGGAGTGCGGGCGGGCGTGTGGATTTCAGACTTACATAGGCGAGCCCAATAAGACCCGCCGCCACGAGAAACGCCACGACCCATCCGATACGCGGTATGCCGGGCCGCGCGGAATCATCAGACATAGTAAAGCAGCGCCAGAACGAACAACCACACGACATCCACAAAGTGCCAGTAGAGGGCGACATTGTTCAGGGCGATGTGGTGGGTCGGGGTGAAGCAGCGGGTAAAGAGTTGGCGGAGGAAGCACCAGACGATGAGGAGGACGCCGATGACGACATGGAGGCCGTGGAATCCGGTGATCACAAAAAAGCTCGATCCATAAACGCCGCCGGTGTTGAACCACAGGCCTTCATGGTGGAGATGCCACCATTCGTAGCACTGCACGCCGACGAAGATGGAACCAAGCGCGATCGTCACAAAAAGCCAGCCAAGGCCGGATTTCGCCTTCTGAACCGCAACCTCCGCCATGTGGAATGTGCAACTGCTCGCGATCAGGAAAACGGTATTGATTGTGGTGAGGAAAACCGGGAGGTGGGCGATGTCCTTGCTCGGCGGCCAGGCGTGGTTTGCCTGCCAGGGGAAACCGTTCTCAGCCCAGCGGAGGACGAAGTAACCGCCGAGAAGTCCGGCGAAGAGCATGCCCTCGGATATCAGGAACATGATCATGCCGAATTTGGCTGTGGCTGGCGGTGCGCCGTGATGCTCGTGGGAATCGTGTGTAAGGGCTGCTGTGGACATGGTTGGTTGGTTTTTTAAAAAGGGATCACGGACTTGTCAACGGACCGCGAATGTTCATGAGTATCAGAACCAGTGCGCAGAGGGAAATAGCAAAAAGCCAGAGGAGAGCCATGACGATCGCGTTGCGAGAGGTTGGTTTTTTCATCTCTTTGTTGCAACGAGGAGGCCCAAGAGGAGCGGCAGGTAGATGATGGAGGCGAAGAAAAGATTCCGCGCCGCACTGCGGGTCCGCTGGGTGATGAAGCGCACCGCGAAGGCGGTGAAGGCAAGCCCGAGCGCCAGCGCGCCGAGAAAGTAAACCGTCGAATTGAAGCCGAGTATCGAGGGCAGCAAAGTCACTGGCACGAGAAAGAGGGTGTAAAGAAGAGCCTGGCGTGAGGTCAAGCGGCCCTCGGGGTCGTTGGCGGTGAGCATCACGAATCCGCCGTCGGCGTAGTCGTCCTTATACATCCAAGCGATGGCCAGGAAGTGGGGCATCTGCCAGAACCAGAGTGTGGCGAAGAGGAGGCAGCCTTCGATATTGTAGTTTCCACGGGCGGCGACCCAGCCGATGAGCGGCGGTAGGGCTCCAGGGATCGCGCCGACGAGCGTGTTCAGCGAGCTGATGCGCTTCATCGGCGTGTAAACAAAAATATAGATCGCGATAGTGGCAAATGCGAGGAAGGCGGCGCGATGGTTTGTGAAGAGTGCCAGGATGGCGATGCCGCTCAGGGAAAAGAAAATGCCGAAGAGGAGGGCGTCCTGCGGCTGCATACGGCGGGCGGGAAGAGGACGTCCGCGTGTGCGCTTCATGCGGCTGTCGATGTCTCGTTCCCACCATTGGTTCAGAGCAGCAGCTCCACCCGCACAGAGCGCCGTGCCGAGAAGCGTGGCTGTGAGAAGAACCCAGTCGAACGGCCCGCGCCAGCCGAGGAGGAAGCCTACGAGCGTGGTGATGAGGACCAGAAAGGATAGGCGCGCCTTCACCAACTCAAGCACATCGTCGAGCAGGGCGTTTTTTCGTTCTTCTGGAAGGGCGGCAGCGCTCTTCATGCGATGCGCGCGAATTCAGAAACAGGGGGGCGGTCGGGAACAATAAAACGGGCGGCCTCGGTGCCGCGCCAGAGACGGAAGGAAAACACAACGCCGACGATGAGTGAGAGGGCGCCGAGCGCCATGTGGGCGGTGGCTACATCCGCTGCTTTGTCAGACCAGATCGTCCAAGCTCCCAGCACGACCTGTGCAATGATCATGACCAGCCAGATTGTGGCCCACAGGCGGGCCGAGCGGGCAATCGGATTTGAAAACGCCCGCCACGCCACGGCGGTGACGGCGAGAAGAATGATGACGGCAACTGCCCGGTGCGCCATTTGAATCCAGATGTGCAGAGCGTTGGTGGGAACCTTGTCATCAGCCACACGGGCTTCGTTGATCGAAGCAATCGCTGCGGCAGAGGTGTCAGGGAGGATTTTTCCGTAGGCGAGCGGAAAGTCGGGGATTGAGAGGCCGGCATGCTCATGGCGCATCGTGGCTCCGAGGCCGAGTTGGAGGAAGATGAGCGCGGTAGAGGCCACGGCCAGTTTCTTCAATGAGGTGTCCGGCAGGAAAAAGTCCCAGTTGCCACGCGCAAAACGTGGACTGGTTGCGATTGTGAGGACGCCCAAAAGGCAAAAGAACGACTGCGCCAACATGGCGTGGAAGATGCCGATCTCGTCTTTGAAGAGGGTAACGCGGAGTCCCCCGAGCAGGCCTTGGATGCAGACGGCGAGGAAGGCGATGATGCCGAGATTTTTCACCCAGCGACGCGGTTCCACAGAGAGCAGCGCGGCGGCAAGAATCATGGTCATTAAGCCCACCCACGAGGCGATGAGGCGATGCCCGTGCTCGTAGAAAATTCCTCCAACCCACCCGGAGATGGGGAAGAGGAACATATTGTAGCCGTAGGTAGTTGGCCAATCGGGAACTGTCATTCCAGCTCCCTTGGATGTAACGATCCCCCCGCTGCAGAGCAGGATAAAGGTCGAAACCAAGGTGAGGACGGCCCAAGTGTGGACTGCCACGCGACGGAAGCTTAAGGATGTGTTTGATCCATCCATAAACAAGCCGGTTAGTGGGATTCCAGGCGGGCGTTTTCAGGCGCGCGCTCGGTTTGGGGGAGGTAATCCTTGTCCATGCCTGGAACGCTGTATTCGTAGGCACCATGGTAAACGATGGGAGTTTTGTCGAAGTTGCCATGCCCGGGAGGCGATGGAACAGTCCACTCAAGGGTGTTGGCATTCCAAGGATTGTTCGGAGCTTTTTTACCATTGCGCAGGCTGATCACGACATTCCAGAGGAAGAGGAATGTGGTGAAGCCCAGACCGATCGCGCCGATGGTGCAGAGTTGGTTGAGAGGCTGAAGCTGACGCAGGTGCTCGTAGACTGTGGGATCCGCGATTCGGCGCATCATTCCTCCAAGGCCCAGGTTGTGCATCGGAAAGAAGGTCAGATTGAAGAACACAAAGGTCAGGTAGAAATGCCACTTGCCGAGAGTCTCATTCAGCATGCGGCCGAACATTTTCGGGAAATAGAAGTAAATGGCTCCGAAGACCGCGAAGATACTTCCGCCGAAGAGCACATAGTGGAAGTGCGCGACGATGAAATAGGTGTGGTGCACGAAGAGATCCACCGGCGTAGAGGCCATGAAGATGCCGCTGAGGCCGCCGATGACGAACATCGACACGAAAGCGAGGGCGAAGCACATCGCTGTGGTGAACTCGATCGAACCGCGCCAGATGGTGCCCATCCAGTTGAAGGTTTTAATGGCTGAAGGCACGGCGATGACCATTGTCGAAACCGAGAAGGCGGCGCTGAGTGTGAGGTTCATGCCGCTGACGAACATGTGGTGGCCCCAGACAATGAATCCGAGGAATCCGATGGCAATCATCGCGTAGACCATTGCCTTGTAACCAAAGATTGGTTTGCGGGAGAAGACGGCTAGAATTTCCGAGGTGAGACCCATCGCGGGCAGGATCATGATGTAAACCTCGGGGTGGCCGAAGAACCAGAAGAGGTGCTGCCAGAGGAGGGGTTGGCCACCGCCTTGTGGCGAGAAGAAGCTCGTGCCCAGGTTGAGATCTGCGAAGAGCATGGCTGCAGCAGCGGAGAGAACCGGGACGGCCAACAAGAGGAGGATGGCGGTGATGAAGAGGGACCATACGGGCAATGGCATGCGGAACATGGTCATGCCCGGTGCGCGCATATTCACGACTGTCGTGATATAGTTTGTCGCACCGGCGATGGAAGAAAGGCCGTTTACGAAAAGCGCTGCACCCCAGAGACTCTGTCCCATCGGGGTTCCGTTGTAGGCGGCCACGGAACTGAGCGGTGCGTAAGCGGTCCAGCCTGTTCCCGGGGCGCCACCCGGCACGAAGAACGCGGCAAGGAGAAGAACGCCGGAGAGGACATAGAGCCAGTAGCTCAACTCGTTCAATAGAGGGAATGCCATATCACCAGCGCCGATTTGGAGCGGGATGAGGTAGTTGCCGAAGGCTCCGATGAGGAGTGGCATGACGACGAAGAAAACCATGACGGTCGCATGCATAGTGACAAGCATGTTGTAGCCGCCGGGAATGATCGATCCATCCACCGCCACAGTTGCCGGGAGGAGTCGGCCGATGAGCGGGAACTCTGCGCCTGGGAAGCCAAGTTGCCAGCGGACGCCGAGGGCGAGGGCCCCACCGAGGAAGAGGAAGGCGAGGGCGGTCCAGAGGTATTGGAGCCCGATCATCTTGTGATCGTAGGTCCAGATGTATTTATGGAAAAAGCCGACCTCGTGATGATCGGAATGCGCGTGGGAGTTTGTCTCTTGGACGGGTGCGTCGATGGTAGTTGCTGACATTTTCAAAAATGAGGTTTCAAATCTGCAGTGATACTAAAAATTAAAAATCGTCCTCTGAACATGAAAAATTTCGGAATTGCTGTGTAGGCGAAACTCATTACGCCGCGATCGCTGGTGGCGTTGCCTTTTTCATCGGAAAAGGTCGCGGGAATCTTCACAGGGTGCCGGGGTTGAAGTTCGGCGTGATTTCCGTGTCGATCGGGTCGCTGTGTCCGGCTGCCAGATGGTGTGCGGCGGCGAAGGCGATCATCAGCGCATTATCGGTGAGCAAGCCGGGCGGCGGGAAATGGATTTCGAGCCCCTCTTCCGCAGCACGCTGGATTGCGCGGGAGCGGAGGGACGAGTTCGCGCTCACGCCGCCGCTGAGACTGAGCCTGCGGCGGTTGTTTTGGCGGGCCGCTTTGAAGAGCTTCGAGAGGAGGACATCTGTGACGGCGGCTTGGAACGATGCGCAGATGTCTGGGAGATCGGCTACGGCGGGAGCGCCGTTTTTTTCGAGGAAGATGCGGACGGCGGTCTTGAGTCCGCTAAAGCTGAAATCGAGATCGCCCGAGTCGATCATGCCGCGTGGAAAATCAAAGCGCGCGGGATTGCCGTTGCGGGCGAGGCAGTCGATCTCGATGCCGCCGGGGTAGCCGAGGCCGAGGAGTTTTGCGACCTTGTCAAACGCCTCGCCAGCGGCGTCGTCGAGTGTGCGTCCGAGCAATCGGTAGTTGCCGAAGCCCTCCACATCGAGCAGCAGCGTGTGGCCGCCGCTGACGACCATTGCCGTGTGTGGCGGAATTTTTTCGTAGCCGAAAAAGGGAGAGAGCAGGTGGCCTTCAATGTGGTTGATGGCAAGGAACGGCATTCCTGCTCCGATGCAGAGGCCCTTCGCGGTCGCGGCACCGACAAGCAGGGCAGAGGCAAGGCCCGGGCCGGTCGTGGCAGCGATGGCGTCGAGATCGCTGATTTGCACGCCTGCTTTTTCCAGGGCGCGGTCGATGATGGCAGGTGCGGAGACAAGATGGTTCCTCGAGGCCACCTCCGGAACGACTCCGCCGAACTCGGAGTGAATTTCCGCCTGGCTGAAAATCTCATGCGCGAGCACATCGCCGAAGCCTCGCAGCACGGCGGCGGCGGTTTCATCACAGGAAGTCTCGATCGCGAGCAGCGTGGGCATTTATTTTTTCTGGTTCTTGGCGTGTTGTAGGGAGCCTTGGAGGGCATCCACGGCGCGTTCGAGCTGGGAATCCCAGATTGCGGCTTCGGCGGTGGCGGGATCCTCGCGCTTGCGGCGGGAGCGGAGGAGGTCAGTCTCCTCCTCGTGGGTGAGTGTGGCTCGGATGTGCGGACTCACGCCGTGCTCGTGGATGAGTTTGCGGCCGGGGGTGAAATATTTCGCCGTGGTGAGGCGGGCTGCGGAGCCGTCAGGGAGCGAGACGACGCTTTGAACCGAGCCTTTTCCGAAGGTGGTTTCGCCGACGAGGAGGGCGCGGTCGAGGTCCTTCAGCGCGCCGGCGACGATCTCCGAGCCGCTGGCGCTCGCGTAGTTCGTGAGAACGACGACGGGATATTTGCGGTTCGGGCTGGCAGTCGCGGAGGTGCGGTATTCCCGCGAGGGCGTCCGGCCTTCCGTATAAACAACGAGCGTGTTGGGCGGCAGGAACTGTCCGCACACATCGACCGCGCTGCCGAGGAGGCCGCCGGGATTGTGGCGCAGGTCGAGAATGAAGGCATCCATCCCCTTTGCCTCCAATTTATCCAATGCGGCGCCAAGTTCAGCGGCGGTGGGTTCGTTAAACTGGGTGATGCGCGCATAGCCGATGCGAGGTTGGCCGGGATTCCGCTGCGGGAGGATTCGGGCGTCCTTGATGCTGGCCACTTTGATGACTTCGCGGGTGAGTTCGTAATCCTTCATCTCGCCGCTCGATGGGCGCCGGATCGTCAGGTTCACTTTTTCTCCGACATTGCCCCGGAGTTTTTCAACGGCCTCGTTGAGTGGAATGTTATCGGTGTTTTCTCCGTTGATTTTGAGAATTTGGTCGCCTGGGAGGATGCCCGCCTTGAAGCCTGGGGTGTCCTCCATGGGATTGATCACCGTGAGAACGCCAGATTTTTGAGTTACGACCACGCCGAGACCTCCAAATTCGCTACGGGTGTCCTCCTGCATGTTTTTGAAGCTTTTCGGCTCCATGAATTGGCTGTGCGGATCGAGGTTGTCGAGCATGCCCCGGAGCGCGCTGTAGGTGAGTTCCTTGTAGTCAACTTTCGACTCGTCCACATAATCCTGCCGGATGAGTTGCATGGCGCGGGCCAGGAGTTGGAGTTGCTCGTAAGGTGAGTCTTCGGCTTTGGCCGGGGATGCCGGAGTCGTGGCCTCGCGGGCCTGGGCGCTCAGGCTGAGTGCGAGGATGGCTGAGAGAAAGAGTCGGCGCATGGAGTTCAAAGTAGCACGGCAAGGGGCATTGCCAAACGCATCAAAAAATCTCCCAGGCATGCCTCTGGGGCAGATAGTCCGGAAGTTGGGAGCGGTTCTCCCAGAGCTTGTGGAAGACAGGTGTCGCCGAGCCGGACATCGGCGGGACGATCCAGCTCCAGTCGGCTGAAACCGCGCGGCCTGCTTTCATTTCGCGTGCTGCAAATTCCATGAACTCCGAGGAGGCGCGGTGGTGATCCACGATGCGCACGCCGGCTTGCTCGTAGGAAAAAATGACGGCCGCATTGAGTTCCACGAGCGCACGGTCTTTCCAGAGCGGGTCGTGTTCTCGGTCGATGCCCATTTTTTCAGCGATAGCGAGAAGCATGTTGTAGCGGGCCTCGTCGCCGAGGTCGCGGGAGCCGATCTCTGTTCCCATATACCAGCCATTGAACGGGGCGGCTGTAAAATCGATGCCGCCAATCCGTAGTTTCATGTCGGAGAGAATCGGAACGGCATACCACTTTAGGCCCAGATCGGAAAACCATGGCAGGGTCGGATGCGTGATCTGGATTTCCAATGCTTGGGCATGCGGTGGAGGACAAAGCTCGGGGGCGCATCTGCGTTTTTGAATGATCAGCGGCAGGAGGTCGAAGCGGGTGCCTGCGCCTTTCCAACCAAGGGCCTGCGCCTCGCGGGTGAAAGCCAGATTTTTCGGGTCACCAAGGATCGATCCATTCGGCTGCTCGTAGCCGGCATAGCCGAGGAGTTGGTGGTTCCAGATTCTGACTGCCGGACCTTCGCTGGTCGCGGGGGCAAAGACCGTGATGAGGGGCTGGATTTTTCCGCCGTTGGTGGCGGAGTCGAGGTGTTCAAGCAGGGCCTTGTGAACCTCGGCCGGATCGGAGATCTGACGAAGATCCCGGACCTTGAGCGATGGCCAGAACAGGCGGCCGATGCAGCGCGCATTGTTCCGCCACGCCATGCGGGCTCCATGCTCGAGTTCCTCGAATGACGGCGTCCATGTGCCCGTCGAAGCGATTTCTTTTTCCACCTGCAGCAGGCGTGCCGCCTGTGTCTGGGAATCGATTTTTTTCTCAAGAGCAAAGGCCTCGAGAAAATCCAGCGCCTCGCGTGTTGAGTCGTCGGCTACCACTCGATGACAGAGCTGGCGAATGTGAGCCCCCCGCCGAAAACTACGAGCAGGATGGGGTCGCCTTTCTGGAAGCGGCCGGTGCGTGCGGCTTCATCCAGAGCAATAGCGACGGCGGCGGCGGAAGTATTGCCGTATTTATCGAGATTGATGTGGAAGCGGTCCATCGTGAGATCCATGCGGTCTGCCATAGCTTCGATGATGCGGATATTCGCCTGGTGGGGGATCACGCATTTGATGTCCTGCGCAGTGAGCCCGCAGCGGTCCAGCACGGTGTTCGCAGCGCGCATCATGGAGGTCACCGCTTGTTTGAAGGTCTCGCGCCCGTTCATCTGAAGAGTGTTGAGTTTGGCATCCACATTGTCGCGGGTGATCGGTAGCGCGCATCCGCCGCCGGGCATGTGGAGGATATCTCCGTAGTTTCCATCACTGCCCATGTAGGTCGTCACGACGCCCTTCGATCCTGGGCGGTGGCGCAGAATGGCCGCTCCGGCGCCGTCGCCGAAGAGCACGCAGGTGTTGCGGTCTTCCCAGTTCACGATGCTGCTGAGTTTATCCGCGCCGATGACGAGCACGGTCTCGCAGCCGTGGTTTGAGATGAACTGGTTTGCGATTTCCACACAGTAGAGGAAGCCCGAGCAGGCGGCGTTCACATCCATGCAGGTTGCGTTCTTTGCTCCGATATGGCGTTGAACTTGGCAGGCGGTGGATGGAAAAAACATGTCCGGCGTGATGGTGGCGACGAGGATCATGTCGATCTCCTCGGGTGTGACGCCGGCATTTTCCATCGCAGCTTGGGCGGCTTTCGCAGCCATGTGGCTGGTGAATTCATTTTCCGCCGCGATGCGTCGCTCGTAGATGCCGGTGCGTTCGACGATCCACTGGTGGTTTGTCTCGACCATGGCCTCGAGATCGGCATTGGTCATGACGCGCTCGGGCACATAGCTGCCTGTGCCGATGATCGAGGCGCTGCGGTTAGACCGGGGTGGTGTTTCGCGAAGAGAGTTTTTCATGGAGTGGTTTCATCGCCTCGACGATGCGGGAGTTGATTTGGAGTTCCACCGCCCGGCGGGCGGCCCGGATGGCATTGCGCAAGGCGAGGGATGACGAGTTGCCGTGGGCTTTGATGCAGATGCCATTGACGCCGAGCAAGGGGGTGCCGCCGTATTCGTCGGTGCTGGTCCGTTTTTTCACGGCTTGGAAGGCTCCTTTGGAGAGGAGAGCGCCGAGCATACGGATGGGGGTTTTGCTGATCTCGTCCTTGATCCAGGAGACCATGGATTTGGCGAGACCCTCGACGGTTTTTAAAAAAATGTTTCCAGTGAAGCCGTCGCAGACGACGACCTCTACCGGTTTCTTGAAAATGCCGTGTCCTTCGACATTTCCGGCAAAAGTGATCGGGGCCTCGGAGAGCATCTTGTAGCATTCGAGGCAGAAATCCGTGCCCTTGCTGGGTTCGGTCCCGATGTTCAGGAGGCCGACGCGTGCTTCGGGTGTGCCAACGATGGCTTTGTAATAAACGCTGCCCATCACGGCGAAGCCTACGATGTGCTGCGGACTCGGGTCGATATTGGCGCCGCCATCGATCAAAAGAAAAACCCCGCCGTCGGCTGGAATGAGCACACCGAGAGCGGCGCGATCGATGCCGGGCAGCGTGCGGAGTTTGATGGTTGAAGCCGCTACAAGAGCACCGGTGTGCCCTGCGGATACCACCGCGTCGGCTTCACCGTTTTTTACGAGGTCCACCGCTCGGCTTACAGACGAATCTTTTTTCCTTCGAACGCTGTCGAGCCCGCTATCGGTCATGTCCACAACCTGTGAGGCGTGGTGAAACGAGAAGCGGGATTGAATATCCGCCGTGGAATGCTTGCCGAGTTCGGCCCGGATTTTTGCCTCGTCGCCGACGAAGATGATCTCCACATCCGGGAAATCACGCAGCGCTTGAACGGCTCCCTCCACGGGATTTTGCGGGGCGTGATCCCCTCCCATGGCGTCGAGGGCAATTTTCATCCGGGGAAAATCCGACCCTCGGAACTATTCTGCGCCGATGGTGAGAACCTGGCGTTTATTGTAATATCCGCAAGATGGGCAGGCTACATGGCCTGGAACGGATGCGCCGCATTGAGGGCACTTGGCCAGCTTCGGGGCTTGCCAGCGGTTTGCCGCCTTGCGTGTGCGAAGGCGCATTTTCGATGTTTTGCGTTTGGGAACTCCCATAATTTTACTTTAGTTTTGGTTTTAGCTTGTCCAGCGCGTCC
>JBILMW010000047.1:0-15462 GCA_044375335.1 Terrimicrobiaceae bacterium | reverse complement strand
ATTTTTATGTTCATTTTCTCACATCGCTAACTTGGACTGCCGGAGAGGCAGAGGTGCTGAAAGCGAACCTATCCGACCTGAAAGCCGTGAATCATGCCCTGCTGGAGAAAAACCCCGCCTCCTGCGCGTGTCAGGTAGCATCCCTCGTCTCCAGCCAATTGGCACGACTGACCCCCGGAAAATGGGCAGGGCCTGCCGATATGGATGCCCGCGTCCAAGCCGCCATCCAAAAGATCGAAGCCCAGATTCCAGGCGTTCCCTGCATTTCCCAACTGGCAAAGGAGGCCGGGATGAATACCAACGCCTTCATCCGACTTTTTCGCGAGCGCACGGGGCACACGCCTGCACTCTACGCGCGCGAACGCCGGATCGAGGCCGCCTGCCTTCTCCTTCACCACAGTGCCAAAAGCATTGAGGAAATCGCCTCCGATTGCGGTTTTTGCGACCGCTACCACTTCACCCACGCCTTCACCCGCTCACGAAAAACCTCGCCCGTGGCCTTCCGAAAACAACTTGCCGATACGCGACCGGGAGCCGGGATATTGGGGTCCCATCAATCGAAAATCAAAACCGCGTAGGCGGCAAAGAGGACCAGATGCACCGCACCTGCGAGCATGTTCGTGCGGTTTCCCGCAAAGACCAAGAGGGATGAAAAGAATGTCGCAAGGAGGAGGACCAATTCCACCGGACCAAGTCCCAGAATGATGTGCTTGGATGTGATAGCGCTGATAGCCAGAGCGGCTGGAACAGTGAGTCCAATGGTGGCGAGCGCAGAACCGAGGACGATATTCACTGAGCGCTGAAGCGTGTTCTGAAGAGCGGCCTTGCAGGCGGCCAACCCCTCGGGAGCCAGAACGAGCAAGGCGACAACCAAGCCCGCCAGGGCTTGGGGCGCATGCAGAGCGGCGATACCGAACTCCAGCAAGACTGCAATTTTTTTGGAAAGAAGAACGATTGGCATAAGCGAAAGGACGAGAAAAACAGCGTGATATGCGGTGGAATGCGTTTGCAGATGGCCGTGCCCGTGGTCGTCGCCCAACTCCCCCTCTTCCGAAGGGTGCTCAAAAAAGTCGCGATGGCGGGTGGATTGGAGAAACAAAAAAATCCCATACAGGCCGATGGATGCGAGGGCCACAAATCCAAAAACCATTGGCGACGCCGACCCGACTCCGCCTGTCCTACTGAAGGTCGGCAAAACCAGGGCAAGGAAGGCCAGACATGAGAGAACGATGAGATAACTCCTGGCGCCTTCAAGGTTGAATACTTGCCGGTGATGACGCAACCCACCGAGCAAAAGCGTCAAACCAAGCATGCCGTTCAAGACAATCATGAGCACAGAAAACATCGTGTCCCTCGCCAGTGTCGGATTTTCAGCCCCGTTCAGCATGAGGGCGCAAATCATGACCACTTCGATTGATATGACCGAAAGCGTGAGAATAAGCGTCCCGTAAGGCTCGCCGAGTTTAACTGCCAAACACTCGGCATGGTGGACGACCCCGAAGGAAAGCCAAAGCATGATTCCAAAGATCGCCACAAAAGATCCCGCTGCAGACCATGGGTTCGCAGGGCCGCCCAACAAAGCGGGCCCGCTCGTATAAAAAACAAGCACTGCAAAAATCCCAACCCAGAGCGCCAACTCACTTTTGATGACGCCGACAAAACCGATTTTGCTACCTTTTGTATTCACTGGCAACCTGCTTTGGTCAAATAGCGCAATGCTTGCGAAGGGTCGCCGTGCGAGTCGCGCACAACAGTCAGAAAGGCCGGCAAGGTGGCGTTGTATTTTTTCAAAAACGAGCGATCACCGGCGCAGCCATACATGATCTCGTCGCAGAGACTTCCCTCGAGGAAGCACTGGGCCTTCCGGATAATACGAGGCAGCCAAGCGACTCCTTGAAATTCGGCGGATTTGGGTGGCAATTCCGGCTCTTGAATGATCCGAGCGGGAGGGCGTCCGTGCAGGGTTGTCTGAAAATAATCCGACCGGATTTGCGCAAGCTCCACAAACACATCCTTGCTTGGCTCGCCATAGCGGGCGAGATCATCCACCGCGTCGTAGAGAAATTGCGAGGGGATACCGAGCTTCGCGAGCGTTTCGAGCTTGGCTTCGGGCAGGACTTGAGAGGGCGTGCGGCAACCAGCCTTGTAGCTGGCACTGGCTTGGTCGTGGAAGTGATGGAGTTCTTTATTCATTTTTGGATTCGACGGTTCCCTGCTCGAGGAAACGCACGCGCTGGTCGACTCTTGGCAGGAGGATTCTGACCGTGAGTCCGCGTCCGGGAGAGCTTTCGAGAATGACTTCCCCGCCGTGGGCCCGAACGATGCGCCTGACGATGAGAAGACCCAATCCATTCCCGCCGGATTTGGTTGTAAAATAAGGCTCGAAAATGCGGGTGATATTTTCCGGCGAGATACCTCCACCGGAGTCCGTGAAGACGACCTGCACATGCGAGGCATCAGAGGAGGTGCTGACGCGCAGGATGCCGCCGGAATTCATGGCCTGAAACGAATTGCGGCAGATGTTGTAGAAGGCTTGCTTGATCTGGTCGCGGTCGATCTGAAGGAGCGGCAACCCCTGCTCAAGCTGCTTCTCAACGAGCACATCGCGGTCCTGGATTTCAACATGTAAGAACTCAAAAACCTCATCGACGATGCGATTGATATCCGAAGGTTCGGGGTTCAGGCTTTGGGGTCGGATGGCGCGGAGAAATTGTGTAATGATGTTGTCGAGGCGCGAAACCTCGCTGCGGGCGACAAGAACCGACTCCTCGAGTTTGGCGCGGAGTTTTGGCGGAGCCTTCTCCAAATTGCGCTGCATGAGTTGAAGGTGGATGTTTAGTGAGTTCAGCGGATTCCCGATTTCATGGGCGACGCCTGCTGCCAACATGGTGAGGGCCGAAAACTTTTCGACCTCGATTGTCTCCTGCGTGTCGCGGTGTGTCTGGGTGATATCCCGAAGAATGACCGCGCGACCAACCGCCTCGGGCTTGTGTCCATCCCCCTCGTCGCTCAACAGCGGAACAACATAAAAATTCAGGAGCCGATTTTCAGGATAAAAAACCTCAAGGTCGCGACTCACGATTTCAGCCTTGGGACCGCTCAAGGCCTCCCAATCGATGCCACGCACGACCTCGTCCAAGGGCTTCCCGAGGCTTGCATCGGATTCAATACCGAAAAAACCACACGCAGCCCTGTTGAGGTAAAGAATGCGGCCCTTGGGGTTAGTGACAATGACACCTTCAAGAATCGCGTTGAAAATGGTCTCGAGAAATCCCTTCTCGCGGGCGATTTCAACGAGGTAATTCTGCACCTCGCCAGGCTGAACGAGAGGAAGTCGGTCGATGAGTTTGTCGAGGAATCCGCGTTTCATGGATTGCTCAATTTTTCCACTGGATCGCCTGTTCCTGCACGGCAAAACGCACGAAACCGCGCCCGCCGGGATGACCATTGCCTGAAGTTCCCCATCCACCGAATGGCAGGGTGGATGGCGAAAAGGTCGTGGGAAGATTTTGGTAAAGGTTGCCGACAGACAACCTGGAGCCTACCCGTGAAAACCGCTCGGCGTCGGAAGTGAAGACACTCGCCGTGAGACCGAAATCCCAAGCCTCGTGGCGACGGATCGCCGACTCCTCCCCCTCGAAAATCTCGACCACCAAAATAGGCGCGAAGGTTTCCGCCTTGGCCAGAGGCGATTCGTCCAGAGCGGCAGCATCACCAGCGACGACCACTGCAGGCAGAACATAATACCCATGCATCTCAGGGCTGACTTTTTCCAGAATGCCTCCGGGAACAATCCAGTCCCCCACACTTGAGGAGATAAGTCGCTCGTAGCGCTCGTGGGCTGCGAAGCTGATCAGTGGACCGAGGAGCGTGTTTTCGTTCATGGGGTCTCCCGGTTGGTAGCGGGCGAGCGCAACCGTGAGGCGCTGCAAAAATACATCCGCGACTTGCCGTTCGACGAGAACTCGCGATGTCGCATTACAACGCTGACCGGCGGTGAGACACATACCATCGGCGACCGCTACGGCTGCGGAATCGAGATCGGCGTCGGAGAAAATGATGGCTGAATTTTTCCCACCGAGCTCGAGAGCCAGCGATTTGGAGGTATCGGCAGTCAATGCAACAGCGAGTTCACGCCCGACAGGCACGGAACCCGTGAAGCAAACCGAACGAACAGCTCGATCTGTGCAAAGCGCCCGACCTGTCTCGCCCCAGCCAGGGACCAGTTGAAAGACATTCGCCGGGAGCGCCTCCTGCATAATTTTGGCGTAGGCCAGGCCAACATTCACAGCAAACGGCGATGGCTTGAACAAAACCGTGTTGCCGGCGAGGAGATAGGCCAGCGCCGCACCATGCCCGAGATGAACGGGGAAGTTAAAGGGTGCAATTACGGCGGCAGGTCCACGAGGGCACTGGCGAACGAGTGCGGGATTCGGTCCGTCCTCGACAGGCACATCCCGAAGATACTTTTCCCCGTCTGCAAACGAGAGATCGAACTTAGCCAGCACGGCAGCCATTTCCAGACGCGCCTCGCGCAAAGGTTTTCCCGTCTCCCGCGCGATCAAGGCGGCAAGCGATTCCGTGGCGAGGGACAATCTCTCACGGCAACCAAGCAATCTTTCGCGGCGTTCCTCAAGCGAAAGCACTGCCCACAATGGAAATGCAGCCACCGAAAGGGCGATGCACTCTGAAACATTCGCGGACGTCACCATGGGAAATGAAAAAGACAAATCACCCGGTGAAAAATTCTGCCAGGCTCGGGGTTCACTCTCCATGAAATCAAAATGGCTCCGTTTGAGGGAAACCTCAATGCCATTCAGGCCCGATCGTCATCACATGCGAAGAAGAACTTTCCCGGAGCGCTTTTCGCGTGCCGCCTCGGCGACGGCTTCGAGAGCCTGAGACAATGGAAAAATCTTGTGAACCGGGGTGTGCAGGACCCCCGAGAGAAGGTAGGCGGAAAGCTTTTGATAGGTCTCGCGCACATCAACTGGATTCGCAGTCTCCTTCCAACGGCGAAGCCAAAATCCATGGAAGGAGAGATTTTTAAAAATGAGCAAACTGTTGGGAATTTTCAAAGGCTGGCGCCCCATCGCTCCATAGGTAACCAAGGGAGACCCCTCGCCGAGTGCATTGGCCAAGTTGAGCGCACTGGCTCCACCTACTGCGTTAAGGGCGAGCTTGGGAACCTTGCCTCCACACAAGACCAGAACTTTCTCTCTCAAATTCGTCTCCTCGGTAACAACAACATCCCCGCCGATCTTTTCCAATTCCTCAACCAGTTCGACCCGCCGAACGACATTCAGAGTCCGAAGACCCAGCGCCTTCGCCAATTGAATAACAGCGCGACCGACACCCGAATTCGCTGCATTTTGAACAATCCAATCCCCCGGCTCAAGGAGTGCAAAATCATGCAGCATCCGCCAGGCCGTAGCAGGATTCACCGCAAGCATCGCCGCTTGCAGGGGATCCAACCCATCCGGCAGAACGATCAATGACTCGGCAGGCACGACCATTTTCTCCGCCCATGTGCCGAATGAAAGAGGAAGAACAGTCTGGCCGACCGAGAAACCATGAACGGATGAACCCACCTGCTCGACGACTCCCACGCCCTCGTTTCCAATCGTGCAAGGCAAGGCTGGCAATTCGCCGTAGGTGCCTTCAATCACATTCAAATCCGCAGGATTAACCGATGCGGCAAGCATCCGCACAAGCACCTCACCCACTCCCGGCGCAAGCGGGGAAATTTCTTCAAGGCTCAATGCAGGCGGATTTGCTCCAAATGCGGTGAGACGGCAGGCCAGTGTCATTGCGGAACCTTACAAACCCTGAAATCACGACGCACCAAGAAAACCCAGACCGCAGGTCAATCCGGCACGATTTCTGTGCCGATGCCCGCGTTGGTGAAAATCTCCAGCAGCAGGCAGTGTTGGATGTGACCGCCGATCATGTGGATTTTTCCAACGCCGCGCTCCATAGCGGAGATGGCCGAGAGGACTTTCGGGATCATGCCGCCTGCGATGATTTTTTGCTGAATCAGGTTTTTGACTTGTTTCGCTGTGACGCTGGGAATGAGGGATTCGCGATCCGAGGCATCGCGCATGATGCCCGGCACATCGGTGACATATATCAGCTTTGCGGCTTGGAGTTCCGCTGCCAGAGCTGCTGCGGCGATGTCGGCATTGATGTTTAAGACAACGCCCTCCGTCGTGGCTCCGATTGGGCTGATGACGGGGACGATCTCCGCATGCACCGCCTCGCTCACAGATCCGGCATTTACCTCCTGGGCTTCTCCGACGAAGCCGATATTCACCGTTTCCCCCTCGATGACCGCCTGCTTTTGAAGCTGGCGGGCAATGAAGACATTCTTGCCAGAAAATCCTCTGGCCCTCCCTCCGAATTCATTGACGGTCGAGACGATCGAGGGGTTGATTTCCTTATCGAGTGTCTCCTCCACGATCTTGATCGCCGTGGCATTGGTAGCCCTGAGGCCTTCGATGAAACGGGCCTGCAATCCGGCGTCTTTCATGCGGGCCGTGATTGCCTTGCCACCGCCATGAACAAGCACGGGATTGATGCCGACCGCCTCGAGAAAAACGACATCGCGAAGGAATTTATCGACGATCTGCTCGTCTTCCATCGCCGAGCCACCGTATTTTATGACAAAGGTCTGGCCGCGATATTTCTGGATGTAGGGCAGCGCCTCGATGAGGCATTCGGAGCGGGCTTCTGGTGTGGTGAGCATGTTTTATTCGCCGAGATTCAGCCGCACATACTCCTCGGTGAGATCGGTGGTCCAAACATAGTAGGAGCCCTTACCGAGTTTGAGATCGACCGTGACCTTGAAGGATTTTTTGGCGGCAATGGCGCGGAGCTTTTCAAAGGGTGTCTTGGCCGCGATGCCGTTTTTCACGGAGGCGAGCTTGTCGTAAAAAATATCGGCCTTCGTGTCATCGACTTTCACGCCGCAATACCCAACGGCGTCGAGAATTCGCCCCCAATTCGGATCCCCGCCGGCCCATGCGCATTTGACGAGCGTGGAGTTGGCGATGGCCTCGGCGGCGATGCGGGCTTCCTTGTCGTTGGCTGCGCCAGTGACTTCGACTTCAACAAAACGCGAAACGCCCTCGCCGTCGCTGACGATCATTCGAGCCAGGGCGCGGGTGACCTCATCCAGCGCCTGCGAAAATGCCACCATTTCTGGCGCGCAGGCGCTCAGGCCGTTGGCGAGCAGGATGACCGTATCATTCGTGCTCATGTCGCCATCGATCGTGATGCGGTTGAAAGAATTTGCCACGGAGCGCTTCAAGTCGGTCCGAAGAGCGGATTGGGGAATGGCGGCATCCGTTGTCACCACGCAAAGCATGGTGGCCATGTTCGGGTCGATCATTCCCGCGCCCTTGGCGATACCTCCGACACGGAAAGAGCCTTTGGAGGTTTTCACCTCGACGGCATATTCCTTGGCAAAGGTATCACTCGTCATGATGGCAGCAGCGGAAGCGGCACTTCCGTTGCGGGCTGGCTTCAATGCGGCGATACCTTTGGCAATGCGCTCCATCGGCATGGGAACGCCGATTCGGCCGGTTGAGCAAACGAGGACTTCTTTTTGTTTCAGTCCTAAAAGTTCAGCAGCAGCAGCGCACATGGCTCTGGCATCTTTGAGTCCACCCTCACCGGTGCAGGCGTTCGCATTGCCGCTGTTGAGAATCACAGCTCGGTTGCCGCCAGCCTTGAGATGCTCGGCCGAAACGCGCACAGGCGCGGCTTTGACATTGTTGGTGGTAAAGGTCGCCGCAGAGGCAGCAGGAGACTCGGAGAAAACAACTGCCACATCGTCGCGAGTTACTTTGCCGTTCTTGATTCCACACCCTGCGGCTCCGGCAACAAAGCCCCGTGCGGCACAGACGCCGCCTTTGATTTTTTTGATTTCGATCATAGCAATCCAGCCGTCTCGTCGAGTCCGGCCATGAGGTTGAAGTTCTGCACCGCCTGACCAGCGGCGCCTTTTACCAAATTATCCTCCGCAGAAAGCAGGATCAGCCTGCCCGTGCGGGCATCGAACCTTGCGGAAATGTCGCAGAAATTCATGCCAGTCACATTCTTCGTATCGGGGAGATTCTGTGAAACCCGAACAAATGGCTCATTCGCATAAGCCGCTGCCAGCGCAGGCAGAATGCCTTCATGAGACACCCCCGCCGCGAGGCGCGTGAAGATGGTCGTGTGGATGCCACGCGTCATGGGCGCAAGGTGCGGAGTGAAAGTAATCGTGACCTGCCGCGAAGCCGCCAGCGAAAGCTCCTGCTCGATCTCCGAGAGATGCCTATGCTTGGGCAATCCATAGGCTCGCAGGCTTTCATTGCATTCGCCGAAAAGAAGCGCCGTCTCCGCCTTGCGTCCCGCGCCACTCACACCGCTGGCACTCGCCACTGCGATATCGCTTGGATCAATCAAGCCAGCTTTGAGAAGCGGAACGAGGGGCAGCAGGATCGAAGTGGGATAGCAACCAGCCGAGCCGACAAGTTTGGCGGAGCGGATTACATCCCGATGCAATTCCGGCAAACCGTAAACAGCCTCGAAGAGTAATTTTGCAGCAGGATGCTGCTCACCGTAGAATTCGCGATAAACCTCGGCATCGCGCAAACGGAAATCCGCACTCAAGTCGATGACTCTTTTCCCAGCCTCCCAGAGCGGCACGGCATACTCCGCTGCCAACCCATGCGGAAGCGCGAGAAAGAAAAACTCAGCTCCTGAGCCAAGCAGTGAGTCGATCGCAGGTTCGCTGAAGACCAGTTTGGAAAACTCCCCCACCCCGGAGAGGCGCGGCAGCACCTCTCCTGCGGGCTTGCCCGCATGCTGACGAGAGGTCACAGCAACAACAGAGACCGAAGGATGCCGCGCCAAAATCGCGCAGAGCTCCTCGCCGGAATATCCATTGGCACCGACGATCGCGACTGGAACCTTTCCACTCATAGGAATCAGGCGACAGCCATCGAGGCGGCACGCGCGAAGCGGGCGAGAGTGCGCTCCTTGCCAAGCACCACAAACATTTCATAAAGGCCGGGGCCAACCGAGCGGCCGCTTACAGCAACGCGGGCAGGATGAACCAACTCGCCGGTCTTCACTGACAAGGCCGTTGCAGTTTCCTTCAAAGCGGCCTCGAGCGAGGCGTGGGACCAATCCTCGACCTTCGTCAGCGCGGCGATTAACGCCTGCAGACGCCCCGCCGCACCCGCTTTTTTCAAACTTTTTTCGACAGCCTCGGAATCAAAAGCGAACTCCTCTGTGAAAAGGAATCCGATCCAGTCAGGCACATCGCTGAGGTGCTTGACCTTCGGTTTCACAATCGTGAGCGCCGCCAGAAGCTCAGCCTCCGAGCCATAGGCAATGCCCGCTTTTTCTACAAAAGGCTTAGCCAATTCCACAAAACGCTCGAAGCTCATCGAGAGGATGTGCTGACCGTTCAGCCAAAAACATTTATCAAGATCGAAAATGGCATTGCGGCGATTGATTTTATCGATATCGAACAGCGCCAGGATTTCCTCCATGGTGAGTTTTTCACGGTTCTCGCCGGGAGACCATCCGAGCAGGCAGAGATAGTTCGCCACCGCCTCGGGAGCGTAGCCGTGCTCCATAAAGTAGGTAATGCTCGAACCGCCATCACGCTTGCTGAGCTTTTTGCCCTCGTGATTCAGGATGAGGGGAATGTGGCCGAAGACCGGTGGCTTCTCGCCGAGCGCATTGTAGAGCTCGATGTGCTTGGGCGTGTTCGAAAGGTGATCCTCGCCTCGGATCACATGCGTGAGCTTCATTTCGATGTCGTCCACCACATTCACGAAGTGGAAAATAAAAGATCCATCCGGACGGCGGATTGTCATGTCCGGGTGAGTCGCCGGATTTGACATGTCGAACTCAATCCGCCCGCAGACCATGTCCTCAAGCACCACCGGCTTGCGCGGGGAACGAAAGCGAATCGAACCGCCATCCTCATACACATGACCACCAGCCTCCAAGCGGGCGAGGTATTTGGCATAAATCTCGGACCGCTCGCTCTGACGATAAGGACTATAATCGCCGCCCATGTCCGGCCCCTCATCCCAATCGAGACCCAGCCATTTCAGACCATCGTAAATAACCTGATGCGCCTCCGCCGTGTTGCGTTTCTCATCCGTGTCTTCAATCCGGAGAATAAACTTCCCTCCCTGTCGGCGGGCGTAGAGCCAGTTGAAAAGAGCCGTGCGAGCCCCTCCCACATGAAGATAACCAGTCGGTGAAGGAGCAAATCGTGTGCGAACAGTCATCCGCACACGAAAAGGGATTTCACACGGGAACTCAAGAGAGGAAAAAATCATCCCGCAGGTGCGAACCAAAAATTTGGACGATCGTCCAAATTTTTGGTTTGCGCGTCCGGCACCGAATGCTACTCCACGCGGCATGAAGCCAAAGACGGAGTTGTTTCTCTATACCTTGATGTGGGGCCTGAACATCATGGCGCGCCCCACATTTCGCTCGATGGACCAATCTTTCGAAGGCTGGGCCTGGAGGCACGGACTCTTGAGACGGATTCATCGCCTCGAGAACGAGGGGCTTATTTCACTCGATGAGAGCATCGGAGAAAAAACAATCACCCTAACGCAAAAGGGAAAACTCCTCGCCCTCGGCGGGCTAGACCCCGACGCGTTGTGGAACTCCAAATGGGACGGCAAGTGGAGGATCATCACCTTCGATCTCCCCGAGTCGCAACGCAAAGCCAGGCACGATCTCAGGCTCACCCTGCGCCACCAAAACTTCGGTTGCCTCCAACGCAGCATCTGGATCACCCCCCATCAACTGGATGCGAGCCTTCGTCAAAAAGGACTCCAGCTTAAAAGCCAAAAAGGATTCGCCATCATCGAAGGCGTCTTCCTGGGTGACGCAGGTAGCGAATCAATTGTCAAAAGCGCGTGGGACTTCGCAAAGATCAACAAACTCTACACCAGCCACGCCGAACTCCTTAAAGATGCCCCCAAACAAAAATGCAGCGAGGCGGAGTTCAACGAATGGGCATCCGAGGAATTGAAACTCTGGCGCGAAATCCTGCACAGAGACCCGTTCCTCCCCCTGCAACTTCTTCCCAAAGGCTACAAAGGCATCAAAGCCCGGGATGAAAGACTGAAAGTGCTCGGCACCCTCAAAAAACTCTTCATAGAAAAGTAGAGCCTCTTCCCTGCACTCAGGAATCCGCCCCCACCTTCAAGACACTCCAGCGACCAAGCATGAACCAAAATTTTGAGCGATCGTCCAAATTTTTGGTCGTGACGATGGGAGCGGCGCAGGCTTTGGGTGCTGCGGTTAATTTGTTTCGAAGTGGTCCCAGCCTCCGGGCCAGTTGGGGGGGGCGGGTTGAGGGGGCGTGAGGGTGCCGATGGGAGTAAGGCGGGTTTTTGGGAAGGCGGTGGGCCAGCTTTTTTGAAGGAGAGGAGCTTTTGAGGGGGGGATGGCGAGGAGAAGTTCGTAGTCTTCGCCGTCGGAGAGGGCGGCTTGGATGTCGGATCCTTTGCGGCGGGGGATTGACTCGCGGTTGATTTCAAATCCGCATCCGCAGGCTCTGGCCAGGCGGGGGAGGTCGGTGCCGAGTCCATCGCTGATATCCATCATGGCGGAGGGGTGGATATTTTTCGCGAGCCATTGGCCTTCTTGGAGCCGGGGGGTGAAATTGAGGTGGTGGCCTGCGATGGAGCCGCCGAGTTGTCCTGTGACGAAGAGCAGGTCGCCTGGCTTTCCGCCGGAGCGGGTGAGCAGGTGCTTGGAGTCGATGTGACCGGTGAGCATGACCGAGACGGCTATGCCGTGCTTTTGGCGGGACATTTCGCCGCCGGCGATGGTGACGCCAAAGCGGCGTGCGGCACGGCCAAGTCCACGGTAGAATTTTTTCCAATAGGCAGAATCGAGGTCGGGGGGCGAAAAGAAGGTGATGAGGACTTGGTCAGGCGTGCCTCCCATGGCGGCGATATCGCTCAGAGGACGGCAGAGCGCTTTCCAGCCGACTTTGGCAGGATCATGCGAACGGAGAAAATGAACATCCTCTGCGATACAATCCGTTTTGAGCAGAATGAGTGTGCCGGGTTTTCCGCACTTGATGGCGGCGCAGTCGTCACCCGGGCCGAGCGGTTGATCCTGCGGAACGGGCACGAGGCGCAGGAGTTCGTGGAGCAGTTTGTCCTCGGCGCAGAGTTTCATTTCATGAGGTCGGGCCACTGGAGTGTGCCGTAAATACTAAGTCCGTTGAAGGCGGCATGCAGGAGTATAGGAGCCCAAAGCGAACCTGTCTTCTCATACAAAAGTGAGAGCACCACAGCCAGAATCACCAATCCGGCAAGCGATGGGATGTGTCCATGGATGAGGGCAAACAATACGGAGGTGACGGCTATGGCCACGAACCTTCCGCCGGTCTGTCTGATAAAGCCGTAGAGGCATCCACGAAAGACGAGTTCCTCGGTGAGGGGCGCTGCAACGACGGCTATTAAAATAACAGAAAGGCGATCGCGGAGGCTCTGATGTTCGATCAGGAAGGAGACAATCGGCTGGGGTTCGGTTTGAGGTCCGGACAAAGAATATCCTATCCACTGCGCTGCGTAGATCGGCGGCAGGAGTAGAGCCAGAGCCAATACCACGGCTACGAGTCCCTGGCGCCAGGAGGTCCAACGCAGCCCGAATGCGTCAATGGGGTTAATGTTTCGAAAAACTAGAAATCCCACGACGAAGAGAATGATCGATGCGTAGAGCCCAAGCGCGGACTCGATCGCCTTCAGGTCGATCCGGCCGGGAGGGCCTGTGAAGGATGGAATGGCCATCAGAAGGAAAAAAAGCACGACGCCTGCCGTGAGAAGGGATTCCGGCCATTTCCAGACTTGCGTGGGGAAGGAATTCCCGTGTCCCAAAGCCGACCTCGCGGCTTGCGAAGCCACCTTCAAGTAGATGAGCCCGAGGAGGAGCAGGACGGCGATTTTCAGAGACTCCATGGTCAGACGATACCCTCCGATTTAGCAACCCCGGGCAGCGAAGCTTAGGTCACTCCTCGTTTGCGAGGGATGCGGTGATGAAAGCCTTGAAGAGTGGGTGTGGCGCGTTGGGTTTGGATTGGAACTCGGGATGGTATTGGCAGGCCAGATACCAAGGGTGGTTCTTGAGTTCCACCAACTCGACCAGATTGCCGTCGGGTGATGTTCCGGAAATGACGAAGCCTTTTTCCTCCAGGAGCTGGCGGTATTTCATGTTGAACTCGTAGCGATGGCGGTGGCGCTCGGAGGCTTCAAGTTTTCCATAGACCTGATGGGCGTGGGAACTTTCGAGAAACTTGGTCTGCCAGGTGCCGAGCCGCATGGATCCTCCCTTGTCGGTGACATCTTTCTGTTCCTCGAGGATGGCGATGACGGGATGTTTAGTATCGGGGTCGAACTCCGTGCTATTGGCGCCCTCAAGGCCGCAGACATTGCGGGCGAATTCAATGGTCGCCACCTGCATTCCAAGGCAGAGGCCGAGAAAGGGTGTGCGGGACTCGCGGGCATAGCGGGCGGCTTTGATTTTGCCTTCGACGCCACGGTCGCCAAAGCCGCCGGGAACCAAAACACCAGCGACGCCTTGCAGATACTTCTCAGCTCCCTCGACCTCGATGTCCTCGGCGTCCACGAGCACGAGGTCGATGCCGCAGTCGTTCGCGGCTCCGGCGTGAGTGAGAGATTCGTAGATGCTCTTATAGGCATCCTGAAGCTCGATGTATTTTCCGACAATCGCGATGCGGACGCGTTTCTTGGGTGAAACAACCCGCTGCACAAAGCGCTTCCAGTCGGTGAGGTTGGGTTCTTTGGTTTGAAGATTGAGAAGACGGCAGACTGTTGAATCGAGCCCTTCTTCGCGAAGATTCAAAGGCGCTTCGTAGATCGTGTGATCCACATCGCCGGCTTCCACCACGGCATCCAGCGGCACATTGCAGAAGAGGGACAATTTCTGCCGGACATCTTCATCCAGCGGCATCTCGGTGCGGCAAATGAGAACCTGCGGCTGGAGGCCGATCTCGCGAAGTTTGGCGATGCTTTGCTGGGTAGGCTTGGTTTTGAGTTCACCCGCCGCCTTGATGAATGGCACGAGGGTTACATGCATGATGATTGCGTTGCCTGTGCCCGCTTCGAGGATGAATTGGCGAATGGCTTCGAGGAAAGGAAGCCCCTCGATGTCACCGGTCGTGCCGCCGATTTCGGTAATGACGATATCCGCTCCGGAGTTAACGCCCACCTCGCGAATGCGGGCTTTGATTTCATCGGTGATGTGAGGGATGACCTGGACGGTCTTGCCGAGGTAGTCGCCACGGCGTTCCTTGGCGAGGACGGTCTCGTAAACTTGACCGCTGGTGAGGTTGTTGGCGCGGGTGAGGACGCAATTTGTGAAGCGCTCGTAGTGTCCGAGGTCGAGGTCGGTCTCGGCGCCGTCGGCCAAAACATAGACCTCACCATGCTGGAAAGGATTCATCGTGCCGGGGTCGACATTGAGGTAGGGGTCGAGTTTTTGGAGAACGACTTTGAGGCCCCGCAGTTCAAGCAGCGTGCCGAGTGATGCCGCCGCCAACCCTTTTCCCAGAGAACTCACAACACCGCCGGTCACGAAAATATACTTCATGGGCAGGCAGCTTATCCGCTCCGAGTGGAAAATCCAGCCTCCCGATTGATGGGCGTTATTTGGATTTGACTTCGAGAAACCCAGCGCGCTGGCGACTTGTCAAAACCTCCGCAATCTTGGAGTAAAGTGTCCCTATGAATCCGAGACCAATACTCGAACCGCCAGGCGGAGAAAAGAAAGTCCTGCTGCACTCATGCTGCGCGCCTTGTTCCGGAGAGGTCATGGAGGCGATGGCCGCCTCGGAGATTGATTACACCATTTATTTTTACAATCCGAATATCCATCCGAAGGAGGAATACGAACTGCGCAAATCGGAAAACATCCGCTTCGCGGAAAAGGAGGGTATTCCCTTCATCGACGCGGACTATGACACGGACAACTGGTTCGCTCGCGCGAAGGGGTTGGAGTGGGAGCCTGAGAAAGGCGCCCGCTGCACGATGTGCTTCGACATGCGTTTTGAAAGAACCGCTCTCTACGCGCATGAGAATGGATTCCCTGTGATCACAAGTTGTCTGGGCATTTCCCGTTGGAAGGACATGGACCAGATCAACGGATGCGGAGAGCGCGCCGCTGCAAAATATCCCGGCATCAGCTACTGGACATTCAACTGGCGCAAGGGCGGCGGGGCCCAGCGGATGCTGGAAATCTCAAAGCGTGAGAATTTTTATCAACAGGAATACTGCGGCTGCATTTACTCCCTTCGCGACACGAACAAGTGGCGCCTGGCCAACGGGCGCGAAAAAATCGAGATGGGCGTGAAGTTTTACGGACAACCGGAAGCCTGACGCGCTCAGGCGTTGGCGCGCAGGCCGT
>JBILMW010000046.1:0-15466 GCA_044375335.1 Terrimicrobiaceae bacterium | reverse complement strand
TTGCAAGTAGGGGCCGAGATTTCTGCGTAGCCCGAGCCGAACAGGACCGAAAACCGGCAACGAACGCCCGTGGCCATCGCGAACATTGCAGACCGGATCGGGGCCCAATCCATAATGCAGTGTGGAATCCAGCAGGACAGCGGAAGGAACTTCGGCCAGAAGGTAAACCCCGTTTTTGTGGAGGCTTGTGTTGTAAAGAACTTCCTTCCCCTCGGGGGATCGCACGGAGAATCCCAAGGGACGCCTGCCCTCCGCAGTCAACTCAGCGCCTGCGTTTTCAAAAGTTACTAAAACTGCTCCCTTATCCTTCAAATGGGGATTTTCTTGAATTTTTATACTTTTTATACCCAACGGCAAAGACGACTTGCTGCGGGCGAGAAGATTCTTCATCGCATCGGCCAGACGAATCCCCAGAACATTCTGATCCTTTCCAGAAATATGGATCGCATCATCCAAACTCAAATCCACAGCCGGAACAACCGTGAGACAGGAAATCGACTTAGGCAGCATGGCTTGCTCATGCTGAATCCTATTCCAAGACGTGTGATTGCTTTCCGAGCACCCGGTAAAACGGCCAAGTTGAACCATGGCCACCGGGAGGCGGGGTGACTTCAAATCCCGGCGAAGAGCTTGGATGAGTTTCTTCATTTTACCGGCATAAAGAGGTGCATTCACGGGGTCGGCATCACTCTCGCCTTGATACCAGAGCAGTCCCGCGACGGATCCTCCATTTTTACTAACCCTGCGCAGCATGGCGCCATAAAGGCTTCGCCCTCCGCTCTCATTCAGCTTGGGACTCCATAGGTCCATGGTCGTGCCTCCGTGCGCACAGGCGATAAACCCCTGGGGGATTCCCGTGAGGCGGAACATTTCTTGGCCGAAAGCCGGGCCGGGACCGGTTCCGAAACTCGGATTCCCCCGGTCCCAGGGGCCTCCATTGATATTCTCATGCACGGGATCGACAGCTTGCCAGAGATTGTGAATCGGGTCTTTTGCGACCTCCCAGCGGTCATCCATGTAAAAAGCGCGAATGGCTGGATGAGGCACGAAATCCTTGGCGAGAAGTCCGCAACCCTGCATGTTCGACTGCCCTCCCAATATCCAGACATCGCCGACCCATACCGAATCAAATGTTTTCTTCCAGGCCTTGCCCCCATCGGGCTGATAATTGATATCGACCGTATAAGAACCTCCAGTGGGAACCCCCTTGATGCTCAGCGAAACACTCCCGCGCCGGACGCGATAGCTTTTCTCAAGGACAGAGGAGTTGCCCTTGGCGACCCGAAAAAAAACTTCTCCAGCGGCGGCGGCTTCAAACTGGATCGATTGATCGGATAAATTCTCACGATTGCGCTGCCAGACAATTCCCGAAGCCAACCCTCCCACAATGCGAAGCGGGTCTTCGAGGGTCATTTCGGATGGAGCCTTCTTTTTCATAGAATTTCTATTTTGTTTCGAGCCATTTTCCCAATGAGAAAACTAATGACGAACAACCTCCACCGTCTTGGACTCGGAGCCTTTGGTGTAGCTAAACGACATGATCTCGCGCTGAAGGCTGCCCAACTGCAGGATATGCTCGATCAGGTCAGGAAAAAGCGCGACATCCACCGTGGTCGTGACAACACGCCCCTTGCCGAGTGAACGCGAAGTTCCAACGACTTTTCCTTCGACCGTGGCAGCGGGATTTGAACCCAGCGGCTCGAGCTCCAAAGCAGGCCAATGCTCGGGGAGCGTTGCCAGCGGGGCATCATCCCAGCCTGGAGCCATGGCCCCAGGATTTAGAGTGAAGAGCCTTTCTGCCCATGTGGTTTGTGAACCCACTCGAAGATCGACCCGATTCGAAAGAACACGTGTGCCGGTTAGGGATTCCCATTGCGAGACGACCGATTGACCTTCCGCGTTGTGGGTGGCGGGCGGGCCCATGATGATCAGCTCCCCGCCATTTTGAGTCCATTCCTGCAACAGGCTCCAAACTTGGGCCGGGAGAATTTCCGGCCAGGGAAGAATGATGCGACGGATATCCTTGCTGATAGCCCCTCCGAGGTTATCGGGGCTCGCGAAGAGGAAAGGCACGGCGCTTTTCGTGAGTGTCTGCGCGAGGAGAAGCAAGGCGCGGCGGTGGGTATTCCGGTGCGCGCCGACGACGGCGGCCAGAGCGCGCCAATTGTAGAGAACAAGCGTGTCAGCGAATGGCTCCCAGCCTTGCAGGGAGTCGATGCTCTCCTGATGCGCCGCGAGATCCTCCTTCATGGATTTCCAACACGGATGGTGCGGAAGACCGGGGCCGAACATCATGCTGTCGTTCCAAGCATGGGCGCACCATCTCACATTCATTGCCCCGAGGAGGCGTGCGTAGAAATGCTGGTGCTCCGGCGTGGGAAGAAAGCCCCAGCTCATATTCCATGCAGTGCGTCCGGGTTGGCCGACAGCCATGGAACGCGCAAGGTGGGCCATGGCAATCATGGAGTCCTCACGCTCGAAAACCGAATCGGTGAAAGAGGCCGTGGTAGCGGCATCATGTCGAAAATAGTCCGCGCACCCGATCAGGATGTCGTCGGACAATTCCTCATGCATGGTGCGATGGCCGCCGAGATTGACAGGACGCCGGCCTTCCGTTTGTTTTTGGATTGTTGCCACAAGAGCCTGTTCGAGCTCTGCCAAGGCGGATTCCAGCAATTCCGCGAAATGCAAACGCACCATGCAGGAAGGCGTCGGGGATTGGTCCCAATCCAGCCAGAGTTCCGGCAATCTGTCCTCCAAGCGGTAGCCGAACTTTCTTTGGAATTCCTCAAGCAACCGGTTCGATATGGCGCGGCCGTCCCCATGGTAAAAAGCAAAACCGAAATGCGGCTCGTCCCAATAAATTTCATCGGGATCCAAATCCAAGCGCGAGGCGATGAGTGCGGGCAATCCGTCCAGAACCGCCGGATGCGCAAGATCCTTGAAAGCGTATTCGTGATGCTTGCGCGTCACGAGAATCAATGTTCCCTCCTGCATGCCGGGAATTTCCCAAGTGTATCTGGCGCGACTCCGCCCAGGATGCCGCGTCATGGCGCATCCCCCACCCTCAATCAGAATCTCCGGCTCGGGCAGGGTTGTTTTTTTCAAATCTCGAATCCGCTCGTTTTCAATGGTCGCGAACGCCGCATAGGGAAATGTCCAAGTCGAAACATCGCCCTCAAGATTCAATGAAACTCGGCCTTGGGAAACCTCCAGGCGATGGAGACGAATCGCATCAGTGAAGGCCTCGGGAGCGTCTTCGAGAAGATCTGGATCCAGATTATTGATGGCAGCTTCGATGGCGACATAGAGACCGGCATCCTTAGCGACTTTGACGAGTTCCGATATACCTCGTGCAAACCGGCGGCCATTTCTCGGAGCGCGCACATTCCGGAATTCGAGATAAACCGACTCGAAGCCAGAATCCCGGATTTGCCGCATTCCTGGAACGGCCAGGGCGGGATTGAGGATTTCGGCTTCCGTCGCCGCATAGAGAAGCATGTTACGAGGCATATTTTGCATAGTGAATATTTATGGGTTGGCAGATGAAGGTGTTTCCGAAGGGAGCCAGCAGGGCCGTGTTTTCAATGACAGAAACTCAGCAAAAACATTGAACCGAAACACGGCCGCTTCGGCCTGGCTTGATGAGGCTGCCGGGGAGAATTTCTCCGTCGATGCGAACCTCATTTTTTCCAGATCCGGAATGATGGATATCGATGACATACTCGACCCCTCGCCATTGACGAGTCACACGGACTTCGGAGATCGCCTTCGGCAGGCAGGGATGGATGAGCAATCCCTCCAGTGTGGGACGAATGCCGAGGATGTATTGGGTAACCGCCACATACATCCAACTCGCCGTGCCAGTGAGCCAAGAGATGCCCGCCCGCCCTTGTGCATCGCTCCGAGGCCCGAGGAGCGTGGAGACATAAGCGTAGGGTTCCCGCTCGTAGTGGGCGGCTCCCACTTTATTGATCACCTCTTCAGGAAGAAGTTTGAGATAGTATTCGAACGCTCGCTCGGAATTTCCCAGCAAACACTCGGCAATGATGGCCCAAGTGTTCGCATGGCAGAAAACACCGCCGTTTTCGTTGGTGCCGGGATTGGATCCCAGTGGCTTGTCCCCCGGTTCTGGAAATCCGCGATAGGGCGGTGCAACGATGGAAAGTCCGAATTCCGTATTCAAGCGCTCGTGCAAGGATTCGAAGGCCAAAGCTCCGCGCCCCTGAAAGTCCCCCACCCCGGAAAGAACGGCCCAGGGTTGGACATCGAGATAGATTTGGCCTTGGGCGGAAGCGGCAGTGCCCACGGCCTTGCCGTTACTGAGCAAGAGGCGGCGATACCACTGGCCGTCCCAGGACTTTTCGGAATTGAGAATTATGCCCAGTTCGTCGGCCACCTGTTTGCACCAGCCCGCATCGTTCGTCCGACCAGCCAGCAGCGCCAGATCACGTAAGTCGCGGCACGCGGCGACAAGCTGCATCCCGAGCATGACACTCTCGGCCGCCTCATCGCCAAAGAGAGCGAGGCCATCGTTCCAATCCGCATGGAACATGGTTGGCAATCCGTTCGGTCCCCTCCTCTGGTAAATGTGCTCCAGCCCAAGCTTCAAATGCTCATAAACACTGGCCTGGCCACCGTCGCGGAATGGAATGACCTCTTCCAAAACGGAGGCATCCCCTGTCTCGGCGATGAGATGCCAGAATGTATAGACGGGCCATACGGTATTGTCCGAGCGGTGGGGTGCATCACTCGTGGGCCGCGCCGTTTCGGGATAAAAGGCAAAGCATCCACCGCCATCCTTTGTTTGCTGGGCCAGCACAAGACGCAAGCGGGAGAGGGCCATCGAGGGGTCAAGATGGGTGACAGCCAGCGCGTCTTGGCTGGTGTCCCGGTAGCGCAGGCCATCCACGCCGGTGTGGTCGGTGGAAATGATCCGGCAATTCTCCAAGGCAACAACGGCGTTGCAGGGGTTCCAGACATTAACGAATCGGTCGAGTGCGGGGACGCCGGTCTGCACCTGCAGCGCGCGGAAACGGGAGTCCCAGTGCGAGCTGATTTCGGCAAGACCGGAATGGATCGCCTCGATGCGGGAGTATTTTTTAAGCAGCGCGTCGGCAAGGGGCCAGGAATCGGCAACCGCAAAGCAATAACCAAACTCTCTCGACTCGCCTGGAGCCAGATCGTGATCGATCCCCAGCGTCGCGCAGGCATGCCCGCCGCCCGGGATTTCCGAGTTCGAGAGATCGTTTCCCGGCGTAAGGGAATCCGGCCGCTCGAGCGAACCGGTGCGGCCGACAAAGGCATCCCGGGAGCACTCGAAGCGCAACACCTCGTCCGTGCATGCAAAGGCCATGGCGGGACAAGCGGGCGCCTCAAAAACATGATAGTCGTAGCGGATCGAACGCGTGGCGGCATCGAAGGTGAGGCCGAAGTGGTTCTTGAGGTAGCACCAACCGAGGGTTTCCCGCATGAATTCGAGCAGTCCAAATTCCATGTAGCTCGCGAGCTCGATCTGGACGGGCGATGCGCCGAGGTTGGTAGCCTTGACCTGCCACAACATCACATCGTCATTCGGCGGAATTCCATAAGAAACCTCGATGCGGACATTTTCTTTTTCCCCGATAAAAACCGAGAGGCCGGGCGAGTGGCGGCATTCGAAATGATCCAAGCGGGTGCATGTCGGCGCGAAGTGAGGATTCCAGACCGACTGCGTGTTGCGGTTTCTGACATAGAGATAAAAACCCGGACGGTCACCGGGAGCCGGTATGAAGTGGTAGCGTGTGAGGCGGCGCGTGTAGGGCTCGTGAAGCCAGAGAAGGCCGCCAGCATTTTGGCTGATGAATGCAGCCAGGCGGCCATTGCCGATATAGTTGATCCAAGGGCGGGGAGTCACTGGCTCAGTGATGCAGTAGGCGCGGGAGGCGTCGTCGAAGTGTCCAAAAGTCTTCATGGAATTTTTTCTCCAAAATAAAACAGGCGCGTCTCGGGAGGAGTGATCTCAAGATCGATGCGGGTCATTTCATCCCCGAGTTTTTGACCACGGAGAAGATCCCATACCGTTCGCGGGCTCGGCAGGTGCAAGGTCAGGGGACCCGCCTTGACCGAGTGGATGGCAGCCAATGTCTCACTGGCAAGGATCACATCATCCTCCTCGCACCAGATATGACTCCCCGCGTGGCGGCAGCATTCCCGCAGCAGGTTGGCAGGCAGCGGAGCGGCGATGCTCCACATCATTTTGCATTCGTCGGTTTCCTTGAGAATCAATCCAGGTTTGTTGATGCCCCAAAATGTTGTGGCGGCACCGAGCGTCTCGAAGTTTCCTTCATTCACGGCAGCGCGGGTGGGAACAAGGACTGGGCCGTAGGCGAAGCTGTCGCCATAAACCATCGAAGCAGGAAGCCTGCGGGTGAGAGGATGGGTGCCGTGCACAAGAACCCGGCGGGGAACTTCCTTGGAGATCATTTCAAACTCGATTCCCAGAAGGCGACTGATGCCTTCCGGCCCTATCTTTTTGCCATCGGTTATTCCCGTTGCGGGACCAAAAATGGCCATCCGTCCGTCGCAGAGAACGGTCTTCCTCAGCAACGCCAGACGCTCCTCATTGATCTCGAAAAGATTTGGAAAAAGGTAAGTGCGATACTGCGGCATGTTGGATTGACCGAGATCGGAGAGCAGATGGACTCGATAAGGCACACCGCAATGGGCCAGGCCGATCTGACGCTGCCAGAGGGCGGCCAAGTGCTGGAAGGACGCCGTTCCATTTTCATGGCGAGGACTACTGTCATCCAGCACGAGACAAATGGCGTGCTCCGTTTCGCAATGAGGCCAGTTGATACTGGCGTCGAGAAGGCGCTTTTCCTCGCGCACGGCAACCTCATGGATTTTCGGATCATGAAAATAACTGCTTCCGACATTCATCCAGTAATGCAGATGACCGCGACTGAGGGCCCAGGCCGTATTGCGAAGCAGTCCCGCGCGCACTTCCGCTGGCGTCAGAAAAGCACCCTGCGTTTCTGACTCGTATCCCATCCAGGTGCGGGTGTCATTTTCAACGAGCATCACCTTGTTCCGCAGACGCAACGAGTCGTTCACGCCCTCGGATTCCCAACCGTATCCCACCGAACGCGCCGTGTAGTCGGAAGGGGTGATCACCATATCCCACCCCTCGTCGTCGAGAAGCGGCCCGATATCAATCGCCCCGGAGGCCAAAGCCATTTCGGGAAAATCCGCCATCGGATTCGTGATCCAGTCCCTGCGGCCGAAGGCTTGGTTCAACAACCATCCGAGCATCGGTTGTTTGAGGGCGTCGATGCCGAGAAGGACACGCCGCGCGGCGGTCGCTTCTCGGAGGGTTTTCATGATGCCGCGAAAATTTTTTCGGAAAAGACGGACTTGTAGGTCGAAGTAGTCGCTCTCCCGACGGATCTGGGAAGGCTCCGGCCAGTGAAGGATCGTTTGACGCTTCGCCTTCCACTCGTCTTCCGTTGGCACCCGAACGGCCTCAAATGATGCCTGGGGATCACCCCACGCCTCGCGGAGTTGGTTTTCGTCGGCATAGAGGGAGCGCACATGCGATTGGAATGCCCGCTGCATCGCCTCGCTCGCATCGAAAGCATAGCCGTGCACCGCCAGGTTGGTGAGCCCCTCCCCCATGGAGAAATAGATGTAGCCAACGATACGATCAGCCCATGGTCGCGCCTCACAGTATTCAATAAAATTCCGGAGGTAGCGGTCGAAATGCTCCCACCCGTATTCCGCTGCCAGAGAGAGCTGGTCCATCCTGTGTCCGGAACTGGACAACTGCATCTCCTCGGGATGCTTCTCCGCCCAGGCCTTGGGAACGGATTCGCCCGGCCTCACATAGAACCGGGCCAAA
Organism: Terrimicrobiaceae bacterium; assembly: GCA_044375335.1. GTDB lineage: Bacteria > Verrucomicrobiota > Verrucomicrobiia > Chthoniobacterales > Terrimicrobiaceae > UBA967. Next base: position 7,587 of record JBILMW010000046.1, on the reverse strand, counting down.
GGATCCATTGCCAGAATGGCTTGGGCCTGACCTTCCATATCGCAGGACGCGTCCGCATCACACGGTTGGGGATAAACACCGTCATCCGTCCAATACAGACCGGCCATCGTGGTCCAGTCGCCTTTGGGTGTTAAAAAGTAGAGGTGAACCCCGTCTTCGACGAAGTCCCGGTTCCTCGCAATCCATGCCGGGAAGTCACTCGTGATGCAGTCGCAGTAACAAGAGGGGAGAATCGTTTCGCCCAGGCTACTGACGATAACGGGTCGTCCTTGGCGATACTCAAGATGGTAGCTGGTGGCCATTGGAAGCCTTTCCTAAACTACAAGGGCGAAATCTCAACCTCCCTGCGCTCCTTCTCAGCGATTTCAGCCGCAAAAACGGGAAGCACCGCCTGAATGCCGTCCTCCAAGCCAGGATAGACGGGCGTGTTGGAGCGAATGCCCTCAAACCAGGAAACCAAATTCGCGCAGTCGTTGACCGGAGACGCTTTGGGAATTTCAAGGGGTTCGCGAGTCTCGATCTCGTTGCGTTTCCTTTCCTGGAACCAGCCCTTTTTCTCAAATGTATCGATGTAGAGGGCTCCCTTGGTTCCAAAGATACGGAATTCGTGGATGTAGGGAGTGACATGGTAGCAGTTCAGCGTCCCCACCAGCCCTCCAGAATAGCGCAGAAGCACATTAGCAGCATCCGCCGTCTCCGTGTTGGAGTTGGCGTTGTATCGCATCATCGCCTGAACCGCAACGGGAGGACCGAAGAGAAACGCAAGCGAATGCAATTCATGAACACCGCATTGAAAAAGCATTCCGCCAGGGTTGCGCTTTGCAAGCCCCCGCCAGTCTCCGGCTTGAATCTCGAGCCCGCCGGAGTGCGAACTATTGTCCTCAAAGCAAACCACCGTGCCGATCTGCCCCTCTTCAATGTAACGCTTTGCGAGAACAAGCCAAGGTTCGCTCGCACAATGTTTGTGACCGAGACCGATCACTTTTCCGGTTTCACGCGCCGCCTCGCGCAAGGCGGCGATTTCGGCGATGGATGTGCAGAGCGGCTTTTCTACAAAAACATGAAGCCCTCGGCGCATCGCCGCGATGGCGAATTGCGCATGCGAGTCGGCGCCAGTGCTGATCACGACGGCTTCAAGCCCTGGATGAGCCAGCATGGCATCGAAGTCGGAGTAGGAAGAAGCCCCTTCTTCGGCGGCCACCTTGGACAAGGCCTCTTCATTACGGTCACAAACGGCGGCTATTTTAAAAAGACCGGTTTCGCGCATTCGTTCGCGGCGGTATGCTCCAAATCCCCAAACGCCGATCATTCCAACAATAAGTGGATTCATACTTTTCAAAAGTTAAAGATTCGCGCCGTTCTCGCGGATCACTTGACCATACCAGTGCGCCGAATCCTTCAGCGTGCGTTTCTGGTTGGAGTAATCCACATGGATCAGGCCGAAACGATGCTTGTATCCCTCGGCCCATTCAAAATTGTCCATGAGCGACCAATGGAAATAGCCGCGCACATCGACCCCGTCGCGAGCAGCGCGCTTCAAGGCTCCAAGATACTGGCGGGTGAATTCAATTCGGTAAGGATCGTGCACGCAGCCGTCGGGAGTCACCCAATCGTGTCCGGACATGCCATTTTCGGTTATCACCACGGGCAACTTGTAGCGCTCGGCAAGGAAGCGGGGTCCCCAGTAGAGTGACTCTGGGACTGTGTGCCAGCCCATCATGGTGATCGGGTGGCCTTGGGCCTCCTTGCGCTCCGGATAATCCCCCTGCCCGTTCACCCTTGGCTCCACGGTGACGCCGCCATAGATGTTCGCCCCCAAGAAATCAAGCGGCTGGCACATCAACTCCATATCACCGGCTTGAAAAGGCGGGAGAACATCGCGGAACTGCTTTAGATGGTCTTCGGGGTATTTGCCCAAAAGAACAGGATCCATGTAGAAGGCATTGTTGAAGTGGCCCCGGTTGGTCACGGCAAACATCGCCTCGCGGGCCAACTCGATGTCACCAACCCCATCACCCGGCGGGATTTTAACAAAAACAGCTGGAGCGTAGCCCACAGAGGCATCGGAGCTCGATGCACGAATCGCTTGGACAGATTTTCCATGGGCACAATAGGCATGGTGACAAAGCCTCAGCATCTCGGCATCGGCATATTTCATGCCCGGCGCATGGGTTCCTGCGATATGGCCCAACGCCAAAAACATTTGGGGTTCGTTGAAGGTCATCCAGTTCTTCACCCGATCTCCCAGCCTGTCGACGACGACCTGTGTGTATTCGGCAAACCAGTCGATCGAATCGCGATTCAGCCAACCGCCACGGCAGAAGAGTTCGTGGGGGTAATCCCAGTGAAACAAGGTGACCCAAGGTTGAACTCCGGCCTCCAGCAGGCCGTCCACGAGACGATCGTAAAAAGCGAGTCCCTCCTCGTTGACGCGGCCCACACCTTCCGGCAAGACCCGAGGCCAACAAACCGACATCCGATAAGACTTCAGCCCGATTTGCTTCATCAGAGCGACATCCTCGCTCCATCGGTGGTAGTGGTCGCAGGCGACATCGCCCGTTTGCCCAGACCAGATCGCCCCTTGCTTGCGACAGAGCATATCCCAAACAGAAAGCCCCCTCCCCCCCTCAGCAACGGCCCCTTCGATTTGGTAGGAAGCTGTGGCAGCCCCCCATGAAAAATTTTTTGGAAACATGATTAAAAAATGCAGCCCACGGAATTGTTCGGAGAAGCCCGAAGGTGCCAATTGTTCTGGGACAATACAAGAAATCCTTCAAGATTATTTTATCTGTCACAAGGCTCATGAATACAGCGTCTCCTCGGAGTTGAGGAAGTGGCGCCAAAGCCACAAGCACCAGATCCGGTTGTGAAAACTCGAGTCCACCAAGGCGCCCCAAACCCTCAAATGCGTTTTGCCCGCCAATGCCAAAATGCGACATCATCATGGAGCAACCAACTTCACTGAGCGAGGCATCAAAAAACACCACCCGAACAGGGCATGCCTCTTGGACGACTTGCATCAAACGCACGAACAAAAACAAACCGATCAAAACAGCCTTGTAACGCCGTTTTGACTCGATACGTTTTAAAGATGTCATCACGTCTCGAGTCTCCGATCCCTGCCGCCCTGGGAATCTGGGAAAACACAGGAATCGACTACTCGATTCACGCGACACCATTCACCAGCCGGTTTTCGGAATTTTGCGTTCACTTTCCAGCGGGAGGCCCTTTGGGTGCGGGCCGAATCGGGCTACGCGCGAATCCGTTTCTTTACGGATTTGTGGAACCTCTGGCTGCTTGCGAATTGCGTTTTGAAAACGAGGAGTGGCTTCCCGTCCGCAGGGGCTCGCTGCAATCCCTGCCATGGTGCGCGGTCGAAACATCGAGGGCCGGAGCACTTCGGATCGAGGGCACTCATGTATTTGCCACTGGCAGGCGCTTGGTGAGCCGGTTCCGTTTTTTAAACGACGGCAACGATCCGCTTGTTTTTGACTTGCGTTGGAAGGGACGCCTGCCGGGGCACGAGGCCGTCCCCGAGCAATATCTCGCACCGTTTCCTGGACTCCTGCCAGAAGGGCTTGAGAGCTGGATGGAGGCATCGGATCAAAGTTGGCGCGGTGGTTGGCGCAGCTTGAATGGGACATCCGACTACCCTCAACCCTCCTTTCAATTGACGGCAGCGGGATGGCCCTGCCTGCCTCTTTCTTGGCTGACCACCACCGAAGAAACCCGCTCCCCTTTTACCAATGGAGTCGGACACAGTGCGGGATACGCCCTTCAACACAATGGCTCCGTGCGCTTGGAGGCAAAAACCACGCAGGAGTTTCTGCTGGTCTTCGATCTGGATTGGAAGGCTCCTGGCGTCTCGCCCGAAGGTTTCCCTTCAATAGAGATGACCTCGGACACATTTGAAAATCTTCTGCGCGATCAAAGGGAATGGTTCCGAGCCCATGTGGGAGCGCATCGACCGCCTGCAGACGCATCTCCCGCATTGGAGCCTCATATCTGGAGAGCCCGCCATGCCCTTTTGCGAACCGGTTTTCAAACCACTCAGGGAGAGTTTGGCGGAAAGACAGCCTGTTTCTGCACAAGCGATGATCAATTTTTCAGCACAGTTTTTTTCTGGGACGCGCTGTTTTCCACGGGGGCGCTGAGCACCTTTCAGCCGGAGTTCGCGAAGGATGCGATCCACTGCGCCTTTGTGAGACAAGATCCGCGCGACGGAAGTTCTCCGGAGAACAAATGGAACTACACGGTTCCCCAGCGCCACACCCGTCAATACCCTCAGGCTCCCGTCGGCTCATGGGCCGTCTCGCACTACCTCGCGAGCGAACCACAGGACTTGCCATTTCTGAAGGAAATCTATCCCGTCCTCTGTGCAAACCACCGGTATTGGGAAGAGTTCGCGGATGCCGATCGCGATGAATTGGCCGAATGGCAATGGTCGGGACAGACTGCCGACAACTCTCCTCTCTACGACGCCTATGTGCCCGGCGGCCGGATGAATGGTTGCCAGTGGCTACCGCCAATCGCCTCAGTGCAACTCAATTGTTTTCTCTACCGGGATGCCGATCTCCTCGAATCCTTCGCGAGACAAATCAACAAACCTGCGGACGCCGACCGCTTCGCTGCCAGAAAGCAAAAGATTTATCAGGCCCTCATGGATGTTTGCTGGGTGGAAAAGGACCGCCGTTTTTGGGACTTCAACCATGCGACCCGGAAGCACACAAAAATTCGGACCTTTTATATGTTCTGGCCATTGTTTGCCCGGCTGCCGATGCCGGAGGATTGGATTCGGGAAGTCATCGAAGACGAACTCCTCAATCCCTCGAGATTCTTCGGCACGATGCCGTTCCCCTCGGTGGCCTATGACGAACCAACCTTTGATCCCTCGGGATACTGGCGCGGCAAAGCATGGCCTCACATCGCCTATTGGTTAATCGAGACACTGACTCACTACGGCTACACCAAAGAGGCACTCCAAGCCGCCGGGCGCATCACAGCTTGGCAGGCCAGGCAAACCGGTTTTCCGGAAAACATGGAGACCGATCCCCGCGTGCCCACCTGCACCGGACACACAGACTACAACTGGGGCATCGCGGCATTCCATCTTCTGGCCACGAAGCGTTTTTTGAAATTCATCCCCTGAAGGCAGCAGATTAAAAAACACCACTCGACGAGAACAAAACTCACACACATTTTTCAAGCCACAGCTGATACCAATATCTATTAGGTTTTGAACTTTAGCGCGACGTTTTAACTTGTAGCGGCGTCTCTATGAGCGCCGGAGTCGTTAACCATCGGCGGTCATAGACCGCCGCTACAGTAGAGTCCAAAAGTATTCAGCTTTTGGTATGAGGACATTGTTACCGTATGGCCCAATGCCTCTCTGGTTGGAGCCCACGCAAACCATGTCGGGCGGCATAAGATTCACTTCCGAGCCGATGACAGCGGGCGCAAGATATTTTCTGGAAAATACTTCCAGACTCCGCAGAAAACGCTGGTGCAGGAGTTGCACCATAAGCCGACGCGTAAACGCCTTGCATAATTACCCGAAACAATCTTTGATTGCGCCGTGAAAGATTTAAGCAAAGAAGAGGTGATCCATACCACGCTTTTAGGGCTTGCGCGCCGTATGGGACCAGGTGGACAACTTCCCACCGTTCGTAAACTCTGCGAAATGCTTGCAGCCTCCCGCTCGACCATGGATCGAGTTCTACGAACACTTGAGTCCGAGCGCGTTGTGAATTGCATACAAGGCAGCGGCATCTATGTCTCACCGCTCATCAACCAACGCAAGATCGGTATTATTTTTCCCGGGAACATCAGTGACCCACTGCGTTTTTCCCAGTTCTGGCGACTCCTCCACTCCGCTGCGATGCGTCTTGCAGCTAAGAATGGCGATGAGCTAAAGACCTATTTTGGTTGTCCTGCGCATAACGAAGACAACCTCGAACCAAGCACATACTCCCTGCTCGATGACATCAGTTCCCGGCGAATCACGGGACTGATCACGATTGGTATTGGCAGGAAGGATCAATTCGAATGGCTAAAATCCTACGGTTTGCCCACCGTCTCTTTCGGTCATTCAGACATGAGCGACGCATCCTTGTCTTTTAATGACTCTGCAAACATCCAAACGGGTCTGGAAGCACTTCGTGACGCAGGCTGCAAAAGAGTTGCCCTCGTCTATCTTGGTGCATTCAGCGATTCTCAAGATGAAAAAGAGCCCACGAGCAAAGCTTTCAAGGAAGCGGGCAAGACTCTCGGATTGATTTACTCACCAGAACTTCGATGGACGCCAAGTCTGGTTACACAGTGGGAGACTTTGGAGGATGCCGCAGCCTCAATCATTCGCCAGAAATGGAGCTCCCAAGAGGATAAACCCGATGGCGTTTTCTTCTTGGATGACACCATGGCTCACGGCGGAATGATCGCCTTCCTCGAAGCTGGCATAAAACTCGGCTCCGAAGTCAGAGTCGCCGCCAACACTCACACAGGCGCCTCCCTGCTTCGACCGTTCTCCAAGTATTTATATCGTGTAGAAATCGATCCTACGGAGATCATCGAAAAAATGTTTTCCATGCTGGGCAAGCTTCTCCAAGGCATGACGCTTGCCGAAAAACACCTTCTCATCGAAGCAAAATTGCTACCACCCTCCAAGTAATCAGTCGCAAGCCTGCATCGGCTCTGAGCCGTTGATTGTAACCGCCGCACCTGTCGACACGAAGAAAAATCCATTTTTTCGCCTTAAAAATTTTGCAACTAAAGCATTATTCGGAGAGCTGAGCCTCCTCTCTGGCTCGTCTTTCCCGCATCGAGCGGGGCACTTCATCCGGCTTCGAAGGACGGACCTGCCACCAAGCGGTTCCTTCTTTGCAGATGGAACGCCTCGGTGAAGGGAAGACATTTTCCACTGGGACTGAATCGACTACATACTGGAATTACTCCGGCAGCGCAAGGATTCTCAGGATTTCGTCATGATCGGTCTTGTGCTCCCACCGCAAGGCCTGGCAACTCATCGCCATCCGCGCAGAGGCGCAAGCCTCCCCCTCACCGCTCAGGATCCCCATCCCATCCCCTGTGCCGATTCAACCACAGACCGGGTCCTGACGCTTCTGATCGGGCCTCATCGACATGGCCTCGGCACTTCGGACCAAATGCAAGCCAAGCCTATGCCGGGGATTTTTGAGCTTCTCCCAAATGATCTTCACTCCCAACTCGGCATTGAAATCGACCGAAAGCCCAAGACAAAATCCCTCGCCAAACTTCCGCCACCTTGGATTCAAACCAAGCCGTCGGCATAACCAGGGTAGATTTTTATATTGACTCGTGACTATCGACTCGTAAGCTTCAAGTATAGAGTATTGTTTCCTCCCGCAATGAAAAACCTGTCCATCGTTCTGAATGCCTTCGGCATGACTCTTGCTATTTGCGAGAGACAAATTTTACCAAACCAGACCGCGTAGGCGAGCGGGCTCCTAGCCACAAGCGTTTCGAAACTCCATTTACAGCCATCTCCTTTACGTCGAATCAATCAATCCTCCTTTTTCAGACTATGCCAATGAGGCCTTCTCTCTTTCACCG
>JBILMW010000189.1:0-4596 GCA_044375335.1 Terrimicrobiaceae bacterium | reverse complement strand
CGATCATCGTCTCACGCGCCATGAGGATCGCAGGAAAAAGAAAAACTGCAGCGAACCGGGAAAATTTCATGCAGCGAAGATAGCAAAAGCTGCCGCGCACTCGAAAGGAAAACGCGAGCGGGCCGAAGTTTTCCGCCGTCTTTCAAAGGCACCCACCCCGCGCTGGCGTGAGGCAATGACGCCCATTTGCACCGCAGAAATTTTTTAGTCCCCCAGCGGATGTCTGACCGAGGTTGTTAGGGTTGTGGTGAAATGATCATACAAATCCTACACAGCATCGAGTCGGTATTGAAACGCAACCACCCTCAGAACAAATCCAGAGGCGGCTTCGCATGGCAGAGCGAGTTTCTTTTCATTCAGGAAAAGTGGAAGCCGAGTTTGTCTCACATCCGATCGACCTCCCAAGCGCACCCGGTTTTTTGCGGAGCGAACCAAAAGAAAAATGCCTGATGAACAGCTTCCCTTTTTGAGCACACGAACAGAAACCAACAAACCAAGAACACCAACCACACTATGAAAATCCAAGCCCAACTCGACCATCCCACAATCCTTGCCAATCAAGGATGCCCCGTGCATCTCGCACTCGAACTCACAGCGCCATTCGCCGAAGCCGGAGAATGAAAAGGAGACGATCGAGAGTTAAGGCGGGCCGAGGAGGACCTCGGCGTTCCTGCAAGCAGAGCGGGGTGCTTGTGCGGGGCAGGTCAGTTAATCTTGGAGATATGCGCGGAGGCGCTTGGCGATGGGGTTGTTGGGATTCAGCAACTCGGGTTTGGGGGTTCGCAGGGCTGAGGTGAGATGCACAGCCCACCAAATGAGCAGGATGAGGATCAAGGCGGGCCAGAGTTTTAGGAGAGGCTTTGAGACAGATCGCCAGTCGGTGATGGGGCGATTGCGGGCGATTTCGACTGCGCTTGCGATGGCGAGGAGAAGGATGAAACCAAGGGCCGGGATCGAGAGGGCGTTCAGGTGAAACGAATGGGCGAAGTCCCCTCGGAGGGCCGCGCAGGCGGAGCGGGTGCCGCCGCAGAAGAGGCAGGGAAGGCCGGTGAGGGCTTTGAAACCGCAGGGCAGCCCGGGGAGTGATGGATTCAGGCTTTTGAGGAGCGGGAGGGAAAGGAGCAGAGCGGAGACGGCGATGATTCCAAGTCGAGCCAAGCGCTGGCGCGGCGTGAGTGGGGGCATGGTCAATCGTCCTCTTCGGAGGAATCTTGTTCCCGCTGCGAGGTAGTGCCGGAGGGAATCACAAGCGTGATCTCGCCTTTGGGCGGATGTTTTTCAAAGTGGGATATGAGCGCTGCTGGCGTGTCGCGGCGATATTCCTCGAAGGTTTTTGTGAGTTCGCGTGCGACGCAGATGGTGCGCCCGGGGCAGACGGCATCGAGAGCGGCGAGTGTTTTGAGGATTCGGTGCGGGGACTCGAAGTAGATGCTGGTTTCCTGCCTCGCGGCTGCGGCGGTGAGTTCGTTGGCGCGGCGGCCGCTTTTGACCGGCAGGAAGCCACCGAAAAAAAAACGATCGCACGGGAAGCCGGAACCGACGAGTGCTGTGAGGACGGCGGATGGCCCTGGCAAGACGCTGACGGGAAGCCCTCGGTCGATGCAGGTGCGGATGAGGCGGTAGCCCGGATCGGAAATACCGGGCATACCGGCATCGGTAATCAGGGCAACATGGGAACCTTCGGCGATGCGGTTGGCGACATCTTCACAGCGGAAGGACTCGTTGTGCCCGTGCAGGCTGAGAAAGGGCTTCTTGATGCCGAGGTGTTGGAGGAGAAGCCCGCTGTGCCGCGTGTCTTCGGCGGCAATCAAGTCGGCGGATTTCAGGACTTCAATGGCGCGCAGTGTGATGTCCTGGCGGTTTCCGATGGGTGTGGGAACAACGCTTAGCACAGGAGGCGGCTTGTTTTACCAACCTTCGGTGATCTGAGCGGCGAGGTTGTTTGCAAGATCGGCGGCGGCGTTTGACATGGCTTGGCGCTCGATCGTTTGGAGGTCGTTGCCGCTGAAGAACGAGGTCTTGCCTATGATGGTTCCACTCATGAGGGTGGCTCCGGTGCTTTGATCGATGACATCGTAGCGGACATGCACGGTGAGACCGAATTCGCTGGTCGCAAGAACATTGTTCTGCACCGAGCGGAGGGCGTTGCGGTCGATCTTGGTGATGGTGCAGTTGAGTATGGCATCCGCCTGACCAGAATTGACGATGTGGTAGCTGCCATCCTGCTGGAGGCGCTTCACAAGGGTATCCGCGAACATGACCTCGATGCGGGATTCGTAGGTGTTGTTTTTAAATGTCGGAACCGACAGGTCGCGCACCGAGCGCATGGGAGTCGGGCGGATTTCGCCAAGTTTGTAACCGCAACCAGTGAGGGCAAGGACAACGGCCAGGAGTGCGACGAGCGGGGTCTTCATGGGTTGGGCAAGGCGGGTTCAACGGCAGGCATCGGTGCTACATCACGCGAGTCGGTGCGGAGCTTGGGACTGCTCACAACGGGCAACTCGTCAGGAACGATATCCTGTCTTGAGGGGCCGTTGAAATCAGCGAGCGAGGAAGTCTCGACTTGAGCCTGGAGGCGGCGGCGAAGGGCAGCGGTCTCGCCAGTCTGGGTCTGCTCGGGTCCGGAGCGGAGGGCGTCATCCCCCGCCTCGCTGCGGATTTCCTGCACGCGGTCGCGGGCCGTGACGGCATCTGTGGAATCAGGCGCGCGACGGATGACATCGTTGTAGTAGATGGCGGCGGCGCGGTAGTTTTTGAAGCGGTCGTAGAATTTGGCGATGCTCATGAGGTCGCCGGATTCCTTGGAGCCGAGGCTCACGACATTGTCCTTGGCCTGGGCGGCTTTTTCGCTGGAGGGATATTGGAGCAGAAAGTCTTCGAAGGTGTTCTTTGCCGTAATGAGCGCGGAGAGATCCTGGGTTTTGCCGGTCTGCCCGAGTTGCATGTAGATGTAGCCAATTTGATACATGGCATCATCGGCGATGGAGCTGTTCGGGTAGCGGTCCAGGACGCCTTGATAGGCTTTTGCGGCCTCCTGGACGCGGTTCTGACGCTCATAGGTCAGACCCAGGTTGAATTGGGCGATGGGGGCGTTTTTGCTGTAGGGGGCGTTTTGAATGATCGAAGCGAACATCTCTTCGGCGCGGTCGGTGCCTGGCAGGAACGCAAGGCCGAGGAATTTCACTCTTTTCCCTGCGAGATATTCGTTGGCGATGACGACTTGACGGTTCACCGCGCGTTCGAAATTCGGCGTGTCGGGATATTGGGTGAGCAACTTCTGATACGAGTTGAACGCCTTCGAGCTGTCGCCAAGCTCTTCATAAATCTCGGCGATGCGGAATTGGGCCTTCATCGCCAGAGGTGATGCGGGGTGGTTTTTAATGAAGCGGCGATAGGCTCCGAGAGCGGTGGATATGGAACCCTCCTGATCGTAGGCGGCGGCTTCGTCGAAATCGGCAGTCTCCTCGGGAGTCACATCGGCATTCACTTGCTGCCGTTTGGGAGCCGGTTCAGGCTCGGTGGAATCAGGGGCTTGGGCTTGAATCAACGGGCAGAGCGCCAGCAGAGAAGCGAGAGAAATCAGTAAAATTCGAAACGACATCGCGAGGTTCGAAGGCTAAAGGAGTGGGCTTCATGGCGTCAAGATTTCCGCTTCCTTGGTAAGGGCCCCACTTGCGCGGGGCGCCTGCGGCTGATACTAAGGAATCATGAAAGCACGAGTATTTTTTTCTCTTCTAATTCTACCGGCGGCTCTCATAGCGCAGGATTTTGTGGCACCGAAGGGGCGTGAACAGCAGATCACCACGCAGGCGCCGGAGTTGAAGCCCGAGGTGGATGGAATTGTGAAGCAGATTTTCGATGTGGAAAAACCTTGGCAACTTTTGAATCCGGCGGCTCCTGCCAGCTACGGAACTGGTGAGAAAAATGTCTCCAAGGATTCCGCCGCCGGAACGCCCTACCAAGCAGTCACTCTCACAGTCGTGGGTATCGAGTGGTGAACCTTACCACCAAAACAAGGCGGCTGTCGTAAGGATCGCTCCGTAGACAAGGCCCCCCAGCGCGGCGATCCGCCACATTTCGATTTTGGCGGAGAGAATTTTGATAGCGTCCCTAAGCAGGTAGGGCATGCCGACAAAGAAAAGTCCGGCAATGATCCAGGCATAGGCCAAGGAGACGAGGAGGAGACGGCTTTCCTCCGCGCGCAGGGCGCAGGATTCCAAGAGAGGCTCTGCGCCGAGGAGTAGAAGCATTCCCAATGCGCGCACAGCCAGAAACTCTTCGACATACAACCAAGACAAAACGGCTCCGGCGACGATCCCGAGAAGCATCAAATTCCGAAGTCTGGAGAACTCCCCGAGATCAATGTCCGAGACCAAAACAAAGCTCCATACAGCTGCCGCGAGCAGCAATAATGTGCCAGCGATACGGGAACGGGGAAAATCGCGAGCAAACCGGATCGATGCAGGCGGGTTGATCAATCCCAAGGCGTGCGAAAAAACGAGCAAGAGACCGGCGACAAGGCCTGTCGTTTGCAGTGAGAGTTGGTAAATCATTTTCTTTTCTTTTTCTTGGTCGCAGCAGGTTTGGCGGTTTGCT
>JBILMW010000190.1:0-4596 GCA_044375335.1 Terrimicrobiaceae bacterium | reverse complement strand
TGATCTCGTCTGGAAGGGCAACGCCGAAAAAGAAATCGCGGAAGACGCTGCCACTGGCAAACTCCTCTTGCGCATCAACCCCAAATTTTACCGCCCAGCGGAAGTCGAGCTTCTCATCGGTAATCCTGCCAAGGCAAAGGAAAAGCTCGGCTGGGAACCCAAGACCACTTTGGAAGAACTCTGCCAAATGATGGTCGATGCGGATGTGCGTCGCAATAACAACGGCGCTTCTTTTTAAGTTTGCTTCACTCAACCTTGAAACTAAGGTTTTTCTGAAAACACACCCGACTTCTTTATAACATGCCTGTTGCTTTTATTACCGGAATCACCGGCCAAGATGGATCTTACCTCGCTGACCTTCTCATTTCCAAGGACTACATCGTTCATGGCTTGGTTCATCGGCCAGACTCCGTGGGCAGCAGCAATATTCGCCACCTTGTTGCAGACCCCAAAATCATGGGCAAGCAACTGTTCCTGCACAATGGCTCCTTTGAGGACGCCACACATCTCCGCAGGGTCATCAGCCGTGCTCAGCCGGATGAATTCTATCATCTCGCGGGGCAATCCAGCCCCCGCATCAGCTTGGAGCTTCCTGAAGCTACGGTGGATAGCGTGGGAATGGCCACCCTGCGCCTCTTGGAAATCCTTCGCGACCTCGACCACACGACCAAGTTCCTCTATGCCTCGAGCAGCGAGGTTTTTGGCTCGCCATCCTACTCGCCACAAGACGAGCTCACCCCGATCAACCCCACCACGCCTTACGGGGCAGCCAAGGCCTTTTCACAGCAGATGGCTCGCATCTACCGCATCGCCTACAAGCTCCCGACTTGCTCGGTGATTCTTTACAACCACGAGTCCCCGCGCCGAGGCGGACACTTTGTGACGATGAAGATCGCACGCGCCGTGGCACGGATCAAAAAAGGCCTACAAACCGAATTGCAGCTCGGCAGCTTAGCTGGCCGTCGCGATTGGGGTTGGGCGCCAGACTATGTTTGTGGAATGTGGCAAATGCTCCAAGCTGAGGTTGTCGATGATTTCATTCTTGCCACGGGAAAGCTGCATTCCGTCGAGGAGTTGGTGCAAAACGCCTTCCAGGCCGTCGGCCTCCAGTGGCGCGATTATGTGAAGTTCGATCCAGAGTTGGTCACCACGGTTGAGCCCATTGCTCCATGCGGGAACCCCAGCAAAGCCCAGCGCCTTCTCGGTTGGCAAAATACTGTCGGCTTCGAGGAAATGATGGAACGCTTGGTAGCTGCCGAGTTGGATAAACTGGGTTGACAAGTCCTCGGCAGGATTAACCACGGGGGACACGGAGAGCGCAGAGGTTCAATGTTTGATCCTGAACCAAAAAAAATTTAAGAAACCCGCAGTCTGAATGGAACCTCAGAAATCCTGTGCTGGAAGGAAAGCGTGTGAGACGCAAAAGACAAGGGGGCATGGGCGTCCCGCCCGTGTTGACGCTGATTTCCGCATCTCGAACTGGGGTATCTTTTTTCGTGGCTGGTATCATAATGTCTGAACTTACCAATAATTGCTCGGATACTCCCGCATTTCTTCCTATCCGTGTGGATCGGTGAAATCCGTGGTTTAACAAAGTTCTTTTCTACCGATTGTGGTTAATTTTGATTTCGTTTTCTAAAAATTTACTGCGAAGAGTTTTTTGCAAGGTCGTCACCGCCTGGCTTGGTTTTTTGTGCGGCTTTCGACTCCGGCCTCTTACACCTCATCCAACCTTTTCCATCATCGGGTTTCTTGAAACTGCAAGCGGCTTGGGTCTGGCCGCGCGCGGCATTTCCGATGCGTTGAGCGACCGGAATCCGGCGGGATTTTCCATCTCCTCGCTCGCCCCGACACCTCGAGTTCCATCGTTGATTCAAAATTATTGTTCGCTATCCGATTATTCCGCATCAGACATCGCTTTGCATGTCTACAACCCGGATGTTTTTATTGCCGCCGTGCGTCGATTTGGCACCCGTTTTATTCGCTCCAATCGGCTTAATATTGCCATCGTCGTGTGGGAGACGGAGAGCCTGCCTCCGCTTTGGAGGGATGTCCTTTCCGCATACGATGTTCTTTGCACTTACTCGCGGGCATCTCAGCTCACCATCGAGCGCTCCATGCAGAGGCCCGTAGAGGTTCTGCCGATCTTGCTGCCCAGCCAGCCCCAGCGCCTACGCAAGCGCACAGACCGGCACTACGAATTCCTTTTCATCTTTGATAATTTATCAAGCTGGGAGCGCAAAAACCCAGTAGCCGTGGTTCGAGCATTTCAGATGGCCTGTGCCCAAATGCCGCCGCAGGTCTCCGCTCGCTTGCGCATCAAATGCCACTCCAACACGCCAGAAAATATCATTGAAAAATTACAGCAAGCCACCGCAGATTCACCGGTCCAAATTATCTCACGCACGCTCAGTGAAGCAGAAATGAACGACCTCTGGCAGGAGTGCGATTGCTACCTCCACTTGCACCGCTCCGAGGGCTACGGCCTGCCTGTCGCCGAGGCACTCTCCAGAGGAATCCCGACCATTGCCACGCGCCAAGGCGGCATTCTCGATTTTACACTCGAAGAGGCGTGTTTCTTCGTCTCGGGGCCACCCGCCATCCGTCCCGCTCAAGGCGGCGATTACGGCGACTGGTCAGGATGGATCGAGCCGGATCTCAATGAAGCCGCCGCGCATATCATCACCGTTTTAAATGGCTATGAAAACGCCGTCGCCCGTGCGCTGATTGGTCGTCAGCATATTCGCTCCACTACTTCCAGAGAGGCTCTTAGAGACAGGCTCGATCAAATCATCCAGCCGTATTTGCAGTCGAACTCTCCTGACTAACAAGGTTGCATCATGGTTCAGGGGAAATAAAACAAAACCGCAGATGACCGTCATACAGATTCCGAAGGGACAGAAAACCATCTGCGAAAATCTTCAGTTCCCAAATCTTCGGATGCGAAAAGACGCTTCTTTTTCTTCGATGATCTCCTCTATGCCAAAGTGCGAACTCCACAGCAAGCGGGCCTTCCGCTTCTCATCCATCGTGCTATGCTGTCCTTATGACCAAGACCACCATTCAAGCTGAACTGCCGCCTGAGTTGACGGCGCGTGCACTCACTTTTGTCCAAGAAGGCTGGGCCTCCGATTTCAATGAACTGCTGGCAGATGCCTTGCGGCGTTTCTTGGAGTCTCACTCCGCTCGTGTGACTGAGTCGATGGTGCTGAGTGATGTGCAATGGGGTCTGCATGGTCACGACTGACCAGCCAATGCCCATAGTGGTGTGTGATGCCGGGCCGCTGATCCACTTGGATGAGTTGGGCTGTCTGGATCTGCTGTCGGACTTTTCTGAAGTGCTGGTGCCAGAGGCGGTGTGGCGAGAGGTGCGGCAGCATCGACCCAATGCTCTCACCCATACTTCCTTAGAGTTGAGGTGTGTTTCGCCGACAGTCTCGGAGCCGCCCGCGCTGGAAGCGCTGGCCCAGGTGCTGAGTCTGCATACGGGAGAGTGGGAGGCCTTGCGCGTGGCGCTGGAACATCCCCCGGGCCTGCTGCTGACGGATGATACGGCTGCGCGTCTGGCAGCGGGAAATCTTGGTATCGCCACCCACGGAACCATCGGCATCCTCGTGCGTGCCATTCGCAGGCGGCAGCGGACGAAGCCGGAAGTTCTCGCGGTGCTGCGGGCACTGCCTGCTCAGTCCACACTGCATTTGAAGCGCAGCTTGTTGGATGCGGTCATCCATGAGGTGGAGAGCAATGCCTGATCGTTATGCCCGCACCCGCTGAACACAAAACCGTCCAAGCCCAGATTCTTGCCTGTGCGCAGGAGATTGGATGGACCTATGTGTCCCGTGAGGAAGCGGAACGGCGGCGCGGATTTGAACCACGGATGACAGGCAGGATGAACAAAGATACGAAGAAATTGGCGCTGGAGCATTCGCAGTGCGAATGGGGCAGGGCAAAAACAAAAAGTTTGCAAGCGGGTTTGACCAATTTTTGCTTTTTTTCTGCCAGTCCCGCTCGCGGGATCATCCGTGCCAATCCGAGCAATCCGTGGTTAGCCTCACCCCAACTGTGTCAGCCCGTAGCTTGCTTAAAATGAAGGCTGGCGAGGTCACAGTCATCATCGTCAATTGGCAGGCGCTTCAGACACTGCCGCGTTGCCTCGACTGTCTCGGCGCGCAGACTCTCCAGCCGGTCACCATCCTTTTGGTGGATAATTCCGAGTCCGGCGAATGCGCCTCGCTCAGCGGCTACTTGCCGAATTTGCGCATCATCTCCACGCGCCGCAACCTCGGCTTCGCCGCTGCTAACAACCTCGCACTCGCGGAAACAAAAACCGATGGGGTCGCCCTGCTCAATCCCGATGCCTTTCCCGAGCCGGCGTGGTTGGAGCATCTTCTCCGCGCCTCAGAGAGCCACCCCGAGTGCGCCTCCTTCGGATCCATTCAGCTTCTCGACGCCGACGCACGCTTGCTCGACGGGGCAGGGGATCAATACCACTTCAGCGGCTTGATGCGTCGGGCAGCCCACCTCAAGCCCCGGGATCGGTTTGCACCCCGACAGGATAAAAAAATCTTTTCACCCTGCGCCGCAGCCGCACTCTAC
>JBILMW010000188.1:0-4604 GCA_044375335.1 Terrimicrobiaceae bacterium | reverse complement strand
TATGTGACCATGGTCGGCAATGTGAAGACGAATGTCTCCTGGAATGAAGCCGTGGAACGCGTGATGGCATCGCTCACCCCGCTTGGGACCGAATACACAGACACTCTCAGGCACGGCCTGCTTGATGGCCGTTGGTGCGATCGCTACGAGAACAAAGGCAAGCGCAGCGGGGCCTTTTCCTACGGCACATTCACGAGCCCGCCTTACATCATGATGAACTACAAGGCGGATGTTTTCTCGGATGTCTACACACTCGCACACGAGGCCGGACACTCGATGCACACCTTGTATGCGCGAGGAGCGCAGCTTTACCAGAACTACGGATATCCCATTTTCCTTGCCGAGGTGGCGTCCACTTTCAACGAGGTCCTGCTCACCGAACATCTGCTGAAAACGACCGATGACCGCGCGATGAAGGCGTTTATTTTAAACCGCCAGATTGACGATATTCGGGGCACGCTTTATCGGCAGACGATGTTCGCCGAATTCGAGCGCGAATCCCACGCGGCCGAGGAGGCAGGCGAGGCGCTGACATTGGAGAGTTTCAAAGGCATTTATCAAAAGCTTTTGAACGACTACTTTGGCCCGCGTTTTGCGATCGATGGTGAACTGGAGCTCGAGTGCCTGCGAATCCCTCATTTTTACAACGCCTTCTATGTTTACAAATACGCCACAGGCCTCTCGGCAGCCGTGGCGCTGGCAACCCAAGTTCTGGAAACAGGCGACGCGACCCGCTATCTCGGATTCCTCCGCAGCGGCGGCAGTCGCTTCCCGGTCGAAACACTGCGCGAAGCCGGCGTGGATATGAGCACTCCCGCGCCCGTGCAGGCCACGCTGGATTTGTTTTCGAAGCGAGTCGGCGAACTCGAAGAGCTTATCGGATAGGCCCCCATTGGGTGTGTCGAAAATGGCACTTTGGCGAACGACTTTTTGCTCGCCGAAAAAGACTCCTCAAATACAAAGGGGACAGGGAATTTTATGAAAAAGGACAAATCAATCAGCTTTGAACAGGAAATCATCGACCAACTGAAATTCGGCCTCGCCCGCGATTCCGTATCAGCCTCCCGCCGCGAATGGTGGATCGCCACTTCCAAGGCGATTCAAAAAGTGATCATCGAGCGCATGATGAAAACATTGGCCGTCCATTCGGAAGGCAATGTGCGCCGGGTTTACTATCTCTCCATGGAATTCCTCATGGGCCGGCTTTTCGTGAACAACATGATCAATGCCGGTGTGTTGAAAGAAGTCTCCGAAGCCTTGGAAACACTGGGCCACCCGCTCGAGGAGACACGCGACGAGGAATACGACATGGCCCTCGGCAACGGCGGTCTCGGCCGCTTGGCAGCTTGTTTTCTCGACTCCCTCGCCACGCTGGACCTCCCCGCTGTCGGCTACGGCATCCACTACGAATACGGTCTTTTCAAACAGGAATTCCGCAACGGCTACCAAGTGGAACTCCCCGACGCGTGGATTCAATATGGCTCTCCATGGGAAATCATTCGTCCGCAGCACTCGCAGGAAACCCCCATTTACGGCCATGTCGAAACTCACACCGACGGCCTTGGCAAGACAAGCAGCGTGTGGTCGGACTTCCGCAAGCTCATCGGCATTCCCTACGATATTCCGATTCCCGGCTACGGCACCGAGACGGTGAATTTCCTCCGCCTGTGGGAGTCCAAGGCCCCCGAGGAATTCGACTTCGAGGCCTTCAACCGGGGTGGCTACGAGCAGGCCGTGCAGCAAAAAAACATGGCTGAGACGGTCAGCAAGGTCCTTTACCCGAACGACCACACCGAGGCCGGAAAAGAACTTCGCCTCATCCAGCAATACTTCTTCGTCGCCTGCTCGCTGCGCGACATCATCCGCCGCTTCGAAAAAGACAACACCGACTGGGAAACCTTCCCTGATAAAGTGGCCATCCAGCTCAACGACACCCATCCTGCCATCGGCGTCGTGGAACTCATGCGCTTGCTCATCGACGAGAAGGAACTGCCATGGCCGAAAGCTTGGGGAATCGTGCGCCGCACATTTGCTTACACGAACCACACGCTTATGCCAGAAGCCTTGGAGAAGTGGAGCGTCAGCCTCTTCCGCAAAGTCCTGCCGCGCCACCTGCAGATCATTTTCGATATCAACAAAACTTTCCTTGATGAAGTCGAAGCCAAATGGCCAGGCGATACGGACAAAAAACGCACCCTCTCGCTCATCGAGGAGGGCCACGAACAAATGGTCCGCATGGCCCATCTCAGCGTGGTCGGAAGCCATTCCGTGAACGGCGTAGCCGCCCTTCACACCCAACTGCTCAAAGACCAACTGTTCCCGGAATTCAATGCCCTTTATCCGACGAAATTCCAGAACAAGACAAACGGCATCACACCCCGCCGCTGGCTCGTGGCCTGCAACCCGCGTCTCTCCGACCTCATATGCCGCCACATCGGACACGGCTGGGAGCGCGACCTCGACAAGCTCCGCAAGCTGGAACCACTCGCTGATGACGCCTCATTCCGCGAGGAATTCATGGCCGTCAAGCACGCCAACAAGGTGCGCCTTGCTGGAAGAATCCTCGACGAGTGCGGCGTGAAGGTCGATCCCACGGCGCTCTTCGATGTGCAAATCAAGCGCCTCCACGAATACAAGCGCCAGCATTTGAATCTCCTGCACATCCTCGCGCTTTATCGCCGTCTGCTGCAGAACCCCCATCTCGACATCCCGCCGCGCGTTTTCATTTTCGCAGCCAAAGCCGCTCCAGGCTACGAAATGGCCAAGCGGATTATCAAAGCGATCAATGCCGTCGGCTCCAAGATCAACGCCGACACCCGCATTCAGGACAAACTCAAAGTGGCCTTCATGCCGAACTACCGCGTCTCGCTGGCCCAGCGCATTGTGCCTGCCGCCGATCTTTCCGAGCAGATTTCCACTGCCGGAAAAGAAGCCTCGGGAACGGGCAACATGAAACTCGCCCTCAACGGCGCGCTCACCATCGGCACACTCGATGGCGCGAATGTGGAAATCCTTGAGGAAGTCGGCGAAGAAAACATATTCATCTTCGGCAACACCGTCGAGCAGGTGCACGAACTCCTCGCCAAGGGCTACAACCCCGGTGACTACTACCGCGCCAATCCCGAACTCGCCGCCATCATCGATTGGCTCGGGTCGGATTACTTCACAGGAGACGAAAGCACCGACATCCTGACTCCTCTGCGCGACAACTTGATCTACCACGATCCCTACCTCTGCCTTGCAGACTTCGCCGCCTACAGCGACGCGCAGGAAAAAGTCTCCGCCGCATTCCAGGATAAAGCCCACTGGGCGAAAATGGCCGTGCTCAACACCGCACGGGTCGGCAAGTTCTCCAGCGACCGCACGATCAGCGAATACGCGAAGGACATATGGAAACTCAAACCGGTCAAAGTGCCCTAAGTCCCGCTTGGGAATGACACTCCCGCAACTCACAAAACGCGTCGAAGAGGGAAATCCCCTCACCTTCTCCGAGATACAAACCACCTGCGACCTGCTCCTCGATCAGGGGCAGTCCACCGAGGTTCGGGCGGATTTCCTGCAGGCTCTGCACAAACGCGGAGAGTCGGCAGAGGAGATTGCGGACTTCGTCGAAGTCCTGCTGGAACGCGCTATAAAGCTGCCGTTTTCGGGTGAGGGCTGCATCGATGTATGCGGCACCGGCGGAGACCGCGCGGGCTTTTTCAACATCTCGACCGCCTCCATGTTCGTGGTCGCCGGAGCCGGAGCCAAAGTCATCAAACACGGAAACCGCGGCATCACCTCGAAATCCGGCGGAGCCGATGTCCTTGAAGCCCTCGGCGTAAAAATCGACCTCCCCCCGGAGGCCCTAGCCACAGCCTTGGAAGCTGCCGGATGCTGCTTCCTTTTCGCTCCCGCATGCCATCCCGCATTCCGCGCGGTTGTGCCGGTCAGAAAGCTTCTCGCCCAACGGGGCAGCGCCAGCATTTTCAACATCATTGGCCCCCTGCTGAACCCCGCCAGACCCGAATTCCAACTCGCAGGAGTCTTCAATCCCGATCTCATCAAAACCTACGCCGGAGTTTTTCAAAAACTGAAGCGCACACGCGCCTGGGCCGCGCATGGAACAGGACCGAACGCCCTCCAAATCGACGAAGTTTCGCCACTTGGCAAAACCATGGTCATGGCCCTCGACAAAGGTTCTCTCAGCGAGTTTGAAATCCATCCACAAGATGTCGGAATCACCGCCATGGCACCCGAAGCCCTCCTCGGAGGCGACGCTGCCGAAAACGCAAAAATCCTGCTCTCGATTTTCGATGGCTCGGACCGCGGCCCTCGCCGCCAAGCCGTCCAAATCAACGCCGCCGCCGCCCTGGTCGTTGCCGGAACCGCAGCAAATCTCCAAGACGCATGGCTTTTGGCAGAAGCCTCCCTCGACGAAGGCCACGCCATGGCATCACTCCGAGCTTTGCAAAAAGCCTCGACACTTTAGAAGGCCACACCGTATGTGGGCGGGTTGACAAATAGACGAATTGGACTTGTCCAGCATTCAGTAGAATTAACCTAACTTCCCTCTAATTTTTTTCTAATCCATTGCAATTCAACAAAAGTGCGTATATTTGTAG
>JBILMW010000187.1:0-4613 GCA_044375335.1 Terrimicrobiaceae bacterium | reverse complement strand
ATAGGTTTGGCGGGCACGAATGCGGCGGGCGGCTTCCAGAGCGCCTTGGACGGTGAAATGCGTTTGGTGCGAGTGGTGCCTGAGCGCGTCGATGACGAGAACCTCGACATCCCTCGCCGCTTCTTCGGCCGCAGGCGGCACCTCGGCACAATCGGTGTAGTAGGCAAACAGGCGGCGGCCGTTTTTTTCAAAGACAAAGCCATTTGTGGTCATGCGACCGTGGGGCAACTCGACGGGCACAATATCGAGCCCTCCGAGCGAGAAGGGGCCACCCACCACGCGGGGCTCGGGTCGGATGTAGTTCGGGAACCTGGCCGAGCCGTCAAAGGCGTATTGGAAGACGCGGGCAAGGCTTTCGAGGGTCGGCGCGGACGCGAGGATCGGCATGTTTTTGTTTTCCAATTCGCAGAAGCGCCGCAGGTCGTCGAATCCCAGGATATGATCGACATGGGCGTGGGTGTAGAGCACCGCATCGACGCGGGTGATCTCCTCCCGCAGACACTGGGTGCGGAAATCCGGCGTGGTGTCCACGATGAAGGAAAAGCCGGGCGTCTGGACATGGATCGATGTGCGAAGGCGCTTGTCGCGCGGATCGCGGGATTTGCACACGGCGCAGCCGCAGCCGATCACTGGAATCCCGTGCGAGGTCCCTGTTCCTAAAAATGTTATTTGCATCTCTTGCATCGCTTGGAATTCCAGGCGGAGGGTGGCATAGTCGACGAATGTCCGCAACGCTGGCATCTCTTCGCATCCGCAATCTGGCCCTCGTGGAGGATCTCCTCTGGGAGCCGCCCTCTGGCTTTGTCGCCATTACCGGCGAGACCGGCGCTGGAAAATCCATCATCCTCGGAGCGGTGAAACTGCTGCTCGGCGAGCGGGCGGATAAGTCTCTCGTCCGCTCGGGTGCGGATGCCTGCGCGGTGGAGGGGCTTTTTCAAATCCCCGGTGACTCGCGTGTGCATGCCGTGCTCGAGGAAGGCGGCGCGGAAGCCTGCGAGGAGGGGGCGCTGGTCATCAAGCGCACGGTCTCCACAGGCGGCGCGGGCAAGCAATTCGTCAACGGCTCGCCCTGCACGCTGGCGCTCCTGCGGCAACTCGGGGACTTGCTGGTCGACCTGCACGGCCCGCATGACCACCAGAGCCTTTTTTCCAGAGACCAGCAGATGTTGGTTCTTGACTCCTTTGCTGGAGCGGAGGCGCTGCGGACCGAGTATGGCGCCCGCCGCCGCGAGTGGATGCAACTCACAGCGGAAAAGAAACGCCTCACGGAAAATGCCGAGGCCCTCGCAAGGGAGCTTGATCTTTTGACCCACCAGGTCGCGGAAATCGACGAAGCCACGCTGCAAGCCGGCGAGGAGGATCAACTCCTCGCACGCCAGCGCACAGGCGCGAACGCCCACCGCCTGTGCTCGATTTGCGCCGACCTCACCAGCCTGCTCTCGGAGTCAGAGGATTCGCTGACATCGCGCTGGGGGGATGTGTCGCGTTTGATGCGGGAACTGCAGAGACTGGATGCCCAGGCTGAGCCGATGGTCGAGGCGGCGGCGGGCATTTTTGAATCCCTGCAAGACCTAGCGAGGGATGTCGACCGCTATGCGTCCGCGCTGGATGCGGATCCCAAGACACTGGAGGCCACAGAGGCGCGGCTCGACACGATCCAGAATCTGAAGCGCAAATACGGATCGAGCGTCGAAGCGGTGATCGCCTTTGGCGCGGAGGCCTCGGCGAAACTCGCGCAGTTGAAAAACCGAGAAGAGCGGGGCGCGGGCTTGGATGATGAAATTTCAGCGGCACGGAAATCCCTCGACTCGACAGCCAAGCAGCTCGGGCAGGCCCGCCGCAAAGCGGCTCCCAAGCTTGCGGATCTCGTGAAGACGCATCTGGCCGATCTGGGATTTGCGAAGGCGGGATTTTCGATTGTTTTCGAAGAACTGGAAGAGACCTCTCCGCTTGGACTCGAGCAGGTGGATTTTCTTTTTGCTCCGAATCCCGGCGAGCCCGAGCGGCCGCTCCGCGCGATCGCCTCCAGCGGCGAGATTTCGCGTGTCATGCTCGCTCTGAAAACCTCGCTGGCTGCGCAGGACAGCGTGCCTGTGCTCATCTTCGACGAAATCGATGCCAATGTCGGCGGCGAGATCGGGGCGAAGGTTGGGGCCAAAATGAAGGAGCTCGCCGACTCGCATCAGGTTTTCTGCATCACACACCTGCCGCAAGTCGCAGCGGCGGCGGCGGCACAATTCATGGTCTCCAAGGACACCACAGGCGAGCGCACGCGCACGAGTCTGATATCAACCGCCGGCGCCGAGCGCATCAGCGAAATCGCCCGCATGCTGGGCGGACAGGCGGAATCCGCCCGCAAGCACGCCAAGGCCCTCCTTTCCGGAAAATAGTCCTTTTGCGAAAAGCGGGTTGGCGGTTACTTTGCCTTCGTCAATCGTCTTGTGCATCAACCAAACGCCAAATCAAACACATCCGCTCCCGTTCAAAGCGACGAGGATTTGAAGGCAGAGCTGCGCCAACTCCGGCAGTGGAAGTTGCGCACGGAGGGCGCGATGCAATCGGCGACGCAAATCCTGCGCGAGTGGGACACCGTTGCGGACGAGAGCGTCTACTCGGGAGCAATGGAGAGGATTTTGGGCATTTTCCCGCACGAGATTGCGGGCCAATTTGAAATTTGGATGCTGCTCATCCATCCCGACGACCGCATGGCCTACCGCCGGGAAATCGAGCGCGTTCTTACGGAGGGCGGTCCATTTCAAGTGGAATACCGGGCACGCAAGAAAAGTGGGCATTACACCGTTCTGCTCGAACAAGGCTACTTCATCGCCGCATCGGAGGCGGGCAGCACAGCGCTTTGCTCGGTGATTTCGGATGTGACGGAATTGCGAGAGATGGAAGCCCGCCTGAGCCGCTCGCAGCGCGCCGAGGCCTTCAGCAAGCTCACCGGCGGCGTGGCGCATGATTTCAACAACATGCTCTCCGTGGTGATCGGCTACTCGCAAATTCTCATGGACGAAATGCCGGAAGAGAGCGAGCTCACGGGGTTTGTCGGGGAAATCGAAAAAGCTGCCCTCAGGGCCTCCTCGCTCACCAACCAGCTCTTGGCCTTCAGCAAACCGCCAGCCATCCGGCGTGGTTCCATCAATGTCGGCGAGCTTTTGAATGATGTTGTGAAGATGTTGAACCGTCTTCTTGGTGAGCAAATCGAACTGCTCATCGAACTCGAAAAAGGCCTCCCTGCCGTGCAGGCCGACCGCAGCCAGGTCGAGCAGGTTTTCATCAACCTCGCCGTGGCGGCCCGCGAGGCGATGAGTCAAGGCGGCCAGCTGAAAATCCAAGTCACCAAGGAGAACATCCAAGAGGCCCGCATGGTTGGTCAAAAGTCTCTTCCTCCGGGCAGCTATGCCCGCGTGTCGCTGACCTTCACGCCGCGATCAGGCCGCAGCGTTTCCAAGACCCTCGAAAAAAACCGCAACATCGCCACTGCGGCATCCGTCCTCGAGGAGAACGAAGGCCTGCTCGAGATTCCGTCACTCCCGGCAAGCGCGCAGAGCCGCCTGGACATTTTTCTCCCCGGCGTGCGGGAAACCCAACCACGCGTCGGCGCCCAAACAACGGAGCGCGCCGCCTCCCCCGCGACCATCCTGCTTGTCGAGGACGACTCGGCGATCCGCCATTTCGCCCGCACCGTTCTGCAGCGCCTCGGGCACCGGGTTATCGAAGCGGAAGATGGCGCCATGGCTCTATCCTATTTTGAGGACAGCGAAAAATTCGCGCCGGATTTGGTTTTCACCGACATGGTCATGCCTCGCATGGGCGGGCTTCAATTGGCCCGGAAGATCGAAAAGAAGCGGCCGGGCACTGTTTTTCTGCTGACCTCGGGCTACCCGGACCAGCAGGAAATCGCCAAGGAAAACGAATCCGACTTCGCGTTTTTGAGAAAGCCGTTTTCCGTGGGCGACCTGATCTCGAAGGTCGGCAGCCTGCTCGAGGGCCGCAACTCTCAGCAGTAAACGAGCAACTGGCGCAGGAGTGTCGAGGAGCTGTTGTAGTTCCGGATTTTTAAAATGGTGTTTTCGTCGAGATGATAGCCCTCGGCGACGAGAAGAACGCCTGTGGGACTATAGATGCCGGACGCAAGCTGCATACCCACATCCAGCTCGTCGACCATCACCTCCCGCACGAGACGCGGCAGCGGTGTGGCCTGCGCGCACTTGAGGAAAAGCCTGGCGGCATCTGGATCGAACGCCGTTCCGGATTGCTCGAGAATGCGGTCCACCGCCTGCTCCTGGGGAAGTCCACAAGTGACGAAATACACAACCACGGCAAGGCAGCGGGCGGTCCAGGGAATCATCTCCCCGGCGAGGCCATCGGGGAATCCTGTGCCGTCGAAGCGCTCGTGGTGGGCGCGGATGGTCTCGCCCACCGGCTTCAGCAAATCCACAAAGGATGCCAGCGTCTGGCCATGGATCGTGTGGTTTTGAAAAACGGTCTTCAACTCCGGCGACATGTCCTCCGAGTTATTTTGGACGGCAGACATGAACCCGTGCGGCACGGCGGTGAGGCCGATGTCGTAGAGTCTGGCGCTCACATCGAGCACATGTTTTTGCTCC
>JBILMW010000045.1:0-15608 GCA_044375335.1 Terrimicrobiaceae bacterium | reverse complement strand
AATGACGATGGTGGTCACAGCTATGTCTACAAACAGCCGGAGACTCCCGAGGAGGAGGCTCTCTCCCAAGAAGCGATGGACGGCTGCCCGGTCGAGGCCATCGGAAACGACGGCTAAAGCCTGAACTTTTAAAAACAGGCTCCCGGCCGCAAACCGGGAGCCTTTTTTATGTCTGCACAATCTCTCAGAGCCAAAGTCATCGCCGAGTGGCGTGGGCTGCAGGAACCCTTCGAGCGGAAGGACCGCTGCGCGGCGGTCGGTGATGTGCTGCAAAAGCTCATGCCGAAGCTGGGTCTGGGCGAGCGTTTGAACGAGAGCGAGGTCCGCGCGGCTTGGAAGGATGTGGTGGGTGATTTCATCGCTCAACACGCTGCTCCGGCAGGCTTGAGCGGCGGCGTGCTCGGAATCCATGTTCTCCAGCCCAGTCTACGCTATGAACTTGAGAGAAACTGGAAGAGGGAAATCCTCGCCAAGCTGCAGGAGCGCTTCGGAAAAAAGGCGATCCGGGAAATCAAATTCCGCATTTCCTGATCGCCCCATACCGAAAATTTGTGCCGATTGGGGAAAAATTCATTGCCAACGCGCGGGCACATCCGCACAAGTGATGAGGACGCAATCGAGGCGTCCCCTAACATTTTTTAAAACATGAGCGAACGACGAGTCGTCGTGACCGGCATGGGCGTTGTCAGCCCGGTTGGAAACGATCTGGAAACATTCTGGGAATCCCTTATCAAAGGACGCAGCGGCATAGGGCATTTCGAAGCCTTCGATTCGACAGCCTATGACTGTAAAATTGCCGGCGAGGTGAAGAATTTCGAGGCGGTGAAGTATTTTAAAAACCCCAAGACGGTGAAGCGCACAGACCGGTTCACCCAATTCGCGATGGCCGGGACGAAAATGGCTCTCGAAGACTCTGGCATCGATCTGGAAACCGTGGATCGCACTCGATTTGGCGTGATGATCGGCAGCGGCATCGGAGGGCTCTACAGCATGGAGGAGGAGGCTCACCGCCTTGCGGATCGCGGGCCTTCGCGCGTGTCGCCATTTACGATTGCGATGATGATTTCAAATATGGCCAGTGGCATGGTATCGATGGAATACGACCTGCGCGGGCCTAACATGTGCATCGTCACCGCCTGTGCGACGGCGAACAACTCGCTTGGCGAGGCGTGGCGTATCATCAAATTCGGCGACGCAGATGCCTTTATTGCCGGCGGCGCCGAGGCGACAATCACGCCACTTGGTATTGCTGGTTTCGCTTCCATGAAGGCGCTGAGCTGCCGGAATGATGACCCGCAGAAGGCCTGTCGTCCGTTTGACAAGGACCGCGACGGCTTTGTCATGAGCGAAGGCGCGGGGATCGTGGTGCTCGAGGAATATGAGCACGCGAAAAATCGCGGAGCCAAAATTTACTGCGAACTCGCCGGCTATGGTTGCACGGCAGATGCCTATCACATGACCGCTCCCATGCCCGAGGGCGAGGGCGCTGCGCGTGCGATGACCATAGCCATGCGCCATGCGAAGGTGACGCCCGACCAAGTCGATTACATCAACGCTCACGCGACATCCACTGGCCTCGGTGACATCTGCGAGACTCGCGCCATCAAGCTTGCCCTTGGCGACCATGCGCGCAAAGTCCCTGTGAGTGCGACAAAATCCACCACCGGCCACTTGCTTGGAGCAGCCGGCGGGGTGGAATTGGCTGCTAGCGCGCTGGCCATAAAAAACGGTCTCATTCCGCCAACCATCAATCTCGAAAATCCCGATCCCGAGTGCGACCTCGACTGCGTGCCGAATCTGGCGCGCGAGGCAAAGCTCACTTGCGTGATGAGCAATTCCTTTGGATTCGGCGGCCACAACGCCACGATTCTTCTCAAGGCCGTTGGCTAAGGCCTGCGGGAGATCGCGGGCAATACCAGAATTGTTGGTTTTCGAGCCGAATGAACGAATCCGACATTGAAGTCCGCACTTATTTTGCCAGGGGAAAGAACGCTCTCGTCGCGCGGGCGGATTTCTCGGAGCTTTATGCCTCCTGGTATTTGCATCGGCTTGATTACGGCATCGAAATACCATCCGAAGTCGAGGATCTCGGGCGTGATGCGCTGGCTGCGTTGACGCTTCACTGCGCGAGCCGTCCATGGCGGGAGGCCTGTGCGTGGACGATCAAATTTCCAACCCCGCGAGCGAATATTTTTGTAGCGGGCGACAACAATACTGGAACGGTCGTGGCGCGAGTTGTCACGGAGGACGCCGCGCCCATCGAGAAGGGGATGTTTTACTCGGATGTCGTGGAGGATTTGAAGCCGCCTCGGCGGAGTGCGGTGGATTTCGAGGCTGGTTCGGTTTTTGAGGCCGTGGAGGTTTTCTACGAACGGAGCGAGCAGCGTCCCGTGAGGTTTTTCTGGCATGATGAGGAAGATATCGTGATGGTCGCCGCGCAACCGGATTGCGATCTGGAGTGGCTGCAGGGCCTCACAACGGAGGATGTCCAAACATTGGATCAGAGTGTCGAGTTATCGCTCCTTGAGAAACGGCAGTTCACATTCTCCTGCGGTTGCAATCAGGAGCGGTTGATGGATTTTATTGCACCTGTTTTTCGGCGCGAGGCGGAGGGGCTTTTTGGCGGCGACGCCTCGCTCAAGGTCACCTGTCCGCGATGCGGTGCGCAGCATGTCCTGACACGCGAGGCCTTGGAGGCGCGCTGCATGCAGGACACGGACAACTCCAAACCAGATACTCTATGACATCCACCGGCCCCACTCTTTCCCCTGAACAAAAAATCGGCGGCATCCTTACACCTGTGAGCGCAATCCGCGGCGCGAATGATGTCGGCATTGGCGACACGGAAACGCTCGTCGAGCTTGCGGCCTGGGCTTCCAGAGCGGGTTTCCGGCTTGTCCAGATTTTGCCTGTCAATGAAACAGGGTCGGATCACAGCCCTTACAACATCATCAGTTCCCTCGCCTACGAGCCGGTCACGCTATCCGTCAGCCCGCACTGGTTGCCGGATGTAAGCGCGAAGGATTTTGCGCGGGTTACTAAAAAACACGATGTAGCAGCGCTTCGCGAGGGGCCGGTGCGCTACGGCGCGGTCAAGGCGCTCAAGCGCGAGCTTCTGGAGCTGGGGCATAAAAATTTCCGGAGTGCCAAGGGGAATAAGGCGGGGGTCCGAGAGTTTGAAAATTTCCAGAGTGTCGAAAGCGAATGGCTTGAGCCCTATGCGCTCTTCCGCGCCTTGATCGCGTGGAATAACAACGATGAAGTGACCAGCAACTGGCCCGAGGAGCACCGCAGCTTGGAGGCTGCTCGCGAGTGGCTGGCCTCGTTGGATGAAAAGCAGGCTGAGCTTTTCCACGCGAAGGTCGATTTTTTCAGATATGTCCAATGGATCGCCCACTCTCAGTGGCGCGTCGTTCGTAGCGAATTTGACAAGCTTGGAATGGCTCTGATGGGTGACATTCCGGTCGGCGTGAGCCTCTACAGCGCGGATGTGTGGGCGGAGCCAGAGATTTTCGATACTCAGCGTTCGAGTGGTGCCCCGCCGGAGAAGGTTTTCAAGAGCGACCCCTTTACGGAGAAGTGGGGGCAGAATTGGGGTTTCCCGCTCTACAACTGGCAGGCGATGGCGAGGGATAATTTTTCGTGGTGGCGTCGGCGACTCGAAGCGGCGCGCTCGGTTTTCCACTTGCTGCGGGTTGATCATGCGCTCGGTTTTTTTCGCATCTACAGTTTTCCCTGGCGTCCCCAGGACAACGCGCGCTTCCTTGATCTTACGCCGGAGCAGGCGAAGGAAATCACTGGCGGCTTGTTGCCAGGCTTTGTGCCCTTTGATGACAGCACGCCGGAGAACCGTGAATACAATCGCAGGCAGGGGGAGATGCTCTTCCGCATGATTCTCGAAGAGACTGGACCTCATCGCCTCATCGCGGAGGATCTGGGCGAACTCTCGCCTTATGTGAGGCCGACCTTGGAGTCGCTCGACATCCCTGGTTTTAAAATCCCGCAGTGGGAACGCGGAGGAGACGGGGCGATGATTTCCGGCGCCGATTATGCCCGCCTGAGCCTCGCCACATTTGCGACGCACGATCACCCGCCGGTCAGGCAATTCTGGGACGATTGGAATGAGATGGCGAAGAATCCAGAAGCGCGGGAGCGTGTTGTCGCCGAGATGCGAGAGTTGCTCGATTTCTCCGGCCGTGCGGATATCGAAGTGCCCTGCGCCTACACGCCTGAAATCCACGATGCACTCATTAAGGGCCTCTTCGCCTGCAATTCCTGGCTCGCTGTTCACCAGATCACGGATGTTTTTGCCCTGCGCGAGCGATTCAATGTGCCGGGTGCAGTCGGCGACCAGAATTGGACCTGCCGGGTGCCGGGCTGCATCAAGGATTGGTCCAAGCTTTTCAAAAACGAAATCCAAACGACCTCGGCCGCCTTGCAATCCACCGGGCGCATCTGAAGGGCGCGTGTTGCACCGCAGGCCAAAAACATCCACACTCTGCTCATGAGCACTGCTACAGACGCTGCCCTGCCCGACGCCGGAGGCCACTTTGGCCAATACGGCGGGATGTTTGTTCCCGAGACGCTGATGACCGCCCTGCGCGAATTGGAAAACGAATACCATGCGGCGCGGAAAGATCCGGAATTTCGAAAGGAACTCGCCGCGTTGCTGGGTGATTTTTGTGGTCGTCCGACTCCGCTCTACTTCGCCGAACGGCTCACGCAGAAGCTCGGCGGGGCGAAAATCTACCTCAAGCGCGAGGACCTGCTGCACACCGGTGCCCACAAGATCAACAACGCCATCGGCCAGATCTTACTCGCCCGCCGCATGGGAAAAACCCGTATCATCGCGGAGACCGGTGCCGGTCAGCATGGTGTCGCCACGGCAACTGCTGCCGCGCGATTTGGATTCGAGTGCACGATTTATATGGGCGCGGTGGACATGGAGCGCCAGGCCCTCAATGTCGCCCGCATGCGTTTTCTCGGAGCGAAAGTGGTCGGCGTTACCGCAGGCCAGGCAACGCTCAAGGAGGCGATAAACGAAGCCATGCGCGACTGGGTCACCAATGTCCGCAACACCCACTACATTCTGGGCAGCGCGCTTGGCTCGCATCCGTATCCCATGATCGTTCGGGATTTTCACCGCGTCATAGGCGACGAAACTCGCCGCCAAATCCTCCAGCGCGAGGAACGCCTGCCAGACCTTCTTGTCGCCTGTGTGGGAGGCGGCAGCAATGCGATCGGGTTCTTTTATCCGTTCCTCCAAGATGAATCCGTGAAGCTCACCGGCGTCGAAGCCGGCGGCGACGGCATCGTGCGCGGACGCCACGCCGCACGCTTCCAAGGCGGAAAACTTGGAGTCCTCCAAGGCACGAAAACCTGGCTTCTCGCCGACGCGGACGGCCAAATCGAACTCACCCACTCCGTTTCCGCCGGCCTCGACTACGCCGCCATCGGGCCCGAACATAGCTACTACCGCGACTCCGGTCGCATAGACTACGACTTCGCCACCGACGACGAAGCTCTCGCCGCCTTCCGCAGTCTTTCCGAAATCGAAGGTATCATCCCCGCACTCGAGACGGCCCATGCCATCGCCCATATCATCAAAGTCGCTCCAACAATGGCCAAAGACTCGATCCTCATCGCCAACCTCAGTGGCCGGGGCGACAAGGATGTGAGCCAAGCGGCGGAGATTTTGTTGAAGGATTAATCGCGGCTATACACCCAGCGCTTGTTGAGAAGCGGAAGGATGGGCATCAATAAAACACACGGCCACCAAATCCAGCTCGACTTCCAGCGGGAATCATAGGTTGGCGTTCGTGTGCCACCACTCGATTTGAGCGTGTTTCCGGCAAGCAGGTGTGCGTTTTGAGCCGAGGCCAGTCCCTCAAACGAGCGGGGAGTCATGCCTAGAAAGCGCCAGATTTTTTCGACCTCGCCTGCTGGATTCTTGCAAAGTTTCTCGTAACTGGTCCTGCACATGCCATCCAAATTCAGCTCACCGAACGAACGCTGAATCGCTCGGTTTTTTCGAATCCATTGAAACCCCGCCTGTATGGCCGTGATCCATTCTGGACGCCCAGGCCGTCTCTTCTTTTTCCTGCGCGCCTCCGAGACCACCGCGCCACGGAAATCCCTTGTCGTGTGAATGCCTCGGATTTCCAGATCGGCCCGTGCGCGTAAAAAATAAAGTGGCTCCACTATTTTGTTGGAGTCCAGGAGCAACTTGGACTCACCGAACTTCTTCTGGAATTCCTCGATGACAATCTCGTAGCCCGCTTGCTCATCGAATCGTGCCGGCAAGCGCTCCACAACGGAGCTCCAAAAATCACACTGCGCGGCCGGTTTTCCACAGCTGCACGGCACCGGAGATGTCAGGCTTTTTGATTCGTGCAACCTCTGGAGAGCGTATCCGATCTCACCCAAAAAAACGATATCCGGATGCTCGGAGAGGTTATAGCTCAGAATGGTTGAGCCGGAGTGTGGTAGTGAAACGATGTAAGCGAATTTCAATTAGGGCGGAGGCTGTTTTTTCTGGAAAAATGCTTATCAGCTGTTCATGTTCGGAGGAATAAAAATCCGAGGTCTTGACTAACAACTTGGTTCAGGGCGCCGATTTCGGAGTTAAGAGCTTTCCTTTGATGTGATATTGCTAAAATGCACGAATCTTCAAGTTATTTTCTTTTTCAAAAGGGATTGTTAAAGGCAACCAATCTGATTCTGGCGTTTTTGCTGCTTTTAGGGGCCGGGGTTTTTATTTGGTCCTTGAACAAGGGCTTTGATTTCACTGATGAAGGTCTGTATTTGCTTGTTTATCAAAATCCTCAGGAGTTTCCGGACAGCTATACATCCTATCACCGCGTTGGTGCGGTCTTCTTCGATCTGGTTGGGGGGAATATTATTGCATTGAGGTTGCTTGGCTTCTTTCTAACAGCCTCAGCCACATTTTACTTTAGTCTCGCTCTGACATGGTTTTTGAAGGGGCGGAGTTGGTCGCTCTTTGAGGATCAAGTGGAACGAGTTTTTTTGCATCTTGCGTTGCAAGGCTCCGTTCTGACCGCTTATTGCTGGCTACCGCCTACACCGAATTACAACACCATGGCTGGAATCGGGATGCTTCTTTCATGCGGGGGGATTCTGGCTTTCTTTTCCAACGCCGATTCGCAACGTTCGATTGCGAAAGCATGTATTGGAATTCTTACGATCGGCGGGGGTCTGCTGCTGGCTTTTTTAGCAAAAGGATCCAGCGCCGTGGGTATTGCGTTGATAAGCTTGATCTTAATTGGTGCTTGCAACCTCATTGCTTTGAAGGAGAAATTTGTTTTTGCGGGGGTGGTTTCTATCTCAGTCCTCGTAGGCGGTCTTTTTTTATTTTTTTTAATACCAAGTCTTTCAGTGAGCTGGGATTTTTTTCTTGGATCTATCGTTGCTCTCACCGAAGGCAATGGAGCAAGAGAAATTATCATACGCCACTGGCAGGAGTCTTTGGACTTTGCGATGCGCCACATCCGGTCATTTATTTTGCCCATACTGCTTGCGGCGGGTGTTGGCTTTTTTGCCAGATCTCGGTATTTGGTTAAGACACCAGATCGAAAGGAATCACTGGTTTTTTGGAGTATTATAGGGGTTCTCATAGCCGAGGTCGTTCTATTAATCGTAAGAGATGCCTTCTCCGCAGGAATTCAGGGACGCTCCAGAAGTTTTATTGGCTATACATCGCTTTTTTTGGTTCTGCTGACATTGCGCACGGGATTACCCGGAACTGCACAGACTATTTCTCCTTATCGATTAGCTGGATGTCTCATGTTCCTTGCTTGGTTAGCCTTGATGCCGTTGGTTACCGCAGCTGGAACAACCCACAAAATTTTTATCAATGCGCTGTTGCATGTAGCCCCGCTCGCAGCTGCGATTCTCCTACTGGCCGCCTCCTTAGATAAAAGCCTTCGCAGGGTCATTATCCTCCCATTTGCAGGTCTATTGATTGTAGGTCTAGGTTTTTCTCAATTTATCACAGGTTTTGTGCTGACCCCGTATCGAACGGCCTCGAAATGGACGCAGACGATTCCTGTCGAGGTGGGAGTGCCAGCCACGATTCTAAACTTAGATCCCGCCAGTGCTGAATGTATTGAAAAAACAAAAGCCGCTCTTGCCGCTGCGGGTTTTAAACCAAGTGATGATATATTGGCTCTTTATGGGTTGCCTGGGCTTGTTTTCGCTGTAGGCGGCGTATCGCCACAGAAACCATGGTTTTTCGACGATCATGGTGAAACTGGCGATCAGGAAAACGTGCGTGCGCTCAAACGTATTCCTTTTGACAGACTCAAAGGTGCTTTTGTTTTTAGGACCAATCGAGATGAGCGGGTCGATTATCAGTTGGGACATTGCGGTGTATCTTTTAGTAACAACTTTCAAGTAATTGATCAGGTTAATATTCCATTCAAAAATCGAAGTGTAGAAATCTTTAAACCTTTATTTAAAAATACAAGGTAGATGTAATGTTGAACTGGTTCTTTAAAGACAAATTTGGGGTTGAAAAAGCCTTGTTGGCGGGGCGGCATCGGACTTATTCTCGTCGACGAAGCGTCCTTCATTTTTCGTTCAATAAGGCGGCTACGCAAACCGTTAAAAAGCTTTTAATTGAATGTGCCCGCCGGAACAAGCTTACGCCTGTCTTGTTGCATGATTACGCATTTCATCACTCAATGCCTTTCTTAGATCATTTGGACTGCGAGGGTGTGAAAAAATATGCACATCTTTTTAAATCAAATGGGTATTTATATACTGTGTTTGGAGGCATGATCGAAGGAATACCATCTTTGGAAAAATTCAAGGTAGTTCTTGTCGTTCGGGACCCGAGAGATATTCTTGTCTCGGATTACTACTCCATCGCCTACAGCCATGCGATTCCCGATGGCGAAAAAAAGGAGGTTTATCTCTCAAGAAGAGCGGCGGCTCTGGCATCGCCTCTTGATGAATATGTATTGAATAGCGCGCCAAAACTCCAGTCGGTTTTCGAAAAATACGCGATGCATCTCTTTCCTGTATGCCCTAGCGTGCATGTGGCTCGGTATGAGGACATGGTGGAGAATTTTCCTGAATGGCTTGATTCTCTTGTTTCTGCATGTGGGATGGAGATTTCGAAGTCCTTTCGCCAAAATTTGGTTGAGAAGCACGAAGCGCGTCGTCCGAAAGGGGAGAACATCCACAAACATCTTCGCAAGGGTATGCCTGGGGAGCACCGTGAAAAGTTAAGACCGGAAACAATTGAAGAGCTGAACCAAACCTTCAAGGAATCCTTGACCCGCTTTAATTACTTGAGCTGACCGATGCTTGTTTCCTATCATAAAAAGTTTGTCTTTGTTCACATTTTCAAGACGGCGGGCACAAGTATTACCGACAGTTTTGCGCGGTTCTGCTATCGGCCAGAGTCCTTCCGACCGTCTAATTGGAGGGCTTTTCTCTCAACGAATTGGAGGAAAATACACCGCATTCCGATCAAGAAGCATGCCACAGCATTGCAAATCCGGGCTGCGCTGGATCGTGAAATTTTTGACTCCTTTTTCAAATTTTCTTTTGTTCGAAACCCTTGGGATTGGCAAGTTTCGCTCTACCATTATATTTTAGATCGCCCGCAAAATCGTGGCCACGAGGAGACCAAGAAAATGGGAAGTTTTCGGAATTTTGTTTTTTCGCGCGAAAAGTTGAGTTTCACCCAGACAAGTTGTTTGGTTGATGAATTTGGAAATCTGCTAGTCGACTTTGTTGGCAAGTTTGAAAATTTGGATGAGGACTTTCAGAGTATTTGCCACAAGGTGGGCATTTCTTCCAGACTGCCTCATATTAATAAATCCAAACGAACCTGTTATCAGGACTACTACGATGCCGAGACGCGTGATTTGACGGCCCGGCTTTACGCCGAGGACATCGAGCGGTTTGGCTACACTTTTTAAGATGCGAGTATTCAAGGCATCCAGTTACGACCATAAAGTCCTTGCCGCATTGTTTGTGCAAAAAGAATCGCCTCTCTGCGAGGACTATGCATCCAGTTTGGCTGGACTGATGAGCAGTGTTTTTGTGGGGACGGATTTTTGGTCGAGGGCTGTTTCGGACGGGTCTGGATTGGAACTCATGGAAGTGGTTCTCAATTGCAAACCGCTTCAGGAGCAATGGGCTGCGGAGAACGAGCTGGTTGTCGATGGGGCAGATTGGATGCGTCGAATTTTGTGCGAGCAGGTGCGGCGATTTGATCCTGAGGTATTAATATTTCACGATCAGGAATATCTCGACGCCGATTTCCAAGCCGAGGTTCTGCGGCACTGCCGTCCGCGGCTTGTTGTTGCATGGGATGGGATTGCACGGTGCGATGCTGCACGGTTCGCGAATTGTCATCTCGTGCTAACGAATTTCCCTTTTGTTCAGGATTTCTACAGGAATGCAGGCTTGAGGGCCGAGGTTTTGCCATACAGTTTTCACGCGGACATTGCAGAGCGGTTAGGAACCCTCGAACGAATATATCCGCTGACTTTTGCGGGAAGTCTCATCGTGCGTTCGGATCTGCATGTGCGGCGTCTCCGTTTGGTTAGCGAGCTTGCCAAGCGTTTTCCTCTTACGGTGCGCGCCACGGGAAGTATTTTGCAGTGGAAATGGACTGAGAGAACTCAACGGCGGCGGCTTCGACATTTTCATTGGAGCGAGGCCATGGATGTCCATCGTTTGGGGCGGGCCAATCTTGGAGCGGTGCATGGTCTTCCGATGTATCGTTTTTTCGGCGAGTCTTTGGTCACATTCAATGTCCATATCGACAATGCTAGGAATGTCGCCAGCAACATGCGGTTGTTCGAGGCAAGTGGAATGGGGGCGTGCCTCCTCACAGATGGAGCGGACGGAATGGAGGAGTATTTCGAACCCGACAAGGAGATTGTTCTTTATGGCAGTCGTAGCGAGGCGGTCGAGAAGGCTCGGTGGCTGTTCGATAATCCTGAGAAAGCTCGCGCGATAGGCGATGCGGGATTTCAAAGAACCATGAGGGATCACACTTTCGAGAAGCGAATCCCTCTTTTAGAGTCATTCCTTCGCGCGTAGATCAAAAGTCCAGCAGAGCGAGAGGGTCTGGCAGCAAATAGTTTTGAAATGCTGTGCGGGAGGCGACAGACAAGCGATCTGCATTTTCGCAGCCCGGGCACCAGTTCAATCCCCAAGGGAGTTTGCGCCAGAATCGCCTGTAGCGAAGAGCTCTTGAACGGATGGTGGCGCTGAAGTGCCGCTCGGTGACAAGGTTCATTTCCGCCCGGAATTCTTCGCTACGCGCAGGATCGCTGGAAATCCCGCCGGATGCGAAAACGGCTATTACAGAGCGCAAGTAGATGGCGGGAATGCGATGCTCGACCAATCCCCTGATCATCCAGTCGTAGTCGCCAGCGGCTTTGAGTCTAGCATCGAAAAAGCCAACGGCATCGAATGCACTCCGCGAATAAATCGTAGCCTGTTGGCAGATGCTTTTTTCGGCGAGGGTGAGCCGATTCATTTGGCGGTGATTGCGTCGTCGCTCGGTGCCGGAGTTTGGATTTCGGACGATCACATCGCCGAATGCCACTCCGTCGGGAGCGAGTTTTAGGGCTGCGGAAAGCAGGGCAAGCGAGTTCGGTCGGAAAAGGGAGTCATCGTCATTCAGGAAATAAAGGGCATCGCCATGCGCCATTGCCGCGCCTTGATTCATTGCATCGTAAATGCCCTTATCGCCTTCGCGCATATGAATCACTGGATAGGGTGCGCGCGCTGTGTAGGCATTGATCAGGGAGCCGGTATCATCCGTTGAGAGGTTGTCTACGATGAGATGCTCCATCGGGCGCTGCGCCTGCATCTCGACGCTTTGAATCATGCGAGTCAAAGAGCCGCAACGATTCCAAGTGGGAGTGATGATACTAATCTTCATCGAGCGAATATGTCCCACCAACGCTCGGCGCGACTCGTCCAAGAAAAAAAGGCAGCTCGTTCTTTGAGGGCAGTGGTCATCATTTCGCGGAGCACTGGTTTTTCAAAAAGTCGTTGGATGGCAGAGACGAGGCTCTTCGCAGACCCTGGGGTAAAATAGAGCGCATGCTTTTCCGGTTCGAGAACTTCACGAATCGTAGGCAAATCACTAGCGATAATCGGCAACGCGAGTCCTGCGTAATCGTAGGCTTTCGTGAAAGCAATGGAAGCACGGTGAGCCATGTCCAGCGAGGGAATCACAAGGGCATCCAGAAGGCTAGAGGCCGACGGCACCTCTTGGGAAGGCACAGGATCGTGGATGTAAACTCCTTTTTCGGCATCGCCGACCGGTGCAATCTCTCCGCGTCTGGCTCGACCATAGATATGCAGTTCGTGCGTGGCACCGGTGGCTTGGCGGATAAGGTGCCAGTTTTCAATAAGCCAAGGGATTCCCTGCTCTTCCGAAATGGAACCGAAGTATCCGAATCGGAGAAAATGGTTATTGCTCGGAGTTACGGCTATAGGAGCGTATGTGGCCGCCAAGCCGATATTCTCACGCGGAATGGATGGAAAATTGTCCGCAAGAATTTTATCCAGCGGCAGGCAGGTCGTTATCAGATGGTCTGCAAGTTCTAGGGCTTCAAATTCATTGCGGCATTTCTGGTGCTTTCGATCGCGCGTGAGCATTTCGAGCTGGTGAACCTCATAAACCAAACGGGGGCGATTGCGTGCACTCAACAAATGCGGCGCAAGAAATCGGAACATTTCTGGAAAGCTCGCCGTGCTCACGATGTCGCCGGTGTGAATCGTCGCGCGAAGGTAAGCCAGCGCAGCCCAGTGAAAAATCGCATTGATATGCAAAGGGCATCCGCCTGAGACGCGCCGCAGACTCGGGAGGCCTTGAAATTCCAGATTCGGAACGGATTCGCAATCATGCACACGCAGAATGTCCCGCTCTTTGCTGAATGAAGCGTGCACAAGCACAACGCCCCAGCCTTCTGGTGCATTCCGGGCGAGGGAAATCACATGTCGCAGGCAGTAGAGCGCATGAGCGCTTTCATCGAGAGGATACTGATTCAGCAAAAAAAAGACGCGGTGCCTCATGCGGACGATTTTTGAAGTTCTGGTAATTCCTGTTGAGCAAACTCCCATGCCGAGCGGCAGGCGGCCAGCACGCGATCAACGGGGATTTCTCTCATCAATTCATTTACCGGAATTTTTTTCGCCTGATCTTCGCCGAGCCAGTCTTGCGGGCTGATGATCCAGTTTTTTACCTTCCAAGGATGGTATTCGTAAATAGGCGAGGGGCCAAACAGGCAAACCGTCGGGCATCCCGCTGCGGCGGCGAGGTGCATGGCGGCGGTATCGACGCCTATAAAAAATGATGCTTTGTGCAAGAGCGATGCGAGTTCAGACCAGGAAGCACGACCGGCCGTGGTGGTCACCTGTGAGCCAAGTTTATCACAGAGGGCCTTGGCTTCCGAGACTTCCTCTTCTCTAGGTCCGCAGCTTAGGAGGATATGAGGCATAAATTTTAAAACCTCACCGAGCAGCTCAATCCATCTTTCAAGAGGCCAAGATTTGCGGGCCCAACGGGTGTGAAGATGAACAACAGCATATTTTGCCGGTGTGGAATTCCTCTCGACCATTCGCTCGGGTGCGAAGCGCAATGCTGGCGGGGTTTCGGCCAAGCCTAAAATTTCTTGGGGGCAGATATAATCTCTCTCTACCTGATGTTTTGTATACCTTTTGGCTTTGCAAATCGTCTGGAAGAATGGTCTCCAAAGTCGGTTCAACGACCGGTGCTCATTTGTGCAGCGCGCTTTGGTGCGGGCAGCGATAGCGAAGAAGCGGGCGCGGTCGTTGTCAGTGAGTTCGAAGACGAAGTCGAAATCGGTTTGACGGAGCAGGGCAGCGAGTTTCAGGTCTGCAATCCAATCGCCGTGGTTGCGTTTTGTGGCGTCCGGGTTTGCTGTGGTGAGAATTCGATCGATCTCGGGGCATCCCGCGAGAATGGCATCGCATGACTTGCGCACGAGGACCCAAATCTCGGCGTCGGGGAATTTGGTCTTCGTGGCGACTATGGTTGGTGTGAGCAGAAGCGAGTCGCCGATGTGCCGGAGTTTGATAAAGAGGATTCGCATGGAAATTTAATCGGGCGAGCGGCGGCGGTCTCTATTCAAGAAACCCGCATGCGGATTTGCTTGCGGAGGATGACTCCGAGGGCGGCGAAGAGGGTGAGGGTTGAGAGGATGAGGACGCTGGTGTTGAACCAGAGGATGCCGATCTTGAGGCCGAAGTATTCTTTGGTGGGGCCGAAGAAGACATTGAGGTGGCGGTTTTCGCGGTAGTCGCTTTGCTCCATTTCGGCTTTCGAGACGAGGTCGGTGATTTTTTGGTTCACATAGACCTGCTCGGCGGTGAGGCCGGTGCCGAATTTCGTGAAGCGTGAGGGTTTGAAGGGGGCGCCGTTGATGATGTCGTCGATGCGGCGGAGGGCGGCGCGGAGTTGGCCGGGCGTGGCGGCTTCGAGGCCGGAGAGGAGGGCGAGGGTGTCCTTGAGATCTTCGAGGCGTTCTTCCTGCTCGGGCGAAGCATTTCGCTGGCGGACGAGTTGGTTGATCATCGACTGGATTTTATCCTGACGGCTGGTGAGGGGGTTGAGCTTCGACTGCGCGAAGACGAGGGCTTCGTAGGACCAGCGGGTCGGCATGATTTCGCAAATGAGAGGGACTTGCAGATTGCTCTGGGCAGGCATGGCGCTGTCCGGGTGGCGCGTCACCCACTGCTGGATCGCGTGGATGAAGTCGAGGTTGCGGTTCATTTCCTCATATTTGATGAGGGCGCCGCTGAGGATGATCTGGGGAATTAAAATGACGGGAATAATCAAAATCCCAGTCTTGCTTTGGCTCACGAGTGCAGAGATCACGAGACCAATCGCAGCGCCATTCGCCGCCGTCAGGAACATGGCTGTGAAGACGATCCAAAATCCATCGCGCAGCGAGAGCAGGGCATTTCCGATGAGTGTGAACAAGGCGCACTGGATGATGGCAAAAAAGCCGAGCGTCAGGACTTTTGCCAGAATGTAGTAGCCGAGGTTGACATTGAGATTTCGCTCCCGCATGAGCACGGAGCGGTCGTGTATGATGTCGTCCACGCTGTTTGTGAGTCCCAGGAACATGGCCACGACGAGGGCCAGAAAAAGATAAGTCGGGATGTGGAAAGCGGAGGCGAAGTCATAAACAGAACTCTCGGAATAACGCAGCACCATTCCGGTGAGGAGGGCAAGGAGGGGGGCTTCTAAAACGGTGGTGAGCAGGTTCGCCTTGTTGCGGAGTTTGCTCAGAAAGGCGCGTCGCAGGAGGATGCTGAATTGGCGGAAGTGCTCCTTCGGCCGTAGCCGCTCGCGACGGCGCGGGTCGGATGGCGGTGTGGCGGCGATTTCCTTGGGAAGTGCTGGTTGCTGGACTTCCTTGAGCAGGCGGTGGGACTCGTATTTGTCGCGCCAGTAGTCCGGCGAGTAGCGGCGGGCGGGCACGAGTTGCCCTCGGTTGTTTTCCTCCAGAATGATGTCGCCGCCGAGGTCGCGGAGCGGCGTTTCGAGAACATCAAAAATGAACTCCGGGCGGGTCGTTCCA
>JBILMW010000186.1:0-4625 GCA_044375335.1 Terrimicrobiaceae bacterium | reverse complement strand
TTGATGACGACGACCGAGTCGGGCACGCCGTCGAGATTTTCGAAGCGGACGCGGATTTTTTCCTCGCGCGCGGTGGGCAGGTTTTTGCCGACATAATCGGCCCGGATGGGAAGCTCGCGGTGGCCGCGGTCGACGAGGACGGCCAATTGAATGGTGGAGGGACGCCCGAAAGAGGCGAGGGCATCAAGCGCCGCCCGCGTGGTGCGACCG
Source organism: Terrimicrobiaceae bacterium (assembly GCA_044375335.1). Lineage (GTDB taxonomy): Bacteria > Verrucomicrobiota > Verrucomicrobiia > Chthoniobacterales > Terrimicrobiaceae > UBA967. The sequence continues at coordinate 4,415 of JBILMW010000186.1, read as the reverse complement.
GTGAAGAAAACATCATCGACAAGAACGAGAGGGCGGTTGTCGAGGTCCACCGGCAGGTCGGTGACTTCGAGAGCGGTGACCTTGCCACGGGTCGAGAGGTCGTCGCGGTGCATGGAGATGTCCAGCGTGCCGAGGTAGGGGCGGATGCCTTCGATTTTCTCGATGTGCTCGGCCAGACGGCGAGCGACTTCCACTCCGCGCGTGGGGATGCCTGCCAGAACGATGCGGGCGGGAGACTCGTGGCGCTCGACGATCTCGTGGGCCATGCGGCGAATGGCCTTTTCGATGGCCTCGCTGTCCATGGCTGTCTGCGGTGTTTTATCCGGCGGGTTTGAGTGGGCTGTCATGTTTCCTTTGCGGCCTCGCGGGACCGCCTTAAAGGGCAGCTTGTGGGTTCGCTAAGCTGGAGCGGTATTTTGATCCCTGAGGGTTTTTGCACGGTTGCTGCGCCAGCCGGAGCGGTATTTTAAAATCCAGTCGAGCAAGGCTTTTTCAAAACCAATATCGCGACCGATTTTTTCGCTTTCGATCCACTTGTGACGCAGAATTTCGTCTCGTTCAGCTAGGAATTCCTTGTATAGAACGGAGTTTGTTACAAGGTCCGACGACTCTGTTGGAGGAGGGTTCATTGGTCTATATTGAGTAATTGGTGACTAAAACGGGCGGGTTGTCAAATCTTATTGAGAAGTTGTTTCTGACAGGGGTGGGCGGAGGATGTTCAAATTTTTGAATACAGCGGGGATTTTTCATTGGAGAGAAGTGAGGATTACGGGAGTGTATGCAGCGTAGTGGATGATTTGTTTTCCAAGGAATTGGCCGGGGTTCCGTCCGACGCGCCGCTTGCCACGCGGATGCGTCCGCGCACGCTGGATGAGTATTGCGGGCAGCAGCATCTGCTCGCGCCGGGGAAACTTCTGCGGCGTGCGATTGAGGCGGATCGCATTTCCTCTCTGATCCTTTTTGGTCCGCCGGGCACAGGAAAAACAACGCTGGCGCAAGTCATCGCGGGGGCGACGGCCTCGCGCTTCGAGCGGTTGAGCGGAGTGGAGAGCAATGTTGCAGACATCCGCCGTGTGGTTGCAGCTGCGGCAGCGCGGCGTGGAAATGGCGGACGGACGATTCTTTTTGTGGATGAGATTCACCGGTTCAACAAAGCGCAGCAGGATGTGTTGCTGCCCGAAGTCGAGAATGGCGTGGTGCGACTCATTGGGGCGACGACGCAGAACCCGTTTTTCAGCATCAACAGCGCGTTGATTTCCCGGTCGCAGATTTTTGAACTTCGCCCGCTGGGCGAGGGCGATCTTTTGGTTTTGATCGAGCGCGCACTTGGAGATGCGGAGCGGGGGCTGGGGCGTATGCGTGCCCGGATTGCGCCGGATGCCGCTGCGTTTCTGGCCAAGCTGAGTGACGGGGACGCGCGGAAATGCCTGAATGCTCTGGAGATTGCCGCCCTCACCACGCCGCCGCTGGAGGATGGCTCTGTCCAGATTGATCTCACGGCGGCGCAGGAAAGCATCCAGAAAAAAGCCGTGGTCTATGACGGCACGGGAGATGACCATTACGACACGATCAGCGCATTCATCAAAAGCATTCGGGGCAGCGACCCGGATGCTGCCATTTACTGGCTGGCGAAAATGTTGCACGCCGGCGAGGAGGTGCGGTTCATCACAAGGCGGTTGGTCATTTGTGCCAGCGAGGACATTGGGTTGGCGGATTCCAACGCGTTGCTGGTCGCGCAAGCTGCGGCGCAGGCGGTGGAGTTCATCGGGCTGCCCGAGGCGAATTTACTGCTTGCCCATGCGACGCTGTATCTGGCCACCGCACCGAAGAGCAACAGTGCGACTGTGGCGATCGGCCAGGCTTCCGCCGAGGTGCGGGAAGGGAGAACGCTGGCTGTTCCGGAGCATTTGCGCGATGGGCATTACAAAGGCTCGGAGCGACTTGGGCACGGGAAAGGCTATCTCTACAGCCACGATTTTGAGGGGTCCTATGTGCCTCAAGCCTACCTGCCCGAGGGGCGGAGGTATTACACACCCACGGAAAACGGGCTCGAGAAACGAATCAAGGAGCGTCTCGACCACTGGCGCTCCCTTTTCGAATCACAAAAAAAACAGGGCGCCCGAAAATCGTAGCGCCCTGTTTTTTAAATGCCGGATTCTTAGAGTGTCTTGCAGAACTCTTCGATGCGATCGAGGCCTGACTTGATAACATCGAGGCTCGTGGCGTAGCTGAGACGCACCGTGCGGTCGTCACCGAAGGCGATGCCGGGAACGATCGCCACATTGGCTTTGGTCAAGAGGCGGTCGGCAAAGTTTTGGGATTTCAGGCCGAGGGCGCTGATATTTGCCAAAACATAGAACGCACCTTGCGGACGGACGGCCGAGATGCCGGGAATCTGCGTGAGACGCTCGAACATGTATTGACGGCGGATATCGAACTCATCACGCATGTCATTCACGCATTGCTGATCGCCTGTGAGAGCCGCGAGGCCGCCGTATTGAGCGAATGAGCAAGGGTTTGATGTCATGTGGCTCTGCATGGAATCAATCGCGCGGGCGATTGGCTCCGGAGCGGCCAAGTAACCGAGGCGCCATCCAGTCATGGAGTAGGCTTTGCTGAAGCCGTTGACCGTGATCGTGAGGTCGTAGGCTTCTGGAGAGATCGAAGCGATGCTGATGTGCTCCGCACCATCGTAGGTGAGTTTTTCGTAGATTTCGTCGGAGAGGATGAAGATGTCCTCCTCGGCGGCGACTTCGGCGAGAGCCTTGAGCTCCTCGCGGGTGTAGATCGATCCGGTCGGATTACCAGGCGAATTGATGATGATCATCTTCGTCCGGGGCGACATGGCGTTTTCGAAATCCTCTGGCGTGATCTTCCAGTTGTTTTCCTGGGTTGTTTGAACAAAAATGGGCTCGCCACCAACGAGGCGAACCATCTCGGGATAACTCAGCCAGTAAGGGGCGGGAATGATCACCTCGTCGCCTTCGTTCACGACGGCGGCGATGGCATTGAAGCACGAGTGCTTGGCGCCGCTGCTCACAACCACTTGGCTGGGCTTGTAATCGAGGCCGTTGTCTTTGAGAAATTTTTGGGAAATCGCCTGGCGGAGTTCAGGAATGCCAGAGCTGGGGGTGTATTTGGTGCGACCATCCTGGAGGGCCTTGATGGCAGCCGCCTTGATGTGTTCCGGAGTGTCCATGTCGGGCTCTCCGGCGCCGAAGCCGTAAACTTCGATGCCTTCGGCTTTCATGGCCTTGGCCTTGCTGTCAACGGCAAGCGTGAGGGATGGTGTGAGTTGTTGAAGTCTGGTCGCTGTTTCCATGAAAAAGAATTGTTTTGTTTTTGCCGCGCAGTCGCGCGAGCGGGGCAAAGTATCGGTTCGCCGCGCCATGCGTCAACAAACAACTTTCGCACGCCGCATTCAAAAATGCTCCGTTTTTCATTAGCCCGTGCGATTGACCACCGCGCGGAAAAGTGTGTAGCCTGCACCGCACCATGAACCTCAACAATATCACTTCTCTCGTTTCAGAACCCTCCTCTTCCAAAAACATCCTCACCAGTGATGTTGAACTGACTGGCACTTTGAAATTCGACAGCGAAATGATTTTCGACGGCAAGCTCGACGGCGAGATCATCTCCGAAGGCGTTCTCACCCTCGGCAAAAACGCCGTGATCAAAGGCGATGTCCGCACCAAGACAGTCATCATCCACGGCACAGTGAACGGCAATGTGACCGTCCAGGAGCGCTGCGAATTGAAATCCAACGCCGAACTCCTCGGCGACCTCAAGGCCATGCGCATCATCATCGAGGAAGGCGCGACCTTCATTGGCCACTCCGAGGTGACCCCTTCGAAGAACGCTTCGCGCGGCCTCGCTCCAAAACCTTCTATCGCAGAGGACGCGGCCTAAGGCCAAATGCCAACCCCACCGCCGAAGTCACCGTTCCGGTGTCCGGTGTGCGGTTTCGTGCAGCTTGAGCCTCCCCACCTCATATCCACAAACTGCCGCTCCTGCGGGGCCCACTATTTAGCCACCGCTGAAGGGGTGCGCTCGTCTGGAGTCACGGAACTACCCTCCTTTGCCGGAAAAAAGCCTGAAGCTGGCAAGCCCGTTCATTGCTTGAAATGCGGGCGGACCCACCAGGTTTCGCAGAAAGCCCAAAGCACGATCTGCCCGGGTTGCTATGCGCCGATCGAGTTGATCGAGGTGAATATCACCGCGCACTCGTCACGAGCGGTTGATACACGGGGACTCCTGAAAATCGGCGCCAAGGGCTCGCTTTCCAATCCCTGGATCATCTGCGGTTCGGCGCGCATCGAAGGCACATTCAACGGCCACCTGCGTTGTGAGGGCGAGGTTCGCCTAAATATGCAGAAGCCCTGCACGGGGCGCATCACGGCGGATTCCATCCTTGT
>JBILMW010000044.1:0-15623 GCA_044375335.1 Terrimicrobiaceae bacterium | reverse complement strand
CTGTAAAAAGGCCGCAAAGCCTTACGCAGGGCGGCGTCGAGGGCGTTCACGGGACCATCCCCCTCCTCCACCGTATATTCGGGGCGACCGGAGGCGTGGAGTTTGACCGTGGCTTCACAGGTTGTGAACTCATGCTGGCTCGATTGGCGGAACGAGCAGTGATATTCTTTGAGATCGAAGAGAGGGGTATGGCGGCCAAGCGTGCGGCGGATGAGGAGTGCGAAGGAAGCGTCTGCCGCCTCGAACTCGTAGCCCTGCGCTTCAATCTCCTTCACTTTTTTCAAGATGGTCGAGACTTCAGGCGCGCCTTTTTGGAATTCGAATCCGAGTTCCGCAGCTTTTGCGAGAATGTTGCTCTGGCCTGACATGTCCGAGACAAGGATCGTCTGGGAGTTACCAACAAGTCTCGGATCCATGTGCTCATAGGTGCGGGAGATTTTTTGCACGGCATGAACATGGAGACCGCCTTTGTGCGTGAAAGCCGCCGTGCCAACATACGGGGCCCGGATGTCCTGCGGCACATTCGCCAACTCATCGACGAAGCGGGAAACCTCGCGCAGTGCGGTGAGATCAGGCACGCAGGGGATTCCCATTTTTACCTGCAGCGTTGGAACGATGGTCGTGAGGTTACAATTTCCCACGCGTTCGCCGTAGCCGTTGATGGTTCCTTGAACCTGACAAGCGCCGGCTTCGACGGCGGCGAGAGCGTTTGCGACGGCGAGTCCGCAGTCATTGTGGGTATGTATGCCGACCGGGCATTTGAGATCGGCGATCACGGCAGAGGTGATGCGGTGAATTTCGCCGGGAAGAGTTCCGCCGTTTGTGTCGCAGAGAACGAGCAGGTCGGCTCCGGCATCCCTCGCGGCGCGGAGTGTTTGCAGGGAATACTCGGGATTGTCCTTGTAGCTGTCGAAAAAATGCTCGGCGTCGTAGAAGACTTCGCGGCCGTGTTTTTTAAGATGGGCTACCGTGTCGGCGATCATGGACAAGTTCTCCTCGGCAGTGACATTGAGAACCTCTGTGACATGCAGGAGCCATGTCTTGCCGACGATGGTGACGACCGGCGTTTGGGCCTCGAGGAGCACGCGCACTTGGGCATCCGCCTCAACCGCAATGCTGCCACGACGGGTGCTGCCGAAAGCTGCAATGCGGGCATTTTTCCAAGTGAGCTTGGCCGCCTCGGCAAAAAAGGCCGCATCGCGAGGATTCGATCCAGGCCAACCGCCTTCGATGAAATCGACCCCAAACGAATCCAACTTTTGAGCCACGCGAATCTTGTCGAGGATGGAAAAAGAAATCCCCGTGCCTTGGGTGCCGTCGCGCAGCGTGGTGTCGTAAATGGTGACCGGTTTCATAAAGGAGCGACCAAACTACCTGCAGGGCCGATTGGGATCAAGAACGCGCAAACGCTCCGCTTGACCCCGCTGCGGAGGCAACCCATCATTCGCCTGCCTTGAATATGTATTCCTCGTCCCAATGGGACATCCAATTTCTCGCCGAAAACCAGGTCGTTCGCTCGAAGGATTTCGGCATGACCAAGGAGGCAAAGAGCGTGAAGTATCCGATCCGCCTGCTTCGTTACTGGTTCGGATATCAACTCCTCCGCGAGGAATCCCTGCGAATGGGGCGTCCACTGGATGTCGCCGAGATCGGCGTTCATGTCGGTCAGATGCTGGAATTTGTGAAATCCGCGCCCAGTGGAGTGAAATATGAACGATGGACCGCGGTCGATGCCGTCATGCTGCGCGAGAGGCTTCTAAAAGCTGGCTACACGGATTTTTTTGAAGCGAATCTTGAGGATGCGAAGTTTGCTCTTCCGCACCAATACGACACCGCAATCCTGCTTCATGTGCTGGAGCACCTTTTCGAACCGGAGGATGTTTTGAAAAAAATCGCATCCGCGATCCGACCGGGCGGCTCAATAATCGGTGGTTTCCCCGTCGTGCCTGGTCCGTTTGCAGCCATCCGCCAGAGCCAAGTTCGTCGCACGGCGAAGCCGATGGGCCATGTGAGTGTATTTTCACCCGCCCGCGTGCGCCGCATGGCCGAACAGGCCGGGCTCAAAGTGGAGTTCATTAGCGGGGCATTTCTGATGCGGAGCAAGGGAAGCTCCCTCGAAAACTCCGCCGCGTGGATGCGCTTCAACATTCTTTGGGGCCGCGTCTTTCCAGGTTGGCCCGGCGAGATCTACTGGCTCATGCGCAAACCGGCATGACATTGCCGGAAGCCACAATCACGATCGAACGCATCGCCTACGGCGGCGCGGGAATCGGCCGCCTGCCGGATGGAAGAGTTTGTTTTGTCCATGGAACACTGCCCGGGGAGCGCGCCCTCGTGCGGGTGGTGAAACAAAAGAAAAATCTCGTCGAGGCGGATTTGGTAAAACTTTTAGAAGCCTCACCCCGCCGCGTTGCGCCAAAGTGCCCGGTCTTTGGAGAATGCGGTGGCTGCGCGTATCAGCATGCGGACTACGAACTCCAGCTGGAGATCAAAACTTCCCAGGTTGCAGAGTTGCTGCGCCGCGTTGGCGGAATCAGCGATGTTGAGGTCCGCCCCATGCTTCCCTCACCTGAGCAATGGGGCTACCGCAACCGCCTTTCCGTTCATACAGACAGTGGCGATGTGGGGTTTTACCATCGAAAGTCGCATCATCTCGTCGATGTTGCGGAGTGTCCGATTGCCAGCGACGAGGTGAATGGGCTCTTGGCGGAGCTTCAAAAAAAACCGCCGCGCCATCCTGGTCGCCTGACTCTCCGCGAGGCAGGAGCGGCACGGGGATTCTCACAGGTGAACAGCGGCGCGGCCGAATTGCTCACGAACACAGTTTCCGAGCTGGTCGGCAGCTCGGAGTATTTGATCGACGCGTATTGTGGATCGGGATTTTTTTCCAAACGCCTCCTACCTCATTTCAACCGTATTCTCGGCATCGAGTGGAGCGATGGCGCCGTTCGAAACGCCATGGAGGGAGCCTCAGCCAAAGAAACCTATGTCGCAGGTTCGGTGGAGGCCCACCTCTCACAAGCCCTACTCGGCGGCACTTCAGCGGACACCACTCTCCTTCTGGATCCGCCGGCCGAAGGTCTCTCGCCAGATGCCATGCGCGCCGTTCTGGAAAATCCACCGCACCGCATTGTCTATGTCTCCTGCGATCCAGCGACCTTTTCACGGGATGCAAAAAAACTCTCAGGGGAATATCGGATTCAATGCATCCAACCGGTGGATATGTTTCCGCAGACAGCTGAGATCGAATTGGCAGGATTGTTTGAGCGCATTCCGCCTGCGTAGAACGCAACCGGCGGATTCCCGCTTTTTGCAGAAACTGTTCCGCTTTTGATGTTGCACCCGACTGCAATGCCATTGAACCTTTGCATCACATGTCATTGAGTTTCTTCAGGTCTTTTTTACGCAATCCCTCAACGCTCGGTGCGATCTGGCCATCGTCACCATTTTTAGCCAAAGAGATGGTGCTTGCATCAGATTTGCACATGGCATCGAGCGTCATCGAGCTTGGGCCTGGCAGCGGGGCGTTCACAGGACACATTCTCGCGAGTTTGCCGAGTGGCGCACATTTTGCGGCCATCGAAAAATGCCCCATTCTGGCAAAGGAAGTCTCGGGCAAATTTCCAGATGCCCGGATCATTGAAGGCTGCGCAACGCGCTTGAGCGATCATTTGAATTCGGAAAAGATTCCCCGACCGAATGCCATCCTCTCTGGACTGCCCTGGGCCATCTTCGATCAGAAACTGCAAAATTCCATTCTCAGCGAGATTCACTCCACCTTGGCCGATGGCGGGGTCTTTTCCACTTTTGCCTATTATGGTCCCCACCGTTTACGGTCTGGGCAGAGGTTTCGCAAAAATCTCGACCGCACCTTTAGCGATGTGCGCAGGACGCCTGTCGTGATGCGCAATTTTCCGCCCGCGTTTGTTTATTCCTGCAAACGCTGAATCTCTTTTAGAACTTCAGCGAGCCGCTCCATAGGGAGGCCGATCACATTACTCAGCGAGCCTTCGATTTTTTTTATGAGACAGCCTCCGTCATATTGGGCCGCGTAGCCGCCTGCCTTGTCGAGCGGATGAATGGAACAAAGATAGGTCTCAATCGATTCGGGCGTGAGATCATGGAAAGTGACCATCGACAGTTCAGAAAATTCCACGGAAGCCGAGCGACTACCCACGACCACTCCAGTGACCACTTGATGGGTTCGGCCGACGAGCGATGCCAACATTTTTCGGGCTTCGGGAAAATCCGCAGGCTTGCCGTAAAATCGACCTCCGAGCCAAACCACAGTATCCGCAGCCACAATCAAATCCCCAGGTCGGCGCGCGGAAACTGCCTGCCACTTCCTTCGAGCGTTTTCGAGGGCGAGCGCGTCGGGTGTCAGCGAGTGATTCTCTATCTCGTCAGCTCCCGAAATATCAACCTCAACAGACCAACCAGCTTCTCTGAGAAGTTGGAGGCGGCGTGGCGAAGCCGAAGCAAGAACGAGAGGCTTCACTTTGAAGCCCAGACCTCAGTGCTGCTCGATGTCCGTGTCATATGCGCCACGGATGCCTTCGAGTTTTTTCCGCATGGCGCGGGAGGACTCAGGGCGGGTGCTGATTTTTGAAGCGATGCCCCAGACAATCGGAACGAGGGCGGCGGCGCCTAGAGTGATCAAAGCCACACCGGCATTTCGACGGGCATTATGCCCAATATTGTCGGCAACAAGAAAGCCTGCGCCGAGACCGATTGCGACCTGCGAAAAACCAACGATTCCAGAGACCGGAAGGTTTTCGCCAAATTTGTCCAAGGAAAGCTGTGACATGGTGATTGAAGCTATGCAGGCAGTATGGGACTTTCAACCCCAAATGAAAAAAGCTATTGGCATTGATCTTGGCGACGCCCGCGTGGGGGTTGCCATAAGCGACGATCTCGGAATGCTCGCCCATCCGCTCGAAACGATCCCAACAAAATCCAGCGATGTGCTGAAGCGCGTGCTCGCGCTCGCAACCGAACGCTCCGCAGAAACGATTGTCGTCGGCATGCCGAGAAACATGAACGGCACCTTCGGACCTGCTGCGGAGAAAGCGAAGGCCTTTATCGATGAACTCCGGCGTGAAACCACGATCCCAGTTGTTTCTTGGGATGAACGAATGACCACGGTCTCAGCGCAGCGCGCGCTACAGGAGGCAGGCCGGAACACTAGAAAGCAACGCCCCGTAATCGACCAAGTCGCCGCCCAGATTATTCTTCAAAGCTGGCTCGATTCGCAGGGATGAGATTGCAACTGCAGATCGCCTATCACGGAGGCGGGCTGAATGGATGGCAAAGCCAAGCCTGCGGAAATACGGTGCAGGATCACTTGGAAAAGGCCTTTCTCGCACTCTGTCAGGAGCGCATCACCGTGCATGGCTCGGGCCGCACGGATGCTGGCGTCCACGCCGAGGCGCAATGCGCGCATGCTGATGTCCCAAGCGAACGCTTGAGCCTTAGGGAATGGTTGCCGGCGCTGAATGCCCACCTGCCCGAGACGATCCGAGTCATGAAAATCCAGGAAGCTCCAAGCGACTTCCACGCTCGATTTTCGGCGAAGGGAAAAATCTATCGCTACACGGTTTGGAATGGACCCGCACTGCATCCATTGATGAAAGACCGTGCTTGGCATGTGCCGGGAGCATTGGATTTTGAAAAGCTCCAGCGTGCCTGCGACCTCTTCACCGGCACACACGACTTCGCCGCATTTTCGCTCAGGAGATCAAATGGTCCCGAGCAAACGGTGCGAACCATTCACTCCATCGAAAATCACATAGCGGAGGAAAAAATCGATCTCACTTTTGAAGGCGAGGGCTTCCTCTACAAAATGGTTAGAATCCTCAGCGCAGCCATCATTCGCCATGCCAGCGGCAAGGTGGAAATCGACGAACTTGCTGATCACCTTCGCTCAGCCACGCCAGTATTTATGCACACCGCGCCGGCAGCCGGACTTTGTCTTGTGCGTGTTATTTATTGAGCGACTTGAAAATCCCACTCCTCTTGTTAGCCTGCGGCGTGCGGAATCGGAATCTGTTATCCATCATTATCTGCGTTGGGTGCTTCTTGCTAACTCCCGCCGCAATGCGTGGACAAACCAGCGACGAGGAGAAAAAGCGCCTATTTCTTCAAGCACGGGAGCAAATCCAACCCGTCAGCAAGCCGACTCCCTCAGCCACGCCACGCCCCAAGCCCAAACCCGCAGCGACTCCATCCTCAAAAACGAAGTCGAAACCCAAAGCCTCCCCTACTCCGCGAAAATCACAATCCGCCACGAAGAAGCCGAGTCCAAAGCCCACGCCGGATAAAAGCGAGGATCCCGTGGTCTCTGAAGAGCCGAAATCCGAAACACCCGTGGATGTCAAAACGGAGAAGTCTGATTCAGACGACTACATTTTGATTCCAGGCGAGGAGGCTTCAACGGTGAAGCCCACGCCGACGGCCACACCAGCGAAGGATTTGGAGGAGGATAAGCCCGTCAAACCAACCGCCCCCATTACGCCACAGGTTCCCAAAGGAAAAACGCCCGCTGGCAGGCCGCTCGACGCACCGATTCTCATAGAAAAGTCAGGTCTTCAGGAGGAGGCAGGTTACGAGCCGTCTACGAAGCCGGCATTCGGCGGGTTCATGAAGCGCTACCGCTACCTGTCGCCGGCTGTCCGCAAAGCGATCGATAGCGCAAAAGTCCAACGCGGTCGCTGGAAATACATCATAGTGCACAACAGCGGAACCAGACAGGGAAACGCCCGCATTTTTGATAACTACCACCGCAAAGTGCGCAAGATGCAGAATGGACTCGCGTATCATTTTGTGATCGGAAACGGAAAATCCTCGGGAAATGGCCAAATCGAGATTGGCAACCGCTGGACTCGCCAGATCAACGGTGGACATGTGGCAAGCGACTACCTCAACGACATCTCACTTGGCATCTGCCTCGTTGGCGATTTGAACCGTGACCTCCCTACCAAAGATCAACTTGCGGCCCTCGACGAACTCTGCAGCTACCTCCGCGACCGCGTGGGAAAAGTCAAAGGTCGCCCGGCGATTGTCAAAGGGCATAAAGAAATCAACCCCAAGCCGACCGATTGTCCCGGCGACCGCTTCCCGCTCGGATGGCTCCGCAAGCGCTTCGGAGGCTGATCGAGGTTTCGCATGCGCGATCTTTTTCTTTGGTTTGTCGCAGGTGAAGAGAGTGGCGATGCGCGCGCGGTCGAGGTCATGCAAGCCATCAAAGCGCAACACCCGTCCGTGATCTTTGGCGGAGCCGGCGGCAACGCCATGCAAAGGTTGTGCGAGCAGCAATTCGACAACTGGGTCCAGCAAGCGGCTGTAACCGGTTTGTGGGATGTTTTAAAAAACTACGGCTACTTTAGGCAAAAGTTCCACGCGATGCTTGCCGCCATCCGCGAGAAAAAACCAGACGCCGTCGTGCTCGTCGATTACCCCGGCTTCAACCTGCGCCTCGCGCGAACACTCAGAGATACCGGCTACCAAGGCAAAGTTCTCTACTACATCAGCCCCCAGGTCTGGGCATGGAACCGGGGGCGCATCCCGAAGATGGCGCGTTTTCTGGATCTCATGATCTGCGTTTTCCCCTTTGAGGCGCCGATGTATCAGGCCAGCGGACTGCACACCGTCTTCGTGGGACATCCCTTGCTGGAAGCCCTCGCAGCCAAGCGCGGTGGCATCGAGCGCGAACCGAATTTGCTCGGACTTTTTCCAGGCAGCAGGGAACGCGAAGTGAAACGGAATTTTCCAGTGATGCTCGAGGCGGCTCGTTTGGTGGCCGAGAAAATGCCGGGCATCCGCTTCGAAGCCTCGGCCGCCAGCAGCGCACGCGCCGAAAGCATGCGCAAATTGGCCGCTGGATTCCCCGTCGAAATCCGCCAAGGTAACGCCCACGAACTGATGCAACGCGCCACGACAGGTATCGTCTGCTCCGGAACAGCAACGCTCGAAGCCGCCTTTTTTGGCCTCCCCTACTGCCTCATCTATAAAACAGCCTGGCTCACTTTTGAAATCGGCAAACGGCTTGTGGATGTCAACGCGCTGGGAATCGTCAATATCCTGAACAACTACCGCCTGAACCCTCCCCAAAACCCGGCTCTCCCTGCGAAACCCGCTCCTCATCTCATTCGGGAATTCATTCAAAACGACGCCACACCGGAAGCCCTCGCCGAAGAATCCCTCCGTCTCCTACAAAGCGAATCCTCTCGCGAAGATCTCCGCTCCCAACTCACCGCCATCACCTCCCTGCTAAAAGCCGAAGGCGCGAGCGAACGCAGCGCCACCTCCCTGCTCCGCAGCCTACAGGCTTAACCCAAAAAATGAACGATCGTTCAAATTTTTGGTCTTTTATAAAACATTATTGATCAGTTTTATATATTTACTTTTCTTTTTTTTGAAAGAATTTTTGTCCCCATTTTGAACCAAAAATTTGGACGATCGTCCAAATTTTTGGTTCGCACCGGTCAGGTTGAACTGTGCGCAGGAGAAGTTGGTTTTATTACGCGAGGCGGAGGACGAGTTTAAGGGCATCGGCGCGCACGGTGGCGGATTCTATGGCTTCGAGGAGTGAGGTTTTGAGGGTTTGGAGAGCTTCGATTTCGCCGGGGCGGATGTGATTGTTGATGAGTCGCAGGTCTTCGAGGCGTTCGATTTCGGCTGTGATTTGATCCGAGGCTTTTTGGCGGGCGGTTTGGATGATGGCTTCCTTGCGGGCGGCGGCGAACTCGGATGCCTTAGCGAGCATGGCGGGAAGGTGCTTTTTCTTGAAGACGGGCGTGTCGAGGAGCGTGAAGACATCGCCTGTTTCTAGGACTGCGTTGCGGAATTCGTCATCGTCGCCGCAATCTTTGAGAGACTGATCGACCACAATGCGCAGGGGAGTGGCGGGGAGGAAGCGGTCGGCATGCAAGGATGGCGGAGCGATGGATTCGATGACGAAGTGGGCTTCGAGAAGGATTCCATCGGCTTCAGCGGATTTCCAAACACTGAAAACCGAGTTGCCGGTTTCCATGCCGAGGATGGCATCAAGGGCAGCGAGAACGAGAGGGTGATCGGGGGTGACGAAGCCGATGTCCTCGCGGGAGAGGGCGCGAGCGCGTTGGAAGGTCACCATCGTTCCCTCAGCGGCGAGGCCGGGAAGTGTGGCGGTCTGGGAACCACCGCTCTTCAGAAGATAACTCCGCAGGCCGAGTTCCTCCACCTGCACTCCCAAATGATCGAGCATTCGGATGAAGAAGGATTCGAAGTCGGAATCGGCATCCTGGCGCTGAATGGCCTCGATGAGTGGTTTGGCGATTTCCGGGCGGTTGGAGTTAAGTTCGAGAAGCCGATCGTGCCCGCCTTGCAGGCGTTTGGTGATTTTTTTGGCTTCTGCCGAGGTATCCTTAATGAGGGCGGCCAGTTCAGTTGGTGAAAAATCTTCGGCGACGGCTTGGATTTTTTTTCCAAAGCGAAGCATGAGGTCGGAGGCTCCGTGGGGATTTTTCTGAAAGGCGTCGAGCGCCTCGTGATACCAGTGGGCGAGCACATGGGCGTGCGTGCCTTCCTCGAACGGGACATGGATATGGATGGTCGAGGTCTGGCCAATGCGGTCAAGGCGGCCGATGCGTTGTTCCAGCAACTCGGGGTTGTCGGGCAGGTCGAACAGGACGAGGTGATGGGCGAATTGAAAATTCCGGCCCTCGCTGCCGATTTCGGAGCAAATGAGCAAGCGGGCTCCATCCTCTTCGGCAAAGTAGGCGGCATTGCGGTCGCGCTGGAGGAGGGTAAGAACCTCGTGGAAGACGGCGGCGGCAATTTTGATCTCCTTCTGGAGGCGCTTCAAAATGTCATCGGCCGTATCCGGTGATTTACAAATCACGAGAACCTTTTGCTTCTTGAGTTCCTTGAGGAGGGCGATGAGCCAACGGATTTTTGCGGCGACTTCGTCCGACTCTGGGGCCAGAGGAGCCAAGTGGGCCTTGCGTTTGGGGAAGCCCGAGAGGGCGGCGCGGGTGTTTCTGAAAATAACCCTCCCCGTGCCGTATTCATCGAGCAGCGCGGCAACCACCCGGTCGCGCGCGGAGACATCACCCGCCAAGAATTCAGCATAGTGACCAGCTACTCGCGTGCCTTTGAAAATCGAAGTGTTGGGTATTTTCTTTCCCGCCAGCAAGGCATCGATGGATTTTGCGACGGACTCGTAGTGGTCGGATTCCTTCAAAAAGGCATTCAGGTCATCGTAGCGATTGGGGTCGAGCAGGCGGAGGCGTGCGAAATGACCTTCCATGCCGAGTTGCTGCGGGGTTGCTGTGAGAAGAAGAAGCGAGGATGCGGCGACAGCGAGGGATTCGACGAGCTGATACTCCGGCCCGGCTTCTTTCGGCGACCATTGGAGATGATGGGCCTCGTCCACGACCAAGAGATCCCACCCGGCCTCGCGCGCTTGAGCAGCGCGCTTCGGGTTTTTCGAGAGAAAATCGAGGGCACAAATGACAAGCTGGCTGTCGAGAAAGGGATTGGCTCCCTCGAGTTCGAGCGAGGCGCAGCGGTCTTCATCAAAAATGCTGAAAGACATCTGGAAGCGGCGAAACATTTCCACGAACCACTGATTGAGCAGCGCAGGAGGCAGGAGAATCAGAATGCGGCCAGCACGACCCGTGATATGCAGGCGATGCAGGATGAGGCCGGCTTCGATGGTTTTTCCAAGGCCCACCTCATCCGCGAGGAGAACACGGGGATTCATGCGGGAGGAGACATCGGCGGCGATGGAAATCTGGTGCGGAATGAGGTCCACGCGTCCACCGGCAAAGCCGCGAACCGGGCTCTGGCGCATCTCACGGCGGCGGTGCAGGCACTCCACGCGTAGCTTGAAACGCTCAAGTTCATCGACCTGTCCGGCGAGGAGACGGTCTTCGGGTTTCGAAAAAGTGATATTGTCGGAAAGCTCCGCCTCGGCGATATCCCTCGACCCACACCGATAAGTCATCAGTCCCCCGGCATCGGTTAGGGAGTCCACATGGAGGCTCTCACCGGAGTGTGTGCGAATTGCATCACCCTCCTTGAAGGCGACACGGCGAACGGGTGCGCTGCCAAGTGCGTATTGGCGGTGTTCGCCAGCTGCTGGAAAAAAAATCTCGGCGCGGCCGAACTCGCTTTTCAGGACGATGCCTAGACCAAGCTCGGGCTCGGTATCGCTGACCCATCGTTGACCGGGAACCGGAGTGGTTTTGCTCATAATGCGGAAAGTTCCTCCCAGCGTGCGTAGAGGCGTTCGATCTCGGCGCGGGCGGATTCAAGTTTTGAAATGGTTTCTTTTGCCTCGGTGGCGTGCTCGGTGTGAAAGTTCGGATCGTTGAGAAGGCTCTCCAGTGCGGCTGCCGCTTGTTCGGCTTCGAGGATCGTTCGCTCCATTACTTCCAGTTCGGCTTTTTCCTTGTAGGTCAGCTTACGGCCAGCGGGTGCTGATGCAGGCTGCGCCTTGGAGACCGGCTCCTCGAATGAGCGACCGATATTTTTGTAATGCTTCTCGCGATCTTTTTTCTTCTCGAGGTAGTAGGAATAATTTCCCGACTGGATGTGAATGCCACCCTCCTCGAATGCGACAATCTGGTCGCAGATGCGGTCTAGGAAATAGCGGTCGTGGCTGACCACTAAGACTGTCCCGTCGAAGACTGCGAGCGCTTCTTCGAGCATTCGGAGGCTGCTGAGGTCGAGATCGTTTGTGGGTTCATCGAGGACGATCACATTGCCGCCCCGGCAGAGTGTCTTTGCGAGCATGAGGCGCGCCCGCTCTCCGCCAGAGAGCTTGTCCACACGCTCGTTCACGCGGGATTCATCGAACAAAAACCGTCGCAGGTAGGACCTCACCGTGAGCATTTGCGTGCCGAACTTGACCATGCCGCTGGTGCCGCCGATTTCTTCCATGACTGTGCCGAGGCCATTGAGCTGAGCGCGACTTTGATCAATGTAGTTGAAAACAACACGCTTTCCAACCGTCGCACTGCCTTCGCTTGGTTCTTGTTGACCGAGACAAATGCGAAGGAGTGTGGTTTTGCCAACGCCATTTCGCCCGACAATGCCAGTGCACTGGCCGGGGCGAAGTGAAAGATCCAGATTGCGGAAGAGCCAGCGTTTGGAATCGCCAAGCGGGACCGAGACGCCTGCATTCACAAGTTCCACAGCTGTATTGCCGATTTCGGGAGCTGGAGGAATCAGAAGATCCATCTCGCGTTCTTCTGGCGGGGCACTCTGACCAGCGACTTGATAGAATGACTCCAGCCTGTGTTTGGATTTTGAGCGCTGGGCACGGACACCGGCGCGGACATATTCGAGTTCAGCCTTGATGAATCGCTGGCGGCGACGCTCGGATTGCTCCACGATCTGCTGCCGGAGGGCCTTGGATTCCAGATACGCGGTGTAGTTTCCCGGATGCGAGAATGCCTGGCCAAAGCTGATTTCGACGATGCGCGTGGCGATGGTTTCCAGAAAATAGCGGTCGTGCGTCACAAAGATGATCGCGCCGGGGAAGCTTTGGAGAAAGCCTTCGAGCCAGTCGATCGACTCGGCATCGAGGTGGTTCGTGGGTTCATCCAGAAGCAGGAGGTCGGGCTGGGAGGCCAACGCGCGACAGAGCGCGACGCGGCGCTTCTCTCCGCCGGAGAGAGGCCCGACCAAGGCATCAAGCGGAGGAGCGTCCAGCGAACCGGCAAGGGATTTGATGCGGGTCTCGAGATTCCAGCCATCCGCATGCTGTATGAGGTCAAGCAGTTCGTGTAGTTCGGTATCACTTCCCTCGCCGCTTTCGTAGCGGCGCATCCACTCCACGAGGTCAGAAGCGCCGGACTCGATGTTTTCAAGAACCGTTCGCGCGGGATCGAGTTCGAATTCCTGCGGCAAGTAGCCGGTGCGAAGCCCACGGCGGCGTGATATTTCGCCCGAGTCGGGATCGTTGGCTCCGGCGAGGATTTTGAGGAGGCTTGTCTTGCCACAGCCGTTGCGACCCACGAGACCAACTTTTTCCCCGGGGGCAACGGTCAGAGTGACACCGTTGAGGAGGACATGATTGCCGTAGGCGAGTTTGATTTCCTGTGCGGAGAGGAGAGATGGGATTGCGGACATGAGATATCTTTTAAATCGGAGTCGCTTTTGGACTGCGGCACCGATGCCATACACAGGCGGGACGCCTGTGCCCCCCTCCTATTGCGCGGCGGGAGAGTGCTGGAGTGAGAGCGGGTGCAGAGGTGCTGTAATACGAGACGCCTGCGTGACATTTTTTAGACACGGACATCAGAACGAGAAGATGTCCGGAGTATTGAAGGCATTTTCGATATGCCGGATTTCGCGGGTCGGGCCCATAACGACCTCGACGATGTCGAACCTGTAAGTGATATCTGGCATGTCGAGCATGCGGAGCCATTTCATTGCGGCGCGAATAATGAGGCTGCGTTTTTTTTCGTCAACCGCATCCGACGGGCGCCCGAAGTCCTCGATCGTGCGGGTCTTGACTTCGACAAAAACAAGCTCCCCATGGCGCTTGTCGCGACAAACGATATCGACCTCGCCACCGTGTGGAGCGCGAAAATTACGGTAGAGGATTTTGTGCCCGTGACGCTGAAGATAGGCGGCAGCGAGATCTTCGCCTGCATTGCCGAGGGCGATGTGTGCCGCCTCACCAGAGTTCGGCCTGCGCAACCGGCGCAAAACTTCGGCGATGGATGGGACAAGGGCCATGAGCACGGAGTTTGGCAAAGTGTTCGCGCGTTGGGTAGCCTTTATGCTTGGCAAAACCATACTCCGGGTAGAGTCGATCGCACTCGAGCATGATGCGGTCACGCTCGACCTTGGCAATAATGCTGGCCGCAGCGATGCTGAGGCTTATGCCATCACCGCCGACCAGCGCAGTTTGAGGGCATGGGAAATTGGGGACTGGCAAGCCGTCGATAAGAGCGTGAGCAGGACGTGGCGAGATTTGTTCGACCACTGCACGCATCCCGGAATGCGTAGCGCCGAGGATGTTCAGTTGATCGATTTCCTGCGCGGAGATTGCGATGGAGGTCCAGCGACTGTCGGGATTCGTCGTGATCTCGGCGTAGAGTCGTTCTCGGGCTTTGGCGGTGAGTTTTTTGGAGTCATTGAGCCCGCTGAGATCAAAGTTCGGCGGGAGGATGACTGCGCCTACAACGACCGGGCCGGCGAGTGGTCCACGACCGGCCTCATCGATGCCTGCGATGGGGTCGAAACCCAGTGCGGATAGACGATGCTCGTGGATCAGGGAGCAGGGCATGCCGAGATTTCCGTTTCTTAAAGAATTGTGGCTCAAAAATTATAGGCATCGATGCTGTGAAGCATGATGCCTATGAAGTTTTTTGAATGGGGTTGCTGAGCAACCTCGTCAGTCGAACACGCCCGGGACGGGCGTGCCCCCCTCTTTCAGTATTAGGCGCGGTCTTTGACAGTAGTAGCCGATTTGCCTTTGCGTGAACGGAGGTAGTTCAGCTTGGCACGGCGGACTGCACCACGACGCTCGACTTCGATCTTGGCGATACGGGGCGAGTGGATCGGGAAAACGCGCTCCACACCCTCACCATAAGAAACACGGCGGACAGTGAAGTTCTCATTAATGCCAGCGCCCTTGCGGCCAATCACGATACCCGAGTAAATCTGGATACGCTCCTTGTCGCCTTCCACAACGCGTGTGTGGACTTTGATGGTGTCTCCAACTTGAAAGGGGGTTGTGTCGGACTTGAATTGTTCGGATTCGATTTTTCGGATTGTTGTCATGGAAAAGTTGAAAATTATATTAGTCGAGTGTAGTAGCGAAGCCGCCTACGACATTTGTGTTTGTGGCTTGGTTAGCTTGAAGAACGCCACCATCACCACCTTTACGAAAGACAACAAAGCCTTTGTTACCGAAAGGCTTGCCTGCAGCTATAGGCGCTACTGGGGTAGCTTGATTGGTAAAATTCGATGAGCTAAAAATAACAACAGCCGAGTCATTGGTTTCCGAAACTTGGTAGGCAATAACGGCGCGTGTTGTTCCAGCTGTGCTGTTAATCACAGTGTTCGAAGAAGCTGTGATAGGAGGAGCTGAGCACATTTTGGCAAGGTCTGCTACTGTCATGTAGCCGTTAGTGACAATACCAGACCAAGCAGCCCATGTCTTTGTTGGAAGATCTCCCGGCCAAGCTAGATTGGTATCGCCTGAGGTTGAACCATCCAGAGCAATCTGTTGAGCAACAAGATGCAATTGCTTCATATTGCTCACGGATTGTGTCATTTGACCACGCGCTAAAGCACCAGTGATAGCCGGCAGAGCTAATGAGGCCAAAATTGCAATAATCGATATAACGACCAGAAGCTCGATGAGTGTGAATGCTGTGAGGCGTTTGATGAGTTTCATATTTTTTTGAGGGTTGAAAATGTTTTAATTTTTGCTGAAGAGAATTCCTATACACACTAAACGAGACTTTAGGTCCAGCAAATTTTTTCCAATCTTTTTGCCACCTCTTCCAGGGCGTTTGGTTTGAGAGCCTGGTGAGCTTATGAAATGAGGGTAGAAGAAAAAGATAGACAAATGAGCACGAAAAAGTTGAGCTACGATGGTGAAAAAGAATTCAACACAT
>JBILMW010000185.1:0-4650 GCA_044375335.1 Terrimicrobiaceae bacterium | reverse complement strand
ATTGCCACGGGAATCAAGGATTTGACGAGCGCGAATGGAAAGAATGGTGGTGTCGGACATGATGGTTTTTGAGATGAGGCCCTCGAAAAACCAATTCGCCACTGGTCTGGCAAGCACAATCGCGATTCGCATCCCGCCGCAAATCGGCTCGCAGCGGAGGTTGATCCATAAGGCAGGTCGATTTAGTATTGCTGAAGCCAACCATCTAAAATCCGCCTGACTCATGCAGCAATTTGAAAGCCTTCGCGCCTCGTCGCTCTATTGTAAGAAATGCGCTACCGCCATGCCGGTGCGTGAGAAGCTTCTTCTCGTCCTGCCCGACAAGGAAATCTACGACTACCTCTGCACAGGCTGCGCCTCATCACTGGGTCAACGCGAGGTCACGGCGGGAGAACTCATGATGGCCCGAGCCCACATGGCGCGTCAGGCCGCCACTTCACGGATGGGATTCTAAGACATGTTGCGCGTTGTTTTTTGCGGCACCGGCGAGATCGGTCTTCCCGCTCTGAAAGCCCTCCTCGACTCGGGAAAATACGAAGTGACGGGTGTGATCACCCAGCCCGACAAACCCGCCGGACGAGATCTGAAGCCGCGCGCCTCGGCGATCAAACAACTCGCCCTCGAGCGCGGTATCCCTGTCCATCAACCGCCCAAACTACGCGATGCGGCATCCCTCGAAATGCTGCGGGGCTTGAAACCCGACATCATGGTCGTGGTCGCTTACGGCCAGATCCTGCCAAAGTCTGTCTTGGATTTGCCACGCCTCGGCTGCCTGAATCTTCATGCATCCCTCCTACCGCGCCATCGCGGCGCCTCGCCGATCCATGCAGCGATCCTGGCAGGCGATGCCAAAACGGGCATGACCGTGATGTATATGGATGAGGGACTCGACACGGGGGATGTCCTGTTGGAGGAGGCATTGGATATCGGCCCTCAGGAGACCACCGGGGAACTCCACGACCGGTTGGCAAATCTCGCCGCGCCCTGCCTGCTCCGCGCACTCGACCAACTCGCTTCCGGCAACGCCCCGCGCACTCCACAGGATTCGCAATCGGCCTCCTATGCGCCGAAACTGAAAAAATCCGACGGCTGGCTGGATTGGAGCAAGCCTGCACCGGAACTTGCCCTGCGAATCCGAGCGATGTCGCCTTGGCCTGGCGCATTCGCCCGCATCTCGGGTCATGTTTTCAAAATCCATGCCGCTACCGAACACCCAGGCTCCGGCACTCCAGGAACGGTGTTGCAGGCGGATGCCAACGCCCTTGTTGTCGCATGCGGCACCGGCTCGCTGAGTCTTCTGAGCGTCCAACTCGAAGGCCGCAAGCGGCTGCAGGCCGTCGAATTTCTGCGAGGCTTCCCTCTGGCTCCTGGCGCTGTTTTTGATTTGTCCTTTTCTCCGGCGCTCTGATGCGGTTCTATCTGGGCACTCGCCCATGTCCCAAACATCCCATGTCCGCTACAAACGGGTCGTGCTCAAACTCAGCGGAGAGGTTCTCCGCGAGCCAGGAAGCCGCGACAGCATAAGTCCAGAAGTCGTCCAAAAAATCGCCTCGCAAGTCGCAGAGGCCCGAAAGCTCGGTGTCGAGTTGGCCATCGTCATCGGTGGAGGCAACATCTGGCGCGGCCTCACAGCCAGCCACCGCGGCATGAACCGCACCACCGCCGACTACATGGGTATGCTGGCCACAGTCATCAACGGCCTCGCACTCATGGCCGCTCTCGAAGCCCAAGGCATCGAAGTCCGAGTGCAGACGGCCATCGAAATGCAGAACCTCGCCGAGCCATTCATCGTCCGCCGCGCCACTCGCCACCTCGAACTCGGCCGTGTCGTGATTTTTGTCGCTGGCACTGGAAATCCGTTTTTCTCCACCGACACCACTGCCGCCCTCCGCGCCGCTGAGATCGGCGCGCAGGTGATTTTGAAAGCCACGAAAGTCGATGGCATCTACGACTCGGATCCCGTGAAAAACCCGGACGCCAAGCGTTTCACCCACATCACTTACTCGGACGCCCTTTCGCGCCGCCTGCAAGTGATGGACTCGACCGCTTTCAGTCTCTGCATGGACAACAAAATGCCGATCATCGTTTTTGATATGAACAAGCCCGACAACATCCGCCTCGCGATCGCTGGCGAAGAAGTGGGCACACTCGTTTCCGAAAAATCCGAATAAGCAGCCATGAGTATCGAAGAAATCCTTTTTGAAGCCGAGGAAGGCATGGAAAAAGCCGTGGCCTTCATGACGCATGAATTCGCCGCGATCCGCACCGGCAAAGCCTCTCCCGCCCTTGTCGAGAACATCGATGTCGAAGCCTACGGCTCCACGATGAAGCTGAAACAACTCGCCCTCATCACCACTCCAGAGCCACGCCTTTTGGTTATCCAACCATTCGACGCCGCCACGGTTCGCGACATCGAACGCGCCCTTAACGAATCCCGCATCGGCATTCACCCGGCGGTGGATGGCAAACTCATCCGCCTGCCGATTCCCGAGCTCTCCGAAGAGCGCCGCCGCGACTTGGCAAAAACTGTGAAAGGCATTGCCGAGGAGTCCCGCGTGCGCGTGCGCTCAAGCCGCCGCAATGCGATGGATGCCGCAAAAAAAACCCAAAAGGACGGCAAGATGAGCGAAGATGAACTCCGTGACACCGAAGGCGAGGTCCAAAAACTCACCGACCGGTTCGTTGCAGACATCGACAAGCACACCGCCGCCAAGGAAGCGGAATTAATGAAAATATGAAACCCATCCTCGCTCTCCTCGCCGCCCTGTGCCTCACACTGCCGCTCCAAGCAGAAGTTGTTCGCGAGGCTCCCGCCTTCACTTGGACAGACTCCACCGGCTCGGCCAAGCCACTCAAGAGTCTTCGCGGCCAACCCGTCGTGCTCGTCATTGCCAACAGCCCACGCCAATGGGCGTTCCGCTCCCAAGTCAGCCAACTCCAAAAAATCTACGCCCGCTTCGCCGCAGAAAAAGTCCTCTGCATCGCGGCCTTCTCAGGCGAACAGGATGTGATCCGTTCGAACATCCCCTTCCTGAATGTGACCTACGGCCCGGGCACAGCCGCCGCCTACGATGTGCCTGAAGGCTTCGCCATCGCCGTCATTGGAGAAGACGGAAACCTCGACTGCTTCAGCACCCGCGTCCTCCCCGCCCAGCGCATTTACGACATCATCGGCAACTCCTACACCAAACAAAAACATCTCCGCCGCGATTGATGTCCTCCTAGCGCGGCGAAACCGCCCCGCTAAAATTAATACTTAATTCTTAACACTTAAAACTTAAAACTACCAGTGAGCTTCCAAGATCAAATCAACCAAGACATCAAAGCCGCCATGCTTGCCCGCGAGTCCGCAAAACTCGGCGTTCTCCGCATGCTCAAAACCGCCCTCATGAACTCCGCCATCGAAAAAGGCGGCGCAGGCAGCACGCTCGAAGACGCTGATGCACTCGCCATCGTGCGCAAAGAGGTCAAGAAGCGCCAAGACTCGGTCGAGGCCTTTGAAAAGGGTGGACGCCCCGAAATGGCAGCCACCGAGAAGGCTGAAATCGAAATTCTCGCAAACTACCTCCCCCAACCCCTCTCCGCCGAAGAACTCACCGCACTCGTCCAAGCCGCCATCGCCGAAACCGGCGCCACCACCCGCAAGGAAATGGGATCGGTGATCAAGCTCGTCACCGAAAAAGCCGCAGGCCGCTCCGACGGTCGCACCATAAGCACCGAAGTCCAAAAGCACCTCGCTGCCTGAGTTTTTTAGCGTTCTCTACTTCGGCCGGTCTGCAGGCACGCTAAGAAAACCGCTGCCAGCAGCCACAAACCTCCACGGAAAATCCGCCGAGCGGGTTATGCCAATACGCCTGCACGCTTGGACACTTGGCGGCGTGGACGGGTGCCGCAGCGAGGCATCAGGATGCGAAAAGAGATCCCGGCCATGAAAGGCTCCATCGATCCCCAAGGCGCGAGTGAGTTTGCCCGGGCCGGAGCAGAGGTTTTTAAGCGTGGTCATGTTGCGGCGGCGGGTCATTTCCTCGATTCCCCGCGTCGGTTCCAAAGCACGAATTAAAACAAAACCATCCTCGCTCCCGCCTCTCACGAGAAAGTTGAGCAGCCAGTGCACTCCGTAGTTCAGATACACATAAGCAGCCCCCGGCGGCATGCGCGTCACGAAATCCCGTGAAGAAGGCCGAGTGAAGGTATGACACGCCTCATCGTTGCGAACGGAATACGCCTCTGTCTCGACAATCACGCCCCCGCAGCCGTTCCAAACCAACTCGCAGCCGACCAACTCGCACGCACACGTCACAGGATCGCGTTGAAAAAAATCGGCCTTAATGTTCATGCGGCCGATAGTGTAAAGAGCAGGCCCGCGTGTTCAATAATGGCTCGCATCGCACCGACAATTTGGAGGGCCATCGTCCCGCATGGCCCAAATTTCCATCACGGACAGCGAGGCATGACAGACAGACACATCGCCGCAAAATACCGCCCGAACCACGCCCCTCTGACGCCGCTTTGCGGCTGAAGAATGGGCCATGCCGGAGGATGGCCCTGCTATGAAGCCGGTTTGGTCAACGATAAAAAAGAATCCCATCGCAGACCTCGTGCTTTTTTCAAAGCGCGCGGATTGCGTTCTCTGTTCCCCTCGAATGCCCC
>JBILMW010000043.1:0-15732 GCA_044375335.1 Terrimicrobiaceae bacterium | reverse complement strand
CCGTAGAGGAGCGCCGAGGCCCGCTGCCAGTCGAGATTGCGGGGGCGTTGAATAGAGATGTTGTCCAAAGTGGGAGGAGTTTTCAGCAGAGGGGTGGCGTTGTGGCAAATCAAATCTTGGCCCCTCCGCGCCTCTGTTGTCTTGCTTGAAGCTCGCTGCTGCCTTAGCAGGAGGTGAGTGAATATCTACGCGAGAACGATCCGCTATTTCCGCCCCTTCGCTTTGGCCACTGCGGGAGGTGTTGGGCTCACTCTGGTATCCATCGGTTTCAATCTCCTCAAGCCCTGGCCCTTCAAATTCATCGTCGACGGCGTCCTTGACTCGTCGGCTGGAACGGCCGACACGCGCGTGCTTTTGAAGGAATGGTTCGGCGCCACTTCGCCATCACTCGTTGTTTTCTGGCTCTGCCTCGCGATGGTTTTGATCAGCCTTCTCGCGGGCTTGGTGAATCTGGGGTCGAATTACCTTTTCGTCCGCGTGGGTCTTCAGTCCTTGCTGAAGCTGCGCACAGATCTTTATACAGCTTTGCAAAACCTGCCGCTTAAATTCCACGATTCGCGCCGCAGTGCGGACTCGAGTTTCCGCGTGGCCTACGACTCGCAGAGCATCCAGACCATTTACAACAAAGGTTTCGCGACCGTGCTGTCATCTGTCGTCATGCTGGTGGCGACTTTTTTTGTGATGGTGCGAATGAATTGGCCGCTCACGCTGGCTTCTCTTGCGATCTTGCCGCCGGTGGTCTGGGCGATCCGCTTCTATGCCGTTCGTGTGAGAAACCAATCCACCGACATCCATGAACGCGAGAGTGATCTGCTCACCATCGCACAGGAGGGTTTGAGTCAGATCCGCATGGTTCATGCTTTCGGGCGTGAGTCCTTCGAGGTCGATCAATTCCGCCGCCGTGCCTCGCGCAGCTTGGAGGCGAACATGAAGCTCAATATGACCTCGGTGGCGAGCGCCCTCGTGGTTGGAACTCTCATGGCGGCTGGCACGGCGCTCATGTATTACATCGGCTCGCTGCAGGTCATGAATCCCGCCGCAGCCTTTACTTTGGGCGACCTGCTGGTTTTTTCCTCCTATCTCCTCATGCTTTATCAACCCCTTGAGCAGCTCACCTACACAGCGTGGGCGCTTGAAGGTGCCGCAGCCGGGGCGCAGCGCTGCTTCGAGGTTCTGGACCGCCAAGACGATGTGCCCGACGCGCCGGATGCTGTGGATTTGAAAGAGGTGAGGGGACGAATCGAGTTTGTAGGGGTTGGCTTCGGCTACACGGAAGATCGGGGAGTCCTGCAGGATATCAATTTCACCATCGAGCCTGGCCAGACCGTTGCATTTGTCGGCGGCACGGGCACCGGAAAAAGCACCCTGCTGAGCCTTGTGCCGAGATTCTACGACCCCACGGGCGGCACGGTGTCCCTCGACGGACGCGATCTCCGCTCCATCACAAAAAAGAGCCTGCGTTCACACATCGGCATGGTTCTTCAAGACACGCTCCTTTTCTCTACCACGATTCGCGAAAACATCGCCTATGGGAAACCTGGCGCGACGGATGCCGAGATCGAAGAGGCCGCGAGAAAAGCTCAGGCGCTGGACTTCATACAACGCATGCCGAAGGGTCTCGACAGCCCCGTGGGAGAGCGCGGCGGCCACCTGAGCGTCGGTCAGCGTCAGCGCATCGGCATTGCTCGGGCGTTTCTCAAAAATGCGCCGATTCTCTTATTGGACGAGCCGACCAGTGCCCTCGATCCCAGCACCGAGCACGCCATCATGGGAACAATCTTGGAACTCATGAAGGGCAGGACGACCCTCATCATTACCCACCGGCTTACCACCATTCACGGTCTCGGCCGCATCGTGGTGCTTCAAAATGGACGGGTTGTGGAAGATGGATCCGGTGCGGAGCTCGTCGCGCGCGGTGGAGCGTATGCGGCCCTCTATCGCGATACCATGGCCCAGAGCGGATAGCCCGCTGACTTCATTTTGCCGCCTTTTTAGGTTTCGTCGCCTTGGCCTTGGGCGCTGCTTCCTCTGGTGCCGCAGCCTCCTCAGCGGGGGCTTCAGTCGCGGGTGCGCTCGCCGGCTCCTCTTCCGCTGGCGGTTGATCACTTTTATCGGGCGAAAGCAAGGAATCCACAAGCGCCTGATTGGACTCAGCGGATTCCGCTGCAGGCTCGGCCTCCGCTGGATTCTCTTTGTCGCCTGAAAGCAGGGAATCTATGAACGCCTGATTGGAATCAAAAGATTCTGCAGAAGGCTCCGCGGGAGCGTTCTGAATTTCTGGAATCAATGGCGCAAAAGTTGGCTTCGGCGGAGGCGCGGGCCGCTCGAATGTCGCAGACTGGTCACGCTCTGGGAGCTCGGACAGTAGGCGGTCAACGATTTCAAAAATCTCTTCTTCGACACGCACAGGATTGCTTTCCTTCAAGACAAACATCGACCGCTTGTCCTCATCCGGAAGTTCCGTCCAACCTTGTATGCTGTAGTCCTTCGATGTCCCAGTCTGGCGTGCTTGGATCGAGGCCTTCGTTTTGGCGACACCCGAGGCATTCTTAAGAATGATCTGCAGCGAACCCGTGCGCTCGCTGAAGTTCACCGAGCGCTGAAAACCCCACGAGCCGCCGCCAAGTGGGGGCGATGAGAGTGCGTCTTTGATGAACGATTCCGCCAAATCGACAAAACCAAATGAGGTTATTTTCATAGTCCAACTGCATCAACATCCCAATCCTCTCGCGGTGTCAAGTTTGTGATGGGGGAAGCTTGAATGCCGGAATTCTTCTGGTAGCATCACAAGTTGGATGTATTTATCTTCCTCCTGCTAAGACCTGATGGCTCTTGACCGCATATTGATTGTTGATGACACCGCGATTATTCGCAAATCCCTCGAGGAGCGACTGCGGGGCAAGCGGTATGCCGTTTCCACGGCGGGGTCGATTGCGGAGGCCGAAAAGCGCCTCGCGGCCAATTCGTTTGATCTCATCTTCCTCGACATGGAATTGCCCGATGGCGACGGGCGGGTCTTCATCGAGCGCGTCTCCCACAATGACAACAAACCGCTTGTAGTAATGATTACTGCAAACGGATCGATCGAATCCGTCGTGGAGTGCATGAGGTTGGGGGCTTTCGATTACCTTCCCAAGCCGTTTGCGATGACGCAAATCGACCTGATTCTCAAGAAGGCTGCCGAGTTCCAGCGTGCGGTTCGCGTCACGGATTTTCTCAATCGCGAAAGCGTCGCCCGCCGCGAGATCATTGGAAACAGCCCCGCCATCACCCGATTGAAAGATCTCATCCATCGTGTCGGTAGGACCAATGCCACGGTCATGATCAGTGGTGAAAATGGAACGGGTAAAGAGTTGGTGGCAAATGAGATTTTCCTTAACAGCCAGCGTGCCAACAAGCCGTTTATCAAGGTCAATTGCGCCGCCATTTCCGAGACGCTCATTGAAAGCGAATTCTTCGGCCACGAAAAAGGCTCCTTTACTGGCGCGACCGACCAGCGGGATGGCCGATTCGAATTGGCCGATGGCGGCACCATCCTCCTCGACGAGATCAGTGAGATCTCCCTTGCCCTCCAGGCCAAGCTCCTCCGCGTTCTCCAAGAGCGGGAATTCGAACGCGTCGGAGGAAATAAAACCATCAAAGTCGATGTGCGTGTCGTCGCCACGACGAACCGGGACCTTCTCAAAGCGGTTCAGAAAGGCGACTTTCGCGAGGATCTCTACTACCGCCTCAATGTTTTCCCCATCCAAGTCCCGCCACTCCGCGAACGCACGGGGGATGTCGAACTCCTCGCCAATCATTTTCTCGAGCGTTTTTCCAAGGAACACGGCATCAAAAGCGGTGGGTTTTCTGAAAGCGGCATAGCTGGACTGCTCGCCCACAATTGGCCCGGCAATGTGCGCGAACTTCAAAATGTCGTCGAACGCGCCGCCATCCTCGCCGAGGAAGGAGTTCCCATCAGTGCCGAACTCATGGGGCTAACCCCGCCAGCGCCCGTTGCTACACCCCAGGCGGCTCCCGCCATTCAAGAATCCGCTACTCCGGCTCCCGCTTCGAATTCCGAAGTGATGCCACTCCACGAACTCGAAAAACGCGCCATCTTCGAAGCCCTCGAGCGCACAAACGGCAACCGCACTCAAGCCGCCGAACTCCTCCAGATCAGCATCCGCACCCTCCGCAACAAGCTCGCCGAATACCGGGGCGACAACGAGGAAGCAGCCTGATTTTTCGCATTGACACCATCCCCTCGCGGAAGCTAGTCTCCGCGCCCGTGTCCACGCTCCGTCGAAAAATCCTCGCTTCCTGCGGCCAAGTCATAGCCGCCGTAGCGTTGTTTTTTATCATCGGAGGCCACTGGGGAGTCCTGCAAACCGTGGCTTGGGCGAACATGATCTGGACCTACTCCACGCAGGACGGCTCCGTTCTCGCCGGCGCGAAAAAAACCTTCGACGGCGAGCACCCCTGCAACATGTGCGATTCGATCAAGGAGGCCAAAAAGCAGGAAAAGCAAGTCCCCGAGATTTTGTCGGCCACCAAGAAAATCGAACTCTTCGCCCTCAACGATGCCAACCTCCTCCCCGTGCCCGTCAGCGCCCCGTTCCAATTTCCTCTCCCCCGGAATCTCACGGCGGAATCCCGTCCGCATTCCCCAGCCACTCCCGTGCCCATAGCCTGAGGCGCGTGATTCTTTTCTAAAACCCGGACCCCTCGTCCGGATCAACCCAAGCCTCGGGCGCCGCACATTCCTTTTGGCGGCCATAAAAACCCCTGGCTCCTCTGCGGCATCACTTTTGTGCGTTCGATGTCGAATGCCACGCGGAGGGAATGAATTTAAAATCTTTATAATAACAATTTATGAACAAAATTACAAAAATATTAGCTGCATTTTTTTTCGTGCTATCAGCATTGCAAACCGCCTCTGGGCACATTGGATATACTAACCGAAATTTCGGCACATGGTCAGAAACCGGAGGGATTTGGAGTGTAACCGGGAATAGTGGAAATTTTTCGAATTCCTCGGTTACCATCACAGCAACTAATATCCCTTCAAGTTATGGATGGGCAGATGCAACGGATTCCGACTTTGGTGATAGTCATAAAGGACGCTGGTTCAGATTTACGCTGGCTAGTTCAGCGACCGTCACCCTTTCGCTGACCGGCGGCGGACAGTCAGTGATCTCTTATGTGTCGGGAACGCGATTGCTGCCTGCATATTCCATTTACAGTGGCTTGGCGCACCTCAGTCCTGACGCGGCATCTCACGATGGAGCCCAGATAACAATAGATTATTTAAACCTAACTTATCCCAATGGATTTGGTGGAACCACAAAAACAGATGGTGCTTTCAATGCTCTCGGAAACTTCGCCATAGGTAATGATTCTGGTAGCACACCAGCAAGCCTCCGCTATTTCTCCTACATTGGCCATGTTGCCGATGGAACGAGTGCCAATTATGGCAGCGCTGCCGGAATCAATGGAGACGGCAACGCGGATGGTTATGTGACCGGCACTTTTAACCTTGCTGCCGGTGATTACTCCGTCTTCATCGGGGGTTCGGATTATTTTTCTCAAACAGATGTTCAAAATTATGGATTAACCGCGACATTCGGTGTCGTCCCGGAACCCTCCACTTACGCGCTCGCAGGCTTCATTGTAGCCTTATTCGCTCTATTGAACCTGCGTCGCAAAAAAGCCTAATCTTGAAGCCGTGGGCGTGAATTCTCTTTCAAATTCGTCAAATCCTTCCGACTTGCGTGCACAAGGAGGGTTCACGCTCATTGAGCTTTTAGTTGTTGTTTCCATTATTTGCATCCTGGCAGCTCTTGGTCTTCCGATCAGTCGCGCCATGGTTGAGAAAGGCAATGCGACCAAATGTCTTGGAAATCTTCGAAATATCGGCATGGCAGCCATCTCCTACGCCGCAGACAATGCCATGAAACTCCCCATGACTTCGCACAAGGGTGCTGCAAATCAATGGGCTGTCACCCTGCAACCTTATGCCTCAGACTCTATAAAGTTAAAATGTCCATCCGATCCGGCAAAGTCGCGAGAACGCAGTTTTGCTATCAACGACATGCTCACGCCGAATCCCTGCCAAGCCGAGTTTTTGGATTTCTCCTATCTCTCAAAAATAGACCGTCCCTCCGAAACGATCTACTTCGCCGAGTCATCGAAAGATTTTTCCACCGACCACTTCCATTTCTCGGAGTTCTACGGGGATCAAGTTCCTCCTGAATCTTTCGAGGAGTTTATTGATGTCAAAAGGCATGGCGGCAATGCGAACTACCTCTTCACCGATGGTCATGCCGAGCAACTCTCCTGGGAACAAGTTAAAAAACGCCTGGAAAATCCCAAAGATCGCCTCACCGATCCCACGCGATAAAATCCACAACTTCAGAAATCCTGATGTGCAAAGAAAGCTGGAGGGACGACCTCCGTGTCGTCCGAACCTCGCGAGAGCCAAGGGAGCATGGCCGTCTCGGCCGTGCAGGCACTGGCGTGGAAAAGAGGTGGCGGGTAATGCGTGGTGAGTTTTCAAAAAATGGGACGCCGCTCCACCGGGTTCCCAATTTTCAGCCGAACAGCGGCGTTTCTGCGGGTCTCGGGGTGCACTGGCACTTGCCCTCGCGGGTCCCGGATTTTGCGATAGCAACATTCGCTCCTCGCCAAGGAATGCGTGCTTTTATTAAATTTCCACCTTCCGATGCCGAACAAATACGACGACCTGAGCAAGCCAGAGTTGATCCGCCTTCTTGAAGCGCGCGATCGGCGAGATGCCACGCGCTTCGGCTTGGTCTGGGAGGCGAACGAAATCGAGCGCGACCAGGCGTTGAATTCAGATTTCGTCGCGCTCGACTTGGTTCCCGAGCATTCCTGCGGCTCCGCTCCCTACGAAAATTTGATCATCGAGGGTGACAACTTCGATGCCCTTCGCGCACTCAGGCTCTCCCATGCCGGGCAGGTGAAGTGCATCTATATCGACCCGCCCTACAATACCGGCAACCGCGACTTCGTTTACAACGATTCCTTCGTGGACCGGGAGGATTCCTGGCGGCACTCGAAATGGTGCGAGTTCATGTTCCAGCGCCTCACCCTCGCCAAGGATCTGCTCCGTGAGGATGGCGTCATTTTCGTTTCGATCGATGACAATGAAATGGCTGCCCTGCGCCTCCTCATGGATAGGGTTTTTGGGGCGGGGAATTTTGTCGCGAACTTCATTTGGAAAAAGGTGGACAGTCCAAATGACAACAAAGTGGCAATCACTCCGGACCATGAATTTATCCTTTGCTTTGCGCTGAACTCACGATCCGCAAAGTTCGATCAAGTTGATGCTCCTCATATTCTTGAAGCATATGGAGGAATTGATTCGGGCGGGCGTCGATACCGTGACAGGCTCGTCAAAAAAAACGGAAAAAACAGCCTTCGCAAAGATCGTCCAACGATGTTTTTTCCAATCATCGATCCCGATGGCAATGAGGTTTACCCAATCCATGACAATGGAGAAGAAGCCCGCTGGGCCATGGGTAAAGACGCGGTAATTAAACATCGGCAAGGAGGAACTCTTGTCTGGAAGAAAAAACAGAAGTTAGGGGCCGTGGTATGGGAACCGTATGCACGTGAATATGCTCCAGATTTGCCCGCTCGCCCCTATCCAACAATTTGGGCGGATTTGCCAACAATGAGGCAAGCCAAGACAATGCTTCGCGATATTTTCAACACGGCAGATCTTTTTAGCACGCCGAAACCTGTCGAGTTGATTGCGCGGATTTTGAAGATGGCGGCTGGACCTCGCGACATCATCCTCGATTTCTTCGCCGGGAGCGGGACCACGGCGCACGCCGTTTTGAAAATGAACGCGGAAGACGGCGGGAAGCGGCGTTTTATTTTGGTCTCCAGCACGGAGGCGACCACCGAGGAGCCGGAGAAGAACCTTTGCAGGGATGTCTGCGCCACGCGGGTGCGGCGGGTCATCGAAGGGTATGGCGACCAGCCGGGCACGGGTAGCAATTTTGCCTATCTGCGCACGCGGCGGATTCCGCCAGGGCGCTTGGTCGAAATCGAGCACGCCGAGGTGTGGACGGCCTTGCAACTTCTGCACTGCAAGGTGGTGAGCCCCTTCGAGGGCGATGGAGCGCAGGTGGCTGGTGATGCTGAGGAGACTCTGGTGTATGTGCCGCGATTCTCTCGGAAGCACCTGTCGGCCTTGGAGACGATGATCGCGGAAGCCCGGTCGGTGATCGTGTATTCTTGGCAGCCCGAGTTGCTTCGCCAGCACTTGCCCGGTGGCCATATCCAGCACGAAGGCATGCCCGAAGCGTTTGCGCGGCGCTTTGGCTTGAAGGGAGTGGCATGAGAACGCTCAAGGAATTTCAAAAGCGCGCAGTGGAGAGCGGTATCGAGGTTTTTTCCTATGCGAAGTCGCTTCTGGATGCGGCAGGCGAGGATGAGGCAGGCCGAGTTACGGCCATTCACAGCCACGGCTATCTTTTGCTGGAAGCGCCCACCGGCTCGGGCAAAACACTCATTGCGGGAAACATCGCCGAGAGATTTGCGCACGAGGAGGCAGTGGTGTGGTTTTGGTTCGCGCCGTTCAAAGGCGTGGTCGACCAAACGGCGGCCTTTTTACGGGAGGAATTCGCAGGATTGCGTCTGCGGGTGCTCGCGGAGGACCGCAATCCCACGGGCTCGCGCGGCGGGGATATATTTGTGACCACTTGGGGAGCTGTGGCCACACGGGTGGCGGATCAAAGAAATGTGCGCCGGTCTGGCGAACTCGCCGCGAGTCTGGATGATTTCATCGCCTCTCTGCGGGCTCAAGGCTTCCGAATCGGCGTGGTGGTGGACGAGGCGCACCACGGATTCCATGGCAAGACGCAGGCGGCGGATTTTTTCAGGTCTGTCCTCAAGCCGGAATATACGATCCTCATCACTGCCACG
Organism: Terrimicrobiaceae bacterium; assembly: GCA_044375335.1. Classification (GTDB taxonomy): domain Bacteria; phylum Verrucomicrobiota; class Verrucomicrobiia; order Chthoniobacterales; family Terrimicrobiaceae; genus UBA967. The sequence goes on along the minus strand of JBILMW010000043.1, from coordinate 6,795 downwards.
CCGGATGATCGTGATCTGGAGGATTTGCAAAAAAAGATGCACCTCGGTGAGGTGCATCGCATCTCGATCAGCCGTCACGACGCGGTGGAATCTGGCCTCGTGAAAACAGGGGTGAGTTGCATCACCTGGGAGGCATTGGAAAATGAGAAGAAGGCGCTCGTGGATTTTGAGACCACCGCCCTGCTTGAAGGTGCGAAGACCCACCGCGAGATCAAACAAACTCTTGCGGGTGCTGGAATCTCTCTGGTGCCATTGATGCTTGTGCAGGCTGATTCCGATGAAAAAAACAGCGTCGATCGAATCAAGAAAAAGCTGCTCCAACTTGGATTTTCCGAGGAGCAAATTGCCGTGCACACCGCCGCTGAGCCAGATGCCGGTTTGATGGCGCTCGCAAATGACGAGAAGCGGGAGGTGTTGATTTTCAAAATGGCCGTGGCGCTCGGCTTCGATGCACCGAGGGCGTGGACGCTTGTTTCCATGAGGGCCGCGAAGGATGCCGACTTTGGAGTTCAACTTGTGGGCCGAATCCTGCGGGTCCATCGCCGAGTCCAAGGCCGCAAGATTCCGGAAATCCTGCGCTACGGACATGTTTTCCTTGCTGCCTCGGAAACACAGAGCGGAATCCACCAAGCTGGCGAGCGGATCAATAAAATCCAGACGGCTTACGCCCACGCGAGCCCAAACACTTTTGTGATTCAAATCGGCGGGAAAAATACGATCCAAACTCTCGCTCCGGGCGAATCTGTGCCCACGATGTTCCCAGTGCCTCCAGAGGGTGCATTCTACACCGCTGTGAGCGGGGATTATTCGCTGGAAAATGATGCGCCGGGCACTTCTTTTTCGCCTGTGGTCAGTGGACCCTCGCTTTTTCACTCGGTCTTTTCTGATGCGGCATCACCCGCGAAAGCTCTATCCGGAGAGAAGGCGGCAGCAACGGGAAAATATGCTTACGACTTGAAACCGAATGTGCCGCGAAGATTCACAACGCAAATTCTGGCAGAGGATTTCGAGCCCACTGAAGAGGACTGCGCCCGCTATTTCATGGTTTCTGCTGCAAACCTCTTCGAGGTTTTTAAAAAACAGGTCAGGGTTCAAAAAGTGACGCTGGATGTTTTCAAAGGGGAAATTCAAACCGAATTTGACTTTGCGCGTCTTTCGGCGGAGGAAATAGCGACCCGCGCGCAGCGAATTCTTTCCTCCGAGGTCTTCGACCGCAAGGTGCTTTGGAAGTCGCTTTTGGAAAGGCTTACCGAAATTCTCAAGGACCAAGGCTATGACATGACTGACGGGCCGGAGGAGGTCAAAAACTGGCTCGATATCTTGCTCGTCACGCATCCCCATCTTTTCAATGATGCGCGTCGGAAGGCGCTTGCGAAGGGGGCGGTATTCATCCCTGCGCTGGAGTTGCCAGAAAGGTTATCCAGTGATTCGCCCCTGCCTCCATCGGCCAGGAATGTTTACGGGCGTATTCCACCCGGCTTGAACACTTGGGAGTTGGACTTTGCGAGGTCGCTGGATCGCGACGCCAGTGGTCGACTTCTTTGGTGGCACAGAAACCCTCAAAATAAGGCTTACTCGGTGCGGGTTTTGTTGGATAACGGGCGGGGATTTTTTCCGGATTTTATTCTCGGTGTGAATGGTCGACCCACAACTGATCATGCCTTGCTGGCTGATACAAAGTTTGCCTTCGAGCTTCGTAAAGAGCTTCCGAAGCTGCTTGCCGAGCACAAAGACTACGGCCAGGCGTTGATCCTGAGCTTGGAAAACAACCGTTGGTTTTTGGCGGGTAAAGATGCCAGCGGGCGTCCGATGCTCACCGAGGAGTTTCGAGTGGTGAATGCGGCGGCGTATTAAGCTACAATCGCCGCCTGCAAGGTTATGGCTTTTTCTGGAGTGAAAAGCCTCATTCGATTGATGGATTGGTATTTTTTCCGCCCTCGCAGAAATTGTTTTTGCCGCTGGAGAAACCGCTTCTGCTGCCAGAAGAATTGTTTTCGGCCTCGGGAGGATGGAATGGGCTGTCAAAAAAATTGTTCGCAGCTTCGGAGTGTTCGAATGCCGTTCAAAAACCATTTGGCGAACCCCGGATCAATTCGTGGCAATGCGCGGAGGAATCGAATGCGCTCACAAAATAATGTGATCTACAGGGCGCACTACACTACCTGTAGACATTTTTTTGCAAAGTCGGTTGACAAAAAAACAAAAAATAAATATTATGTTCACTATGACGACTCCAACATTGTCTTCGATGGAAAATCTCTTCGGCGTCCGGCTCCGGCAGGCGCGGGAGCGGCGTGGTTTGTCGATGCGGGATTTGCAGAGTCGCATGCCGGGGGGTATCTCGGTGGCGGCTATTAGCAAATATGAAAAAGGGCAGATGAAGCCGACGCTTCGCATGGTGGAGGCACTGAGTATGGCGCTGGAGATGCCCGAGGATTTTTTCCGGCGTCCGCTCAAGGCGAAACTCGACGGCCTGAAATTCCGCTGCAAGTCGAGCCTGCTTGCCAAGGACGAGAGCCGAGTCAAAGGCGAGGCGGAGGATTTTTTCGAGCGGTATGTGGAGTTGGAGGATTTGTTGGGGATGACCGAGAAGTTTCAAAATCCGCTTGAGGGCATAAAAATCGTTGGACTGGAGGATGTTGAGAGCGCGGTGGAGCGGGTGCGGGCGGAGTGGCGGCTGGGTGAAGCGCCGATCCAATCGGTGGTGGCCCTGCTGGAGGAGCGGCATCTGATGGTGCATTTGGCGGATGCGCCGGAGGCGTTTGATGGCTTCGCCGGGAAGGCCGGGCAGCGCGATGTGATCGCTTTGAACCGAAACTTTCCCGTGGACCGGATCCGCTTCAGCGCGATGCACGAGCTGGGACACATCCTGCTGGATACGGCCATCACCCGCCTTCCGGAGCGGGAGCAGGAGACGATCTGCCACCGCTTCGCCGGGGCCATGTTGTTACCCTTGGGGCGTTTCTTGGACCTCTTCGGCGGCCATCGCAAGCATGTGGATCTCCAGGAACTCAAGCAGGTGAAGGAAATGTTCGGCGTTTCCTGCGCGGCGCAGCTCAAGCGCGCCGAGGGGCTGGGGCTCATGGCTGCGGGCACGATGCAACGCGTTTGGATCGAGTGGAGCCGCCGGGGATTCCGGAAAAACGATCCCGGTGCCTGCCATTTCGTGGAGGAGCCAATGCGCTTCACGCTTCTTCTGCGGCAGGCCGTGGCCGAGAACCGCATCTCGCAAGGCAAGGCGGCCATGCTCGCTGGAAAGCCTCTCCAAGAGTTTCAAAACACCCTCGTCATCCTGCCATGAACCTCGCCCTCCACGACCTCCACACCTTCCAAACTCTCCGCCGCGAGGGACAAACCGGCGACTGGGCGGAGCGTGGGATTGTGGCTTGGGCGCCGCACGGTATGGTGTGCGAGAATCCCTGCCTGCGTGAATATGTGGGCGAGGGCGCGGTCACTGTCCACTCCGCCAGCATCCCCGAGGTCGAGACGGGATTTTACGAGACCTTTCGAGAGGGCTTTTCCAGGAGCCTTGTTGAAACAGAGGTGCGCCTGCTGTTTCTTGCAAAGCGCAACGACAGCGTGGTCTTCACCAGCGATGGTCTGGTGAGGGGCTGTGCCGAGCGTTTGGGCCTCTGTTGCTGGAGCGGCGACACCGAAGATCTCAATGTGCTCTTTCCGATTCCGCACCATGAGACGCCCGGCGCCACGAAACGGGAGACGCCACAACATTTTCCGACCCGCCGGCAGGTGCCGGGCCGGGACGAACCCATGGAAAAAGGAGGGAGGCACGCGCGTGGTCTGAACGCGCCACTGCCCTTCTCCGCGACCATGCAGTGAAACATAAGAACCAGAAGGAATATCGACCATGAGTTTATCTCTTATCGAAAAAACCGACGAAGTTCTCAGAGCGTGGGAAAGCCTCGCACCTGAAGCCATATTTTCTGGCATGACGGTGCAGGAGTTCCGTCAAACCTCGCAACCCCTACTGGAAATCCGCCAGCGCATTGCGCTGCTGGATCAACAGCGCCAGGGCGCGAAGGCCGCACGCGACATCGCCGAGAAGGAAATGATGATCAATCTCCAGTTGATCATTGATTCCATCAAAGGCACCAAGGATTACGGCAAGGACTCCGAGCTGTATGCCGCGATTGGATATGTCACACGCTCAGCAAGACAGTCCGGGCTGACCCGCAAGAAGGCCCAGCCCGAGACTGCACTTGCGAAGTGAGACACGCGTTGGTTTTTTTGAAACTCCAGCGCTGCACATCCCGGCGGGGATAAACCCGCCAAGGTGAGCGTGGTTCCTAAAAACCGCGCATTACGGAGCGGTCGCATGTAGACGCATGCGGCCGCTCTTCTTTTTCTTAATAAAGAGTGCCAACCCCTCCGCGCAATCCAAAACTTGCAGTAGTGCCCGGTGGGTTTTGATAACAGCCCAAGAAGCCCACGCCTCAAACCGGGACTTCGAGGTTCTGCCTCTTCGCGAACTCGAAAAACGCGCCATTTTTGAAGCTCTCGACCGCGCCGCCCTCGAAGCAGGCTGGCGTTGCCGAATTCGAAATGCCAGCGCCGGCGACCAATTTGACGCCCCCCCTGCGCTTCAATATCTCGAGGTGATCCGCAGTCTTATTTCCTCACGCGGAAAGCGTCGGTTTGTTTCTCGGCGTGGCTTTCCTTCATGTGGAAAGGGATGCCTTTAAGCCAGAGGCGGAGGGCCTGCCAGTGGATGAGGAGGACTTCATTCAGCCGGCCTTTATCAAGGAAAATGAAAGCAAGCAATTCACCGATGACTTCAAGACAGAGTATTTTTTCGAGCAGATGGGAAAAAAGAATTGTAATCCCCTCAATACCCTTCGATAGTTACCTCATCAAACCCGCCGCGCCTCTGCTTGCATGCGTAATTCGGCGGGTCTTTTTTTTGCACCCTGCCGTAGTCCTGATGAAAGAAAAATCTGCATGATTTATTCGAAGGAGGCACTGAGTCTAGAAGAGCAGGCAGATCAACTCATCGGCCGTGGATTGATCGCGGATCGGGATGAATTGATCGGGCGGCTGAAGGTGGTGAACTATTACCGCCTGAGCGGATACCTCTATCCCTTCCGAATTCAGGATGCGTCGGGAAAAGCGGGCGATACTTTTGAGCCCGGCACCAATCTGGAAACGGTATGGCGGCGATATAGCTTCGACCGGCGACTACGGATCATCCTGCTGGATGCGATAGAACGGATCGAGGTGGCTGTGCGCACGCGTTTCGTTTTTCACTTTGTTCAGGCTCACGGCCCATTTGGATACTTGAACGAAAAGAATCTTCCCGGCTTCAAGAAGCGCCCGCTTTGGAAGCGATGCTGGAGGAATCTCAAAGCCCTCGCCAAGCTGAGAGGGCTTGAGCGGCCTGACTATCAACAGTGGATCGGCAAGCTGCAGAACGAAAAGAAAAGGGCCAGTGACACCTTTGTGAAGCACTTCACAAAAACCTACGGGGATCACCACGAGCATTTGCCGCTCTGGATGGCTTGTGAATTGATGACCTGCGAGACAGCGCTCCAGCTGGCCTACGGAGTGGATCGGGATGTCCTCAAAAAAGCGGCAGCGGATTTCGGATTTCCCGACGAACAACTTCTCTCTTGGACCAAGGCCATCTTCACACTGAGAAATTCGTGTGCCCACCATGCCCGGGTCTGGAATCGGGCATTTGGCGTGAAGCCCTCGATCCCGGGGAAAAACAAAAATCCTAACTGGCATATCCGTCCCGGCTTCGCGCCAGAGCGAATCGGCCTTCAACTCACGGTGTGCTATCATTGGCTCGGGAAGCTCAGCTCAACAACCCGGTGGAGAGACAGGCTGTTCACTCTCTTTGATGAGTATCCCGAAATTCCTCTTGATGAAATGGGCCTGCCTGCGGGCTGGCGGACCCATCCGCTCTGGAACCCAAATTCATGAAACTCCACTTCGAGCCCAATCTTGATTACCAACTCAGGCCATAGAGTCCGTCTGCGACCTCTTTCGTGGACAGGAGATTTGCCGCACGGAATTTACCGTCACGCAGGATGGCGCCGATACCCCACCGGCGACCAATTCGACGCCCCCCTGCGCTTCAATCTTCAAAATTAGTCGCACAACCCCGGCACGCCTCCGACCAAAAATTTGGACGATCGTCCAAAAAAACTGCCCAACGAGTCTGGGAGCGGTTTGCCGGGGGGCAAAAGAAATGCGGGGCCAGGTTTTCACCTCGGCCCCGCATGAACTGGATTCGCGCGGTAGCGCGACTTAAGACTTAATTCTTAAGACCTAAAACTTCCGCTCACCTCGCCATGCGGCGCAGGAGCGCGTCAGCCATGTCGGCTGGTGTGGCGGCGACTTCGATGCCGGCGGCTTGGATCGCTTCGATCTTGCCTGCGGCTGTGCCTTTGCCGCCGCTGACGATGGCACCTGCGTGGCCCATGCGGCGTCCGGGAGGTGCTGTGGCTCCGGCGATGAAGGCTGCGACTGGTTTTTTGCAGTTTTTGCCAATCCACTCGGCGGCTTCTTCTTCGGCGGTTCCGCCGATTTCACCGATCATGATGAAGGCTTCGGTGCCGGGGTCGTCGTTGAACATTTTGACGACATCGAGGTGCGATGTGCCATTGATGGGGTCGCCGCCGATGCCAACGCAGGTCGATTGACCGTGGCCACGGCTGGAAAGTTGCCAGACGGCTTCGTAGGTGAGGGTGCCGGAGCGCGAGACGACGCCGACTTTGCCTTCCTTGTGGATGTAGCCTGGCATGATGCCGATCTTGCAGGCGCCGGGAGTGATGA
>JBILMW010000260.1:0-4671 GCA_044375335.1 Terrimicrobiaceae bacterium | reverse complement strand
GCGTCTTTCTTGGCCATGTCAATACTTCCGGAGCGTGATCTGTGATTAAAACTGTGTGCTCAAAATGAGCGGAGGGGAGGCCGTCGGCGGTGACGGCAGTCCACTTGTCGGCGAGAACTTTCACATCTGCGCGGCCCATGTTGATCATGGGTTCGATGGCAAGTGTCATGCCGGGCTTGAGTTTTGGTCCGCTGCCGCGTTTGCCAAAATTTGGCACTTGGGGATCCTCGTGAAGTTTGCGACCGACGCCGTGGCCAACGAATTCGCGCACGACGCTGAAGCCATTTTTGACGGCTTCGGTTTCCACAAAATTTGAAATGTCACCGACGCGGTGCCCGGGACGGGCAAGTTGCACGGCACCGTTGAGGATTTCCTCGGTGACGGTGAGGAGTCGCTCAATTTCAGGATCAATGATGCCAACAGGAACCGATGTGGCATTGTCGCCAATCCAACCGTCGCGAATGATGCCGACATCCATTTTGACGATGTCGCCGTAGGCTATCGCACGGGAACTACCGATGCCATGGACAACCTCTTCATTGAGGCTGATGCAGATGTGGCCGGGGAATTTTTTATATCCCAGAAAGGCGCTGCGAACCCCGGCAGCGGACATCAGCTGAGCAGCGGCATGGTCGATTTCGCCGGTGGTCACCCCAGGAGCGATGCGGCAGGCCAATTCGTTAAGGATCTGGGCAGCGACCTCGCCAGCTTGGCGCATTTTTTCAATCTCATGGGGACGCTTGATGCTGATCATTCGACCTCCTTGGTGCAGCTATGGAAATCCGCACTGATGCCGTCCAAACAGCGGAAAGCCAATAACCCACAAATCGAGGGGCGGGTGTTGGCGTCCTTGCCAGAATGTGGCGGACAAAGCAAAACAGCGCAGGTATTCAAGACTACAAGAGCACGCTAGAGTTGCGTGGCGAGATAAATCGTCACACCGGCTATGACGAGGATTGCAATACCGGCATATATCCAGACGAGTGTCTGGTCATTGATGGATTGAGCGGAGGAAAGACGGCTACGCGATTCCTGAGCACTGCGGATGCGGCCCTTCCGAAGGAAACCATCATAGTGGCGCTGAAGAAGGTGTGTCTCCACTTGGCGCATGGTATCGAGCACCACGCCAACGATAATCAAAAGTCCAGTGCCTCCAAAGAACTGCGAGGTCATGTAAGGAACATTGAGGCTCTGGCTAAGAAGCTGTGGCAAAACAGCCACTGCGGTCAGGAAGATGGCTCCCGCAAAGGTCAGGCGGGTCATTGTGTAGTCCAAGAAATCTGCAGTCGGCTTTCCGGGACGCACACCAGGAATGAAACCACCGTATTTCTTGAGGTCGTCGGCTATCTGAACTGGTTGGAATTGCGTAGCAACCCAGAAGTAGCTGAAGAAGAAAATCATCAGCGCATAGAAAAGATAGTGCAACCATCCATAGGTAAGGAGGTTTGAAAGATCTTGCGCCCAACCCACGCCTGGGAAGGCCATGTTCAAAATCGTGGATGGAAAGAGCAGGATGGCTTGAGCAAAGATGATCGGCATGACACCGGCATAATTGATCTTGAGGGGCATGTATTGAGTTTGCCCGCCATATACTTTGCGCCCGACAACGCGTTTGGCGTATTGAACACTGATCTTACGCTGAGCTTGCGTCACGGCGATGACTGCTGCAATGACGAAGAAGAGAAAACCGATCATCAAGACCAAGACCACAGGGCTAACGGCGGACTGGGCATTGGCAGCACTGGGAACGAATGTCCTCCAAGCTTGAATCAAACCGGCGGGCAACTGAGCCAAAATACCTACGGTTATGATAATAGACATTCCATTACCAATACCCTTTTCTGTGAGTTGGTCACCCAGCCACATAAGCAGAAGGGTGCCGGCTGTCATCGTAATGATGGTGATAAGCTGAAAACCGATACCGGGAGTTGTTACCAAAGGAAGTCCCAACTTATTGATGGTATCCATAATACCAGGCAAGAAGGGGTTTGCCTGTGGATTTTCAAAGGATCTTGCAAGGAGATACGCTTGAAAGATACAGAGCCCGATTGTGGCATATCGGGTGTATTGCATGATCTTCTGGCGACCGCCATCCTCGCGGGAGAGTTTGCCCAACCGTGGAATCACGGCTGTGAGGAGTTGCAGCATGATCGATGCACTGATAAAAGGCATCACCCCAAGCGAAAAGATTGCGCAATTCGATAGCGCTCCACCGCTAAAAAGATTGAAAAGAGCTGCAACGCCGCCACTTGAAGCAGCGTCGGCATGATCAAGGAACCACTGACGGAGAACCTGGGCGTTTACCCCAGGAGTGGTTATAGACGAACCGGCGCGGATCACGATGATCGCCGCAAGGGTGAAAAGCACTCGGGTGCGCAGTTCAGGAATCTTGAAAATGTTGGCGAAGGCGCTGATCATTTGAAGCTGGTTGCAGCAGCCTTAGGCTGCTGCGTCAACTTTGGGAAGGACAACTTTGCCTCCGGCCTTCTCGATCTTCTCGCGAGCTGTTGCGCTGACTTCATCAACTTCAACAGTGAAAGCCTTGGTCACTTGACCACGACCGAGGATTTTGACGCCATCGAAGCGCCCTTTGACGAGACCCGCCTTGCGAAGGGACTGCTCGGTAATTGTGTCACCAGCGGCAAACGATTTTTCCAAGGAGTCCAAATTGACGACGCCGTAGAAAGTCTTGAAGTCCTTGTTATTGAAACCGCGTTTGGGCAGCCGGCGATAGATTGGCATCTGACCACCTTCAAATCCGAGACGGATGGAGCCGCCGGAGCGTGCTTTCTGGCCCTTATGGCCCTTGCCGGAGGTTTTGCCCTTGCCGGAGCTTTCGCCGATACCAAGGCGTTTACGGCGGTGCTTTGCACCGGGATTGGGTTTAAGTGTATGAAGTCTCATGTGTATTACGCGGAAGCAGGTTCAGTTGGAGCAGCGGCAACCTTGGGACGAATTGTTTTGCCACGGAGACGGAAGACATCGTCTTTCAGACGAAGTTGGCTCAGCGCAGCAATAGTGGCATGAACGACATTGGCGTGGTTGCTGGAACCAAGTGACTTGGCGAGAACATCACGAATGCCGACCGCTTCGAGAACGGCACGGACGCCGCCCCCAGCGATAACGCCGGTTCCGGGAGAAGCAGGACGGAGAAGCACGCGGCCACCGCCAAATTCGCCAGTCACCATGTGAGGAATAGTGTTTTCTTGAACGGCGATCTTAACCATGCGCTTCTTAGAAGCGTCAGTGGCCTTGCGGATTGCCTCGCTCACTTCATTGGCTTTACCAAAGCCAACGCCGACCTTTCCTTTTTGGTCGCCACAAACAATGAGGGCGCTGAAGCTGAAACGACGACCACCCTTGACGACTTTCGCGCAACGGTTAATGAAGACAACTTTTTCAGTAGTCTCCTTCGGCTCCCTTGGCGTTTCGGGACGGGATTGTTTTCTATCTCTGGATTTCGGAGGCATGGTAGGTCGTATTAGAATTCAAAACCACCCTCGCGGGCGGCATCGGCAAGGGCTTTGACCTTGCCATGGTATTTAAAACCACCACGGTCGAAAACAACCTTGGTGATCTTGTGTGCGGCGGCACGTTCAGCGATAAGCTTTCCAACTTCGCAAGCAGTAGCCACATTGGCTCTAGCACCAGGCTTGGCGCGGAGCTCAGCTTCCGTGGTATTGACGGAAACAAGTGTCTTGCCGATCGTGTCATCAATGACTTGGGCCGTGATGTGTTGTCCAGAAAAGTGGACAGCCAAACGCGGACGGGTTGGTGTGCCAGCGAGTTTTTTACGCAGGCGGACGTGACGGAATTTACGTTTATCTGTGGCAGACATGGTTTATTGGACGGTTTTGCCTTCCTTGCGGCGGATTTGTTCACCAACGAAGCGGACACCTTTGCCCTTGTAAGGCTCTGGCGGATAATAAGCACGGATATCTGCGGCACACTGGCCGACAATCTGCTTGTCGATGCCTTCAATGGAGAGCTTCGTATTCTCGGCGACGGTAATTTTCACACCCTGAGGGATATCGAACAAAATGGGGTGCGACTTGCCAAGGCTGAGATTGAGCTTTTGACCTTGGACAGCAGCTTTGAAACCGACGCCATGAATTTCCATGTCGCGCTTGAAGCCATCGGTGACTCCAGTGATCATGTTTGAAAGCAATGAGCGGGAAAGGCCATGAAGCGCTTTTTGCTCGCGATTGTCGCCGTCACGAAGGACGGAGAGTTGCTCGCCCTCGACTTTTGCACTAATTTTGGATGGCAAAGTCCACTCGAGCTTTCCCTTGGGTCCCTCAATATTGACAGCCCCATTTGCAGCCACGGTGACTTTGACCTTTGGCGGGACTTTGATAGCTTGTTTTCCGATGCGTGACATGGTTACCAGATGTAGGCGAGCAATTCGCCGCCGAGTTTTTGTTTGCGCGCCTCGTGACCGGTGAGAATACCGCGGGAGGTGGAAAGGACCGCGATACCCATGCCGCCGAGGACGCGAGGAATTTCTCCTGCTCCCACATAGCGGCGAAGGCCGGGACGGCTCACGCGTTTCAGGCCGGTGATGGCGCTGGTTTTATTGACGAATTTTGTTTGAATCTTGATATTTTGGTGACCATCAATAGTAACCAGCTCAGTATCTTTGATGTAGCCTTCTTTTTTCAAGATTTGGGC
>JBILMW010000184.1:0-4677 GCA_044375335.1 Terrimicrobiaceae bacterium | reverse complement strand
CAATTTCGGAGGTGGCCGTAGGCGTAATCCGTCTTGCCGATGGCTCCAATCATCCGCTTGCCCGTCGCGCGCTTCCATTTCTTGCTCATGCTTTCACCGGTGTGACAGCTCCAGCTTTTGATGAAGGCATCGCGAGTGAAGATATCCCTGTGGACGCGGCCGAGTTCGTTTTCATGCAGCCAGCTTTTGGATCCGCTATCGATTTCGTTGCTGTAGTCGAACATCCAGCACGCCCGGTTTGAGTGTCCGTAGTATTCAAAATTAGCAATCTTCACGCGATCCCTCGGCTGTCCGGCATTCAAATACTCAATGAGTTCATCGCCCTCATCGAACCACACGAGGTTCACGCCGAATTTATCGCGGACGGAAACGATATTCCCGATGAGGTCCTGTTTATCCTGTCTGGAAGCGCGGCGCACATAGCTTGGCTTGTGGACGAGCCAGGTGATTTTTGTGTCTGGGCCAACCTTGGCTTGGATTTCCTGTATGCGAACCCTGGCCGAGCGGATGAAATTTCCCCACCAGCGATCATGGGGTTCGGCCTTGAACTTTTCCCACTCGTGCAAGGACGGGCCTCCGCTGACGAGGATGTATTCGCGTTCCACCTCGGCCCTCGCTGTGAGCAAGCCGACCATAAAAACCAGTGCGAGTAATCGAACCATGCCGACAGGTTTGGCAGAGATGCCGTTTGATCAAGAACATTTCTGCTCCGCGAAATGCTTCGAGCAACTTTTGCTGATCATATCGCAGCATTGCTGTATGAGTTTCGAGCATGGAATTCATCCCTCTGCTCGCGCTGTGCGCCTCGCTTCTCACCTTGCTGGCATCATTGTTTTTGCTTCATCTCCGGAACAATGACAAAGCCCGCTTGGCGGAAACGCTACGCGAGCAGTTTGTGCAACAGCAGAGCACAACACGCCAGGAACTCGCTCAAACCCTCGACCTCACACTGCGCCAGAACTCCGAACCCGTCCGCGAGGCGCTGGGAACCCTCTCGCAATCCACCAACACGCTGCGGGATTCCCTCGAAAGATCGGTCACCAAATCCTTCGAACTCCAAAACCAACAACTCGAGGGGTTCCGAAACCAACTTGACAGGCTCACCCAGACTAACAGCGAGAAACTCGAAACGCTCCGAACCTCTGTGGAAGCCAAGCTCGCCAGCCTGCAACAGGACAACAACGCGAAACTCGAAGCCATGCGCGCGACAGTCGAGGAAAAGCTCCAAACCACGCTGGAGCGGCGTCTGGGCGAGTCCTTCAAGCTCGTCAGCGACAATCTGGACAAGGTTCAAACCGCCATGCTCAACATGCAAAGCCTCGCCGAGGGAGTCGGAGACTTGAAGCGTGTCATGACCAATGTGACCCGCCGTGGCGCTTGGGGAGAGTTCCAGCTCGCCACGATTCTCGAGCAATTTCTCAGCCCTCAACAATACGACACGAATGTCGCCACCAAAGGCGGTCCAGAGCGCGTGGAATTCGCCGTCAAACTTCCCGGCCGCTCCAGCGATGGATCCACCGTCTGGCTCCCCATCGACGCCAAGTTTCCCAAGGAGGATTACGAACGCCTCGTCGCCGCATCGGAAAATGGTGACGCCGCCGAAGCCGAGAATGCCGCCCGGCAACTGGAGGTTCGCATCAAATCAAACGCCAAGGACATTCGGGAAAAATACCTCAACCCACCGGCGACCACCGATTTTGCGATCATGTTCCTGCCCACCGAGGGCCTCTACGCCGAAGTCCTCCGCCGCCGCGAACTCGCCGAAAGCATCCAACTCGAGCACCGCGTCGTCATCGCCGGCCCGACAACACTCGTTGCCCTTCTCAACAGCCTTCAAATGGGCTTCCGCACGCTGGCCATCGAGCAACGCTCCAGCGAGGTCTGGCAAACACTCAGCGCCGTCAAAACCGAATTCTCAAAGTTCGGCACCGTGCTCGAAAAGGTGAAAAGCAAACTCCAGTCGGCCACGAACGAAATCGACCAGGTCGGCACACGCACCCGCGCCATGCAGCGCCAACTCCGCAATGTCGAATCGGCCCCAGAGGAGGCCTCCAGCGCCCTCTTCGCCCAGGAACCCGAATTCCTCCCGCCGCCGGATTCGCCAGAGACCGTGTGATGCAAGAATGCGGAGATGCGTTTTTTCAGATTTTCCCCTTGTCAAACGATGCCCCCCGCGCTTTAGTGCTCCTCCCTTTCGATCCTGAGTAGCTCAGTGGTAGAGCGGTCGGCTGTTAACCGATTGGTCGTAGGTTCGAGTCCTACCTCAGGAGCCACTAAATTTTTAGTGGTTCTCCCCCTCAGAAACCCCGTCAAATCCACCTCTGCGGGCGTTTGCGGTTTTCTCATAATGTAGCAACGCAAGCGCAGCCGTGGGAAACATCAGCTTTCCGCTTCTCTCAATTTGCTGTGAAAAACTTCGTAAATCCATTTTCGCGGCCCCGCATATACGCAGGTGATGACCTGCTCGCCGTCGATCCTATTGTAATCGAAAATGACGCGATGCGAACCGACGCGCAGGCGATGGAAACCTTCCAGATCATCGGTTAAGGATTTGATGTTTCCCCGCTCCTTGGACAATCCCTTGATCGCCACTTTCAAGGCATGCCGAGGTTGGGGCGGGAGACTTCTCAAATATTCAAGAACCTCCTCTTGAATTTTGACACGAATCATAGCGAGTCCAGCGCGGCCAAATCATGGTAAACCGCTTGGCCTTGCCTGTGCTTGCGAATGGCTTCCATCGCCTTCGGGTCGGCCAGGATTTCCATGGTCTCCGCTATGGCTTCCATCCGGTCCATGGAGACCAGCACGGCCACCGCCTTACCTTGATTGGTGATGGTTACCGGGTGGTCCTCGCACTCTTTAATCACGGCGGAAAACTTTTGCTGTGCGGTTTTTATCGTGTAGGTGTCGGACATGGGATTTGGGTATTCCTTTTTTAAGAAAAGGTAATCCTTTTTTAAGAAACCGCAATCGCTTGAAAAGACCTTCGCTGACTTGGGGGAAGGTCTTGAGCCGCCATCCCGCCTGTCAGGCGTTTTCCTTCCAATTCGAGTAAGGATTTTTTGCGAGGCAGGAATTGTAGTAGCGCGCTTCGTGGGAGACTTCCTGCCCGACCCAATCAGGGATTTTGACCGGTTGGTCCTCGCGTTCCAGTTCGATCTCGGCGACCATGAGACCTTCGTTTTCGGCGTGGAAAATATCCACCTCCCACTTCATGCCGTCGTGGCGCACAATGTAGCGCGTTTTGTCGATGAGGGGCCGTTCGCAGAGAGCCAGCATGAGTTCGGCATCGCGCACCGGGATGTCGTATTGAAGCTCCAGCCGGGTGATGCCCTCGCGGGCGCCTTTCACGGTGACAGTCGCCCGCTCGCCGGCGATGCGGACGCGCACGCTCTTGCGGGGGTCTGAGCAAAGGTAACCTTGCGAGAGCCGCTTGGGCGAACCCTCCACCAAGGAACGCCAGCCATCGCTGACGATGAGAAATTTCCGTTCGATTTCCAAAGGTTCGGCGCCGGGTGTGATCATCGAGCTTGGATAGCTTTTTTCAGCGTGCTTGGCGAATGCTTTGCCGCGCCAGCATGGCGGATTTGAGATTGCCCGCTCCGGGGAACCGATTCAGGATTCTTGGGACTTCTCAAATGCACCTGCTCATCCTTTTACTACTGCCACTGGCCTTGTCGACCGCATGGGGACAAGTCTCGGCCCCGTTGCCCGAGGAATCAACCAGGGCGGGCATAGAGGCCGTGCTCGCGGATTTCGATCACAAGAAACCCGATGATGCCCTCGCCAAGCTGGAGGTCATGGAGAAGAAACTTCCCGACGACCCGCTTGTTCTGAACCTGATTGGTTCCGCCTACACCAAGAAAAAGGATTACCTCGCCGCCGAAACCTATTTTCGGAAGGCCGTCAAAAAATCCCCCGACTTTTTTCCAGCATTGTTCAACATCGGGGAGGTTTTCTTTCTCCAAAAAAAATACGCCGAGGCCCGCGAGCATTTCCAAGCCATGAGGGGATCAGATACCCGGAACGAATTGCTGCAGTTCAAACTCGTCCTATGCGATCTGGCGCTGAATGAAACCGACCGCGCCAAGAAAGTGATGAATGCCATCAAGTATCCGGGCAACTCAGCAGCGTGGTATTACGCCCACGCCGCCTACGAGAACAAGATGGGCAACAATAAAAAAGCCCGCGAATATGTCGCCGGCGCACAATACATCTTCGGACCGAAGACCTCTCTCTTTGATGAAAGCTTCGAAGCGGCAGGCATCTCACTCAGATAATCCCCCACCCATCCGCACACTCTTGCCGAATCTTTTCAAAACCTCAACCGACCTATGAAAACCCCACCCCGACCTCTTCGATCACGCCTGAGCGGTGAAAAGAGGCTCAATCCTCCTGATGTCCTGCTCCACGAGAAAGCCCGTGTGCTTGTCACCGGTGCCGGCGGATTCATTGGTAGCGCGCTTGTCCACGCCCTCAACGAGCGCGGCATCACGCAGATCATCGTCACCGATTGCCTCGGCGAGGACGAGAAATGGAGGAATCTTCTTCCTTTGAAATTCGAGGACTATGTGCCGGCGGATGAATTTTTGGAGGGCATCGAAGAGGATGCGGATCACTTTGGACGCTTCTCAGCCGTGTTCCATCTGGGCGCCTGCTCCGCCACGACCGTCACGG
>JBILMW010000042.1:0-15750 GCA_044375335.1 Terrimicrobiaceae bacterium | reverse complement strand
GAGCCCCGCGCTCTTGGCGGCATCGAGCAGGCGCACGGCTTGGGCTTTTTGCTCGTCCACGCTCAGGCCTTGCTTCGAGGGAAAGTTGATGTTGTGAACGGAGGAAATCCAAGCGCCCTGCATTTCGGCGCGGGCGAGAGGCATCGAGGCAAGGAGAAGGACGGCGAGTGGAGCAAGGAGGTTTTTCATTTCAATAGAGGAAAGATTCTTCGGGAGCATCGGTTTCAGTAACGGAATCCGCAACGACAACCGGCATGTGCCTGCCGCCCTCGACGGGAAAGGTGGCTTTTCCGCGGACTTTCACCCAGGTCATTTTCGGAAGGTCGGTGGCGGGAGTTGATTGCACGCTGATCGCCACGGGACGCGCATCGGCTGCACAGCACATGACAAAAAGGCGGGTCAGATTGAAACGGTCGCCGTTGGGATTTCCCGTGAGGGCGGGCAGGAATTGTCCTTTGACCTCGACCTGTTTGTTTTCAAAATCCTCGCGCATCGTGGGCTCGCCCGCAGCGTAGAGCAGGTCGACCGCCTCCGCCATGATGTAACCGTCGGCGTTTTTTTTGAGGTAGAGCGAGGGATCCATCATCGTGCCTTCGGCCACGGAGCCATCCGCATTCGGCAGTCCTGCGTCCATTGGTGGTGAAAATCCCGGGAGGTCGGCAATATTGTGGACCATGCCGCGATTCAGGACGGCGGTCGCGCCGAAGTTGCTCGGCGAGATTTTTGTGGCTGCGAGAAGTGGAGCCGTTAGCAGAAGAAGCGGGAAAATTCCCACGCGGGAAAGACCGTGCTCTGACGATTCGCCGTTCATGGTCAGCAGGAGCGCTAGCGAGAGGGCCAGCAGAACTCCGCCGGAAACAACGGTGTAGATGTGAAACGCCGGGTGCAGGTAGGAGGCGATGCGGCCGGAGAGATAAAAATAGGTCAGCACAATGCCCCAGACCATGAGGATGCCGGATGCCGCAAACCGTGAAAGGATGGCGTTCATGGCAGGACAACTGCGAGCCGCAGGCACAGCAGGCCGGTTATGACAAAAAGCCCGAGGGCCAGCGCGGCAACAAAGCGGCGTGTGAAGACGGCGCTGTATATGAATGCCAGCTTGAGATCCATCATGGGACCGAACACCAGAAAAGCGAGTTTCGCAACCGCCGGAAAGGCGACGAATGTAGCCGCGATAAACGCATCCGACGAACTGCACAGCGAAAGAATCCCCGCCAGTGTCATCATTGCTGGAATCGCCAAACGGTCATCGAGCGAAAGGGGGAGGAAAAGCTCCTGGTTCACCGCCGTGCTGAAGAGTGAGGCGACTCCAACGCCGAGGATGAAATAGACCATCACATCCAGAAAATCCCGCACGCCGGATTCCATGGCGGCGACGAGCCTGCGGCCGAGGGGAGCTGTTTTGCCATCCCCCGAGGGGCTGGAGAGCGTCACTGACTCGAGGATGGTTTTTTTGAGAACCGCCCCGATTGGGAGGTTCAGCACGGCTAGGCCGGCGAGCACGGCGACAAAGAATCCGAGCCCGAGTCGCAGAGCGGTGAACTCCGCCGCGCCTTGACCACGGAATGCGGCGTAGGTGCTCAGGGCTGTGATGGGATTTACAATTGGAGCGGCCAGCATATAGGCGACGGCGCTGGACACTGGCAGCCCCTTGGCGATGAGGCGTCGGATCACTGGCACAATGCCGCATTCGCACATGGGGAAAACCATTCCCATCACGCCGCCGAGGCAGACCGCCGCGAAGGCGTTGCGCGGGAGGAACCGCGTCATCAGGCGGGAGGGCAGGAACTGGTCGATGAGGCCTGACAGCAGCGTCCCGAGAAGAATGAACGGCACACCCTCAAGCAACACGCTCAGGAAGGCGTAGGAAAAATCCTGCACACTGAAGGAAAACCACGGCGTGTTCATGGGGCTTTCATTTTCTCAAGCCGTCGGCGCGAGAGGTAGAACCAGCCGCCTGGGAGGCCCCAGATGAGATACACAACCATGCCGGCTATCGAGACCAGCATGCCGGTGCCCTTCGCCACGCCGCAGAGCACATGTAGGAGTTCATCCAGCAGGGCCTCGCGCACGCCGATGCCATTCAGGCTGATCGGGAGCGAGGAAACGGCCGTGACGAGAGGCATGATCGACATCATGTCCAAAAAATCGACCTTTGGCGTGAAGGCGCGGGCCACAAAATAGAACGCAGCAAAAAATGTCACCAGCATCGGTATTGTATAAAATGCGCCGAGCAGCGCCTCTCGGCGGTTTTCGATGCAGAGTTGCCAGAGCTTGGAGAGCTTCACAATGGCGTCGCGGAAGGGCATTCCTGCAGGCAGGCGCTCGACCAGATGTCGCTTCGTGAGCACGAAGGATGCAACGAGACCGACCGCCATCGCAAAAAGGATGATGGCAAAAATTTTCATCGTATTGCCAATAGTCGCGCTTTGGGCGAACCACTCCGAGCGCGACCAGGCGAAAGCGAGGCCCATCGCGACAAGCACAAGCACGGCAAGCAGGCGGTCTACCGCCACGCTCAGAAACCCCGCCGTGCGGTGCTCGGGGTGCTCCCTCATGAGGTAAAGCACGCGCACCACATCGCCTCCGGTGGTGCCGGGGAGGAACTGGTTGAAAAATGCACCAATGAAAAACAACCGCGTGGTCTCGGGCAAGGGAACATGCAGGTGCAGCATTTTCAGAAAAAGCTGCCAGCGGATGATGCCAAAAAACTCGCAGGCGCCGGCCGAGGCCATGGCGGCGAGGAGCCACCAAAGGTCGGCGCGAGCCAGTGCCGCAGCCATGTCGGCGCGGCGTGCCGGATCGTGGAGAAGCCACCAGATCAGCCCGATGGTGACAACAATCTGGAGAGCCTTGATCAGCCACTCCGTAAAAACGGATTTCACCCGTCCTCGGTCGGGATCGTTTTCAGCGTCTGGATCCAATGCGTTTTTTGGAGCCATTCGAATTCAGGGTCACTCGGCGCTGACAGGCGCAGTGCGGCGGCGGCGCGCGGGTGTTTTCACTGGCTTCGCCGCTTCGGGCGCCGTGCGAGCGCTTGTGGTTGGCTGCACGATGGCCGTATCCAGAAGATCGAAGCCCGGGAAGACGGGATGGGAATCCAAATCAACGCCTGCGGCATCACCATTCACAACCTCAGGCACAGGCTTCTCCTTGGCGGGCGTGGTCCGTTTTTTGCGGACGACCGGTTTTTTCGCTGTGGCCGCCTTTTTTTTCGAAGGCGGAGTTTTTTGATGGTGCAGGCGGCGGGCATTGAGGAGTTCCGGAACTTCCATGCTCTCGTCTTCGAGATCCTCGAATTGTGTTTCCTTGGGAGATCGGCCGTTCAAGTAGTCCGATGTCGCCTCAAGCAGGCGGGTCACATTTGTTTCCCAGGTGGCATGGGCTTCGTAGCCCTCCCAGTCGGGTTCGGGAAGTTTCCCGTGCAGGAGCGTAACCATGCCATCCGCCACGGCGTCGCTCGAATCGGGTTCCACATAAACGCCCAGAGCGAAATGGCGCACGAGATCCTCCATCGGGCTCGTGCCGCTTGAGGCCAGCACGCGGCGGCGGGCGTTCACGGCCGTGGTGAGTGTGGCCGTCTGGGAATGGAATGATCCGGCGTATGTCAAAAGGATGTAGTCCGCCGCTTGGAAGTAGCTCAACCGTTTATCATCTCCCACGAATTCGTCGGAGATATAAACTCTCTTCGAAAGCCCGAGGTCATCGGCGAGCATTTGATAGTATTTAAGAGGTTTGTCCTTGTGTGAGGAAACGCTGCCGATGATGACCAGATGGACATCCGGGTTGTCGGTCAGCGCGCGGATCGCGAGGTCGATGTTTTTGTGGTTTCGGATGGTTCCGAATGCCAGAAAGACTTTCTTGCCCTTTGAAACCTTCCAATTCGCCCGGATGGTCTTGGGGTTTTGATGGACGGACAGGGTGGATTCCGGTCCCAAGGGAACCTCTACCGGATGGATGTGGCGTGGCAGTTGGGACGAACTGGAAAGGCGTTTGTGGGCGAGGGCAATGCGGAAGGGATTGAAGGAAAGCCTTGCGCACAGGACATTCCACCACTGCGGGCCGATCGCGTGGTCGCGAGCGGAGAAGTGGAGGTTCGTTGCGTAAACGATTTTGCAAAAATGCGACAAGAGCATGTGCGGCCAAATCCAAAGTGCGGCCTGAGTGTCTGTATGACTGCCGGAGAGGACGATCATCGGCTTCTTTGAGAAAACCTGCCACGCAAACAACCATTGATTGATAACCGTTTGCTTGGCTTTGGCGAGTTTCCGCGAAACGAAGCCGCCTTCTTGCGTGGCCCCCTCGGACATGCAGGAAATCACGGGATACTCGGCGGGGCGAGTGCGGAGGTAGCCGGGACTGCAGAGCACAAGGACTCTTATTCCAAGCTCGTGGAGGGCGGTTGCCTGCTTGTGAACCTGATCCGCAATGGCTCCGTGCGATCCTGGACAGTGGATCAGGATGTCGACGGAGTTTCTATGGTTGGCGGGCATCGTCTTGTGATTTGTGATCTCAAAAGGGAACTCTTCTCAAAAGAATGGTCGCCTTTCTTGCCCTTGGGCTGCTGGGCAGCGCGCGGGATTCAGAAAATGGGTTCGCCCGAAGTGCGGGGCAAGTCAAATTTCCATCCACCGCCCGCATTCGCGGCGACCATCTCGGTTCGGAATCAAAGTCCCGGGCTCGAGTGCATGATGCCGCCATCGGCAAAAACTGTCGTGGCGGTGAGATAGCTGGCACCGTCGCCGGCGAGGAATGCCACAACGCTTCCGATCTCCTCCGGTTGGGCCATGCGGCCGAGTGGGATCGCGTCGTCGAGCTTTTTCAGCAAGGCGGGGTCCTTCATCGTGGAGGTGTTGATCGGCGTGGCCACGGCTCCGGGACCGACGGCTGTGATGAGGATGTTGTGTGGAGCGAGTTCCAGTCCGGCCGTGCGGGTGAGCATTCTCATGCCGCCTTTTGAGAGGCAGTAGGCGGTATTGCCGGGCATCGGCCAGTCTTCATGAACCGATGTGATGTTAATGATGCGTCCACCGCCGCCTTGGGCGATCATCTGCTTGGCGGCGATTTGGGTCCCGAAGAACGCGCTTTTGAGATTGATGTCGAGCACGCGCTGGTATTGCTCCTCGGTCGTGTCGAGCACGGAGGTGCGGGTCTCCACACCGGCGTTGTTCACCATGATGTCGACGCGTCCGAAGTTGGAAACGGCTGCGTCGACGAGTTTTTGTAGATCGGCCGTCTTGCTCACATCGGCCTGCACATGGATGGCCTTATCACCGAGGGCGAGCACTTGCTGCTCGAGGGCCTCTGCGGTTTCAGGATGGACGATATAATCGATAACAATGTTCGCGCCCTGCTTGGCGAGTTCGAGAACGATGGAGAGGCCGATGCCGCTGTTGCCTCCAGTGACGATGGCTGTTTTTCCTTTGAGTGTCATAGGTCAGCGCATACTCTCCCTATCAAGGCTTGCGGGCAATGAAAAAAAGGGCATATTCAATCCCGCTCGAAGCACACGGGGGCATAGCTCAACGGTTAGAGCAGGCGGCTCATAACCGCTTGGTTGTCGGTTCGAATCCGGCTGCCCCCATTTTCTCTACACAAAAAACCGGCAGCGTTTCGGGTGGAAACCCCAACGCGGCCGGTGTGTTTTTTTGAGTCTTGGGCGATCAGGCGATCGTCACATCTTTGCAGAGGTAGACATCCTGAATGGCGTGGAGGAGCTTGGCTCCCTCGTCCATCGGGCGCTGGAAGGCTTTGCGGCCGGAGATGAGGCCTGTGCCGCCTGCGCGCTTGTTCACCACGGCTGTGTAGACGGCTTCGTTGAAATCGTTCTTGCCGCTGGCGCCGCCGCTGTTGATGAGGCCGGCGCGGCCCATGTAGCAATTGGCCACCTGGTAGCGGCAGAGGTCGATCGGATGCTCGCTGGTGAGCTCGGTGTAGATGCGCTCGTCGAGTTTGCCGTAGCTGGATCCACCCGTGTTGAGGGCCTTGAAGCCGCCGTTGTTCTCGGGGAGCTTCTGTTTGATGATATCGGCTTGGATGGTGCAGCCAAGATGGTTCGCCTGGCCGGTGAGGTCGGCGGAGAGATGGTAGTCCTTGTCGCCTTTGATGCTGAACGCGGGATTGCGGAGGTAGCACCAGAGGACGGTCGCCATGCCGAGTTCGTGGGCGAGGGCGAAGGCTTCGGCGACTTCCACGATCTCGCGGTGGGCGTCATCCGAGCCAAAATAGATCGTGGCTCCAATGGCTGCCGCACCCATGTCGGACGCTGTCTTCACCTTTCCGAACAGGATTTCCTTGAAGGCATTCGGGTAGGTGAGGAGCTCGTTGTGGTTGATCTTCACCATGAATGGAATTTTGTGTGCGTATTTGCGGGAGACCGTGCCCAGCACGCCGAATGTCGAGCAGACGGCGTTACAACCGCCTTCAATGGCGAGTTTCACGATGTTCTCTGGATCAAAATAGGCGGGATTTTTTGCGAAGCTGGCGCCGGCGGAGTGCTCGATGCCTTGATCAACCGGAAGAATCGAGACATAGCCGGTGCCGGCGAGTCGGCCGGTGTTGTAGATGCGCTGAAGGTTGTTGATGACGCGCTGATTGCGGTCGGTCGGGGCGAAGATGCGATCCACGAAGTCCGGTCCCGGCAGATGGAGGGCGTCTTTGGAGACGGTCTTGGAGGTGTGCTTCAGAAGGTAATCGGCTTTGTCGCCGAGTGCGGATACGATGGTGTCGATCATTGTTATTGCGATTGAGCCGTCAGGCATAGTGGACGCTTTTTGGTTTGTCCAGCCTCGGGCGCGCGTTTTTTTCCTGCGGCAGATCGGGTTTTCCATTGACCCGGAGCTTGTATTCTGGGATACGCCCATGCTCGCATATCGTGCATATCCCATCTTGGCGTATATTTGCTTTGCTCCACGAGGGTGTGTATGATTCCGCGGCCGGGCTGTTCAGTGCCCCTGAACGCCTCGTCCGGTTTGGCTTTGATGATATTCTGAAATGATTTCCTGGATTTGTTTTGAATGGGAGCTTGCCTCCTTGGAGTTGCCCGTGCCGTCTGTTCCTCCTCTTCTTTTACGCCCGGCGGAGAAGGGCGAGGAGGACACGGTTTTCAAGGTGCTTCTCACGGCTTTTGCAATGGATACGGCGTGGGGTGATATCAGCCGCAGGCTGGAAGAGGGAATGGAGCACTATGTGGAAGCGGCTTTTGACCGACCGGATCCCTCCTGTATCGTCGCACTCCATGGCCACAGGGTCATCGGCGCCTCGCTTTTGGATGCGAATCCCGATGCGGGGAACCACTTGCTCAGCGGCCCCATGATTCTTCACGAATACCGGAATCGCGGTGTCGGCAGCGGATTGCTTGCCGCTTCGTTGATTTTTCTTCGCGACAAGGGACTGACCAAAGTGCGCGGTGTGACCCGGGCGAATTCAACGGTCTCCCGTTTTGTTTATCCGAAATTCTCAAGCATCCAGTCGCCTTACAATCAAGACCCGCTTCTTCCAACGGGGCGCTGATTTTTTCGCTTCCCACCGCAGGACCGATCAATAATGCTCCCCCACAGGATGAAGGGCTTTTTCGGTCAATACGAAACAGGGGGATTCTTTGATGAAATGTTCCAAGCGGATGGAACCGTGCGCCCCCACTATGCAAAAATTCTCGAGCGCTTTTCGGAAATGGACCCCGTTGCTTTTGAATCCAAGCGGGCTCTTGCGGAAAAGACCTATCTCAACCAAGGAATCACCTTCACCGTTTACAGCGGCGACGAGGGCACCGAGCGCATCATGCCGTTCGATCTGGTTCCCCGTATCATTCCCTCCGACGAGTGGCGCCTGCTTGAGCGGGGGCTTGAGCAGCGACTGCGGGCGCTGAACCTTTTTTTGCATGATATCTACCACGATCAGCGGATCGTGAAGGAGGGGGTGATCCCCTTGGAAATCATTCGCACGGCCAAGCACTACCGGCCCGAGTTGGTCGGGCTCGATGTGCCCCATGATATCTATATCCACATCTGCGGATCGGATCTCATTCGAGGAGCCGACGGGACCTACATGGTTCTTGAGGACAACGGCCGCTGCCCCTCGGGTGTTTCCTACCTGCTCGAAAACCGCCAAGCCATGAAGCGGGTTTTTCCGAAGCTTTTCAGCCGCCACGCGGTGCGTCCGGTGGACCGCTACCCGCAGGAACTCCTCGAAGTGCTGCGCCATGTGGCGCCGCAGGGGAACCCCGATCCAACCGTTGTCGTGCTCACACCGGGCATCTACAATTCCGCCTACTTCGAGCATTCGTTCCTCGCCCGTTCCATGGGCATCGAAATTGTGGTGAGCCAGGATCTCGTTGTGAAAGACGCCTGCGTTTACATGAAGACCACAAAGGGGCTGAAAAAGGTGGATGTCATCTACCGCCGCATCGATGATGATTTTTTAGACCCCACCGTCTTCCGCAAGGACTCGGTCCTCGGTGTTCCCGGAATCGTGAATGCCTACCGCGAGGGGAATGTGAACCTCTGCAACGCGCTCGGCACCGGCGTCGCCGACGACAAGGTCACTTATTACTATGTCCCGGCGATGATCAAATTCTACCTCGGCGAGGATCCCATCCTGCCGAATGTCGAGACCTACCTCTCGGCTGTCGATTCCGACCGGAAATTCATTTTGGAAAATCTTGAGAAGCTTGTCGTCAAGGCCGCCAATGAGAGCGGTGGCTACGGCATGATGATCGGCCCGAACGCCAGTCGCGAGGAGGTCGAGAAATTCCGCGCTGCGATCATCGCCGACCCGCGCGGATACATCGCGCAGCCGGTCATCAGCCTCTCGCGCTCGCCGTGCTATTTCGATGGCAAATTCGAAGGCCGGCACATCGATCTTCGGCCCTACATTCTCATGGGTGAAAAAACAACGATTGTGCCCGGCGGCCTCACTCGCGTGGCCATGCGCAAGGGTTCGCTGGTCGTGAATTCCTCGCAGGGCGGCGGAAGCAAGGACACCTGGGTTTTGGACGAAACGGAGGCCACATGCTGAGCCGCGTTGCCGATTCCTGTTTCTGGCTGAGCCGCTACATCGAGCGGGCGGAGTCCAGTGCGCGCATCCTGGATGTGAATATCCAGCTCCTTCTCGACTCGGAGGTTCAAAGCGGAAATGACGCCAGCGACCTGTGGCGTCCCATCCTTTCTACACTTGCCGAGCAGGAGCTTTTTCAAAGTCAGCACGGAGAGTTGACCGGCGATACCGTGATGGAATTTGTGACCTTTGAAAAAGCCAATCCCAGCTCGATTTTGTCATCCGTGACCCACGCCCGCGAGAATGCCCGCACCGTGCGTGAGCAGATATCCAGCGAGATGTGGGAGCAGCTGAACCGTCTTTATCTCCACCTCCAAAGCCCCTCCGCCCGCACGGCTTTTCGGGAAAGCCCCATCGGCTTCTACCGGAGTCTCGTGGATCAATTCCACTCGTTCCAAGGCATCACCGACGCGACGATGACGCATGGCGAGGGATGGCATTTCCTGCAGGCGGGAAAATATCTCGAGCGGGCGGATGCCACATCGCGGGTGCTGGATTTCAAATACCATGTCCTGCTTCCCAGCGGCGAGCGGGTGGGTGGGGATGTGGACATCACCCAATGGATGGCCGTGCTGCGCTCGTGCAGTGCGATGGAGGCCTACCTCAAGCTCTTCCACGGGCGCGTCACTGGCTGGGAGGTGGCTGGTTTCCTGATACTCCACGACAGCTTTCCCCGCTCCATCAGATTCAGCGTGGATGCGCTTGACCAGGCCCTGCACAGCATTTCCGGCAGCGAGCGCGGGCACTTCAGCAACGAGGCCGAGCGCCTCTCGGGCATGCTCCGCTCGAGCCTCGACTACACAACTGTCGACAGCATTTTCCAATCCGGTCTCCATCAATACCTCGACCAAACCCAGACTCGCATTGCGGAGGTCTCGCGGGCTTTGGCCGAAACCTACTGCCGCTGGCTGTGAGTCAAAAAGAATCTTCTCCGCGTCCGCTCACGCTCACTGTTCTGGACACCTACGCCTTCGAGGCTTTGCTGAAGCGGGTGGCCCGTTCGTTTCAGCTTTCCCTGCGCATTCTGCCGGCCCGGCTGCGCCCCACGCTCTCGCTGGCCTACATGCTCGCCCGGGCCTCGGATACTATTGCTGACGCTTCGTCGGCGCCGGACTTCCAGCGGCTCGCCTTGCTGCGCGGGTTGCCTGATCTTTTTCCTGAAAAGTCACCCGATCTGGGGTTGGGCGGCTCCGAGCGTGAGTTACTAAATCTCATGCCTCGTTTGCTTGAGGCTCTGAAAACCCTTCCGGACCGCGAGGAAATCATCTCTCAGTGGCGAATCATTCTCGAGGGCCAGATTTTCGATGTGGAGCGCTTTGCTGAACCATCCCCCGGCACGCCTGCAGCACCGCTGACTCCCGAGGAATTGGAGAGATACACCCAGCTCGTCGCAGGCAGCGTCGGGGAGTTTTGGACGCGTCTCTGTTTCAAACATGTGCCGGATTATTCCTCCAGGCCGCTTGATGAAATGCTGCCGCTCGCCCGCAGTTTTGGCCAGGCATTGCAGTTGATCAATATTCTGCGAGACCGCCGCTCGGATGCCGATGCGGGCCGTATTTACATTCCGGACGAGCGTTTCTATGTGGAAATGCAGCATGTTGCCGAATTGCTGAAATCCGCCGCCGAATATACGGACGCCATCCAACCGCGCGCACTCCGCGCAGCGAGTGCCCTGCCGCTCGATCTCGCTAATCAAACCTTGGCCCTGATTGCCCAGCATCCGCTGGGAGTCGGAGTGAAAGTGCCCCGCTACAAAGTCTGGATTGCCTTTGCGAAGGCCTTCTGGCGCTAAATTTCAGACTCTTGGCGGGCTTGATATCCGGCCACGAATCGCTCGCGGAATTCTTGAAATGTTCCCTTCAGAATGTGCTCCCGCGCT
The DNA here is from genome assembly GCA_044375335.1 of Terrimicrobiaceae bacterium. GTDB lineage: Bacteria > Verrucomicrobiota > Verrucomicrobiia > Chthoniobacterales > Terrimicrobiaceae > UBA967. The sequence continues at coordinate 4,817 of JBILMW010000042.1, read as the reverse complement.
TGGCGAGTGAGGTTCAGATAGAAGTGGAGGTTGTGGATGGATATCAGCCGCAGACCTAGGATTTCCTCCGCCTTCACAAGGTGGCGCAGGTAGGCGCGGGTGAAGTTCCGGCAGGCGTGGCATTCGCATCCTGCCTCGATCGGGCCGGTGTCTTCGGCGAACGGGGCGTTCTTGAGGTTGATCGTGCCTGCGGCCGTGAAGGCGGTTCCGTTGCGCGCCAAGCGGGTCGGCAACACGCAGTCGAACATGTCCACGCCCCGGGCGATCATTTCGATAATCTGCGGCGGTGTGCCGAGCCCCATCGCGTAACGCGGATGGTCCGAAGGAAGGAAGGGCACAGCATTCTCGATGGCGCGGAACATTTCGTTCTCCGGTTCGCCTACGCTCACTCCGCCCACAGCGTAGCCATCGAAGCCTATTTCGACCAAAGCCCGGGCGCTCTTCTCGCGCAGGTCGGCGTGTGACGACCCCTGCACGATGCCAAAGATCAGCGGTCGGCCTTCCACCGGTTGGGAATCCCACCAATCCCTGCAGCGTTGCGCCCAGCGCAGCGTGAGGTCGAGACTTTTTGAAGCGTCCGAATGGCTGCACGGATGCGGGGGGCATTCGTCGAAAAGCATGACGATGTCGGAGCCGAGGTCGCGCTGGATTTCCATCGAGGTCTCGGGACCAATGAAGGTCGGTGTGCCATCCAGATGGTTCTGAAAATGCACGCCCTGCTCGGTGATTTTGCGCAGTTTCGCGAGCGAGAAAACCTGGAATCCGCCGCTGTCCGTCAGGATGGGGCGGTCCCACGACATGAACCGGTGAAGACCTCCGAGGCGGGCGATGAGTTTTTCACCCGGACGCACATGGAGGTGGTAGGTGTTCCCCAGAATGATATGGGCACCGAGGCTGCGAAGCTCCTCCGGGCTCATGGCTTTTACCGTGGCCTGCGTGCCGACCGGCATGAATATCGGCGTTCGCACGGGGCCGCGCCGTGTGTGGACTGTCGCAGCCCGCGCGGAGCCCTCCGTTGCTTCGAGCGTGAATGAAGAGCCCAAGGCCGGGCTCACTTTTTCGGAGCTGCGCCTGCGAGAGCCAGGGAGATGTCGATCACATCCGAGACCTTGTCGAGGTTCTCGCCTTGCTTGATTCCATAGTCGCCGCGGTTGATTTGGAAATTTGTGCGAACAACGAGGAGATCGCCCTGCATTTTCCCGCCGGTGCGGTCCGCAAGGCGGCCGGGCAGGTAAGTGACTTTTACCGGAACAACGACTTCCTTGGATACGCCCTTCAGAGTGAAGATTCCCTTCACATCGGCCGTGCCGCCATTTCCGTCTTTTTTAGAGTTTAAGACCTCCTTGATCTCGAAAGTGATTTCGGGGTGCTTCGCGGTGTCGAGCCACTCGGCGCCGAGCATGTGCTCCTGCATCATGGGATTCGGCACGGTGAGAGTCTTGGCGTCCACGATGATTTTTCCTTTGATGTCCTCTGGCTCCGCCGGATCTGCAGAAATGGTTCCGCTGATGCCGTTCGTTGTGCCGCTGATGGATTCCAGCGGTGCGTCGAGCTTGAAGACGATATTGTTCACGCCTTTCGGATCTTTGAAATCGAAGGCGACTTCATCGGCGAAGGCTTGAGTGGCGAGTAGTGCTGCGAGGGCGAAGGTTTGGATTTTCATAGAGTTTGGGATTTTCGTTTGGAGAAAAGGAAACTGGCGGCAAAAATTGCGAATGACAAGCCGGTTCCCAAAGCGACGAAGTCCACTCCGGGAATGAATTTCTCCTGCTTCACCTCATAGGAAATGCTAGTGATTTCATCCGTCGCGGGAATGGTAATGTAGGTCTTCGTCCAGCCCATGTCGGCCCCACTGAACCACCACCACGAAAGGCAAGTGGAGAGGATGAAGAGGGCAAGGAGTCGAGTGGCAGTGCGGAATGGGAATTTCATGGAGTGGTGGATTTGTCGGTCGCATTCTGGCGCACCTGCTCGCGAAGCTGGCTCATATTCGGCACCTCCAGAAGCAATCTTTTTCCATCCTTCGAGACCGTGCCTGAAGCGGTGACCCTTTTGCCGATGTATTTTTTAAGAAGCCACGTGGAAAAAGTGTTTTTATCGGAATCCACAAAGCACAGCACGACATCATCTGGTTCCGCTCCCTTGAAGCGGAGGAACCGCTTGGAACCCTCCTCGTCGAATTTGGCGATTTCCCCGGTTACCGTGGCCGTTTTGCCAGCCCTGCGGGCGATGGCTGCGCGCTCCCCGGCGTTGAACTGCTCTCTCTCCTCTTCGGCCTCGGTCGGCGTGGATTTCTTTTTGTCCTGATCTGCGAAGTTCAGTGCCGCAAAAATTCCACCCACAGCAAGAATGGTCGCCACAGCTGCGATCCACACGGGAAAACGCCGGGTAGGCTTTTTTGAAACGGCTGCCGGTGCCGCAGCAGGCTTGGTCCTTGGCGCCGATTGAACGCTTCGCTTGTTTTTCAAACGCTCCAAATCTGCCAGAGCGGCGGCGGCACTCGGCGGGCGGTCATCCGGCGAAAATGAAAAAAGACGCTCGACCCAAGCGGTGAGCTCCGACGGCAAGTCCGGACGATATTCGGCGAGCGGGATGAAATCATGCTGCAGATGCGAGGAGATCACGGCAGGAACACCCGCTCCATCGAAGGGATTCCGCAGCGTGAGGGCGCGAAAAAAAACACACCCGAGCGAATATAGGTCGGTGCGGTGGTCGATCGGTTGGCAATGCAATTGCTCGGGCGAGAGGAAGTAGATCGAGCCGGTTAATGCGCCCGAGTGGTCGAGTGTTTGCTCGGATGGGGCCGTCATAACTTTTGCGAGTCCGAAATCCAGCAGCTTCACCCTCAAGTCGCCGGATTCAGTCCAAGTGACCATGATATTCGCCGATTTGATGTCCCGGTGCACCATGCCCAGCGAGTGCGCCGCGCCGAGCGCATCGAGACACTGGCGGGCGAATTGGCCGAAAACCCCGGCATCCATTGGCGCTTCCAGTTTTTCCAAGCTCGTGCCGTTGATGAATTCCATAACCACAAACACATTTTCGTTTGATGGCATGAAATCGAAAATCGTGACGATGTTCGGGTGTTGCAGGCTGGCCAGGCGCTTGGCTTCGTTGAAGGATCCTGCGGTATCGCTGAGCGCATCGGCTCCGGTGTGCACACTTTTGATGGCCACATGACGATTCAAAAGCTGATCATAGGCGAGATAAACGGAACCTTCCCCGCCGGAGCCGAGCTTGCGGTCGATCACATAGCGCCCGCCGATCACTGAGGCCTCGATATCAGTTTCCACAGCCGCCGACCTGAGCAGAGGTGGTGTAAAACTCAAGCCGCCATGTATTGCGATTCCGTAACAATGGTCGGCGGGAGGGAGGAGGTGTCAGAGGACCACGGCAAAGAGGAGCTGACTACCGTTGCTGCATTCCTGCCCTGGCGGGGTTCGCCGGTCCGCAGTCCATGGCCCCTGACACCCAAACCGTAATATCCACAGGCAGGCGAGGCAACTGGTAATCCAACGATCTTGCCCGCAGGCCGCGACCGTGCAAAATCCCGCGCATGTCTTCCATCAATCAAGATTCCGTCCGCCAAGCGCTCAGCGCCGTCAAATACCCTGGGTTTTCGCGTGATATCGTTTCGTTCGGATTACTCCGCGATGTGGCAGTGAATGGAGCGGACATCGATGTGCAATTGGTGCTTTCGACTAATGACACTGGCATCGCAAAAAAAATCCACGCCGATGCCACAGCGGCGCTTCAATCCATGGGTGGTGCCGGCCGTGTTTCTGTGAAAATCGATGTTCAGGCTCCCGCCACAACCACTGGAGCAGTGGGCCCCGCGAAGATCGAGGGAGTCAAGCATGTCATCGCTGTGGCCAGTGGAAAGGGAGGGGTGGGTAAATCCACCATCGCGGCGAATCTGGCCCTCGCACTCGCGCAATCCGGCGCAAAAACGGGCCTCTGCGATTGCGATATCTACGGCCCGAGCATTGCTCTCATGTTTGGCGGAACCAACGAGCGGCCTACTGCTGATGATGACAACCGCATCATCCCCATCGAGCGTCACGGGGTCTCGCTCATGTCCATGGGTTTCCTCCTCGACGATGGCTCTCCCGCCGTCCTGCGCGGGCCGATGGTGACCCGCTACACGCAGCAATTTTTGCGTCAGGTCGCTTGGGGCGATCTCGATTTTCTCATACTGGACCTGCCGCCAGGCACCGGCGATATCCAGCTCACCATCGTTCAAACCGTGGCACTTTCCGGCGCCATCATCGTCACCACGCCGCAGGAAGTCGCACTCATCGACGCGCGGAAAGCCATTTCGATGTTCGGCAAAACAAATGTGCCTGTGCTCGGGATCGTAGAAAACATGAGTTTCTTCGTGTGTCCGGGGGATGGCAAACGCTACGACATCTTTGGCACGGGTGGAGGTTCCCGCGAGGCGGCGAAGCTCAAGGTGCCACTACTCGGCGAGGTTCCGATCGAGCCCCTCGTGCGCGAGGCGGGCGACACGGGGCGTCCAGCGGTGGCGGCGCATCCGAGCAGTGCCGCAGCGGGTGTTTTCAAAGGCATTGCGGAAAAAATCCGTGCCACAGTCGGATAGCGCGAAGCGACTTCAGGGCTGGGTCTCGGGTTGGCGGGCAACCTTCGAGGCGTGCTGGTCGATTTTTCCAACAAGCGTTGGATTTTTTGGATCCAGCGCATGGGCTTTTTGCCAATACATGAGGGCTTCTGTTGTTTTGCCGAGTTTTTCGTAGGCGTCTCCGATGTGCTCCAGCACGACGGGATCTGGCGATTCCAGAAGCGAGGCCGCGCGGAGC
>JBILMW010000183.1:0-4719 GCA_044375335.1 Terrimicrobiaceae bacterium | reverse complement strand
GGATCTCAGGGAAGCATACTCAGAAATCCTTAAACCACTTCAAAAAATCGGGACCCACAGACCCGCTTGAAATCAAGATCATCCAAGCCAGGCACTCGTTTTTCTGCTTCCTATGGGATGGCAGTGGTTTGACCACGCAAAAATCGAAATGTCTGTTGTCTGGTAACATTGAGGCGGATTATGGATTATGGATTATGGATTTTGAATTTTGGATGAGCAGCGGATGAAGAATCATTTCAACGAATCCTGAACCAGGGGTTGTCGCAAAGACTGCAACAGGGGGGAATGGGGGTAAGAAAATTTTGGATTATGGATTTTGGATTTTGGGTGAATTTTAGACAGGAGGACAGGATTTGCAGGATTGGGGATCCTCCTTCGCGCTTTGCGGCTACGGCGTGATGCAGTGGCGAAAGCGGTGATGTTGGATTTTGGATTTTTGATGGAATTCAGCATTCAGCATTTAAAATTCTCCCTTGGAGTCAGGGATTTTCGGAGGTGGTTTTGACGATAGAGGTGAGGATTTTTTGAATGCTCTCGACCTGCTGGAGAAGGGACTCTGAATGTTCTTTGGCAAGGATGCCTCCGTCGCGGGCCAACCTGAGCCAGTAGCCGGACTCTCTGGCTTCCTTTGCTGCGATGGCCATCTTGGATTTGAAGTCGGCACGACTCTGTGCGGCTTGGGCTTCTTCCACATTTGCTCCGATGCTGGTGCCCGCCCGCCAAAACTGGCTCGCAAGATCGTATTCCTTGCGGTTGCGCATGGCTTTCGCAGCGGACATGACTTCCAGCGCGAACCGATAGCTCATTTCCAAAATCGGGTTTGCTTCTTTCATTCAGAATTCAAAATTGTTCATTCAAAATTTGGATTTTGGATGCCGATGGGGACACTGGCGTTCCGGTTGGGGTTCATGATGGGACTTGCTTACCGAGTTGTTTGAGGAAGGCTTCCATCTCGGCCTTCTTGGGCATTTCCACGGCGTAGCGGGAAACGAAAAGCTTATTGGGCAAGTCGCCAAGGGCGAATTCGACAAGGGCTTCATTCTTGCGCGTGCAAAGGAGTATGCCGACGGGCGGCTGGTCGCCGGCGGTCATTTCGTGCTTTTTATAATAGGCGACATAGGTGTTGAGCTGGCCGAGGTGCTCGTGGCTGAACGCTTGGGTTTTCAGTTCCACAAGGACATGGCACTTGAGCACGCGGTGATAGAAGACGAGATCCACGAAGAAATGTTCGTCGCCGATGAGGATGCGCTTTTGCCGGGCCTCGAAGCAAAAGCCGTGGCCCATCTCCAATAGAAACTCTTGCAAGCGGTCGAGCAGGGCGTCTTCAAGATCGGTCTCGCCCATGACATCGCGGGAGCGGAGGCCGAGAAACTCGAAGATATAGGGATCGCGGATGATCTGGCCGGGCTGGAGGGTTTCCGCTCCTGTGTGTGCCAGTTGGGAGAGCTTGGTTTTGTTTTTGGAAAGCCCACTCCGCTGGTAATAGAGGCTGTCGATCTGCCGACGCAGTTCGCGGACGGACCAATTGCCGCGAATGCATTCGATCTCGTAGAAGCGGCGTTGGGTGTCGTCGGAGACTTCGAGGAGTTCGGAAAGATGAGAAAAGGAGATACGGTGGATGAGATCGTGGGAGGCGAGTGGTGATGGTTGTGCCGGCAACTCCGGGATTTGAGAATCGGGAGACAATGTCTCCCGATTTTTCTGTTGTGTGGATTGCAGGAGAGGCTGGAGCGCTAAAACCCCGGCGCGGGCGAGCAATTCGGGAGTCACTGTCTCCCGAATCTGAGGATAGGTGGTATAGAGAAGGCGAAAGCGGCGCAGTTCCCGCATGTCCACCCGCTTGAGGCCCGCCGATGCCAGCCTTTTCGCCAACTCTGGCAGCAAGCGTTCTCCGTAAGCAGCCCGGTCTTTGCCGTTTTGTTCAAACTCAACAATGCGATGTCCGATGAGCCAGTTCCTCAATGTCAGCCCGACATTGACGGCTTTGGTGGCGAAGTCCTGCGCCTGATGGTGAATCTGAACAATCGAATCTACCAGCGACTCGAAGTCATCGAGTGCCGGCGAGTCGGAATGTTTCTTTTTAGCGGGCATAGCAGATTAATAAGCAGTTAATTATTAGTTTTTAAATTTTATTTTGATAAATTTTTGGATGATTGGCGGTCCTCCTACGCGCTGCGCGACTCCGGCGGGACAGGGTGGCTGGTAACGAGTGGGGCAGATTTTAGATTTTGGATGGTAAATTTTGGATTTTGGGTGAATTTTAGACAGGAGGACAGGATTTGCAGGAAGGGGGATTGCGGCGGAGCCGCTGTGGCGAGTTGCGAGGAAGCGTGCGAGCAAGGCAACGCATGGTCCTCCAGACTTTGTGCTTGGTGTCATTTCTGGTCCTCCGGCTCATCGGTGTCCCACATTTCACGGTAATAGTTCACATAGTCCGCGGTCGCGGCTGGGTCCAAGGTGTAATAGTAGCGGCAGAGTTTTTTGTAGAGCGCGAGTCCCGCCGGGTGGCAGGCAAAATCCAGAAGGTAGTCGAGCGTGAGTTGGATATGGCAGGCATCGCGGCTGCGCGTGGCGATGATTTGATCGACGATCGGTGTGTATTGGGCGACGCCGAGTTCCTGAATGCCACGCAGGCCTTCGGCGATGGCCTTGATGCCGCGCAGCATGTCGTCGTAGTCAGAGGGCTGTTCAACAGGACTTTCACATGTCATGGTAGGTCTTATGGGTTGGGGAGTTGGTTGATCATGCGGTCGAAGTCGGACTCGAAGAGGCGGTCCTGGACGATGCGGTATTTCTCAAACTCGGATTCGGCAAAGGCCTTGGCGATCTCGGCGGTGACTTTGCCGGGGTGTTCGAGCAGGTCTCGCTGGTTGAACTGGAGGAAGGCGTCGAGTTTTCCCGCCCAGTCGGCCATGGTCATGGGGATGCCGCGCTCGGCTTGGTCCTCGGCGTAGTCGAGATACATGGTGACAAAGCGGTCGAGAGATTTGAGTTCCTTCTCGGTCAGATAGTTTTTGGCAACGGCGACATCAGGTTTGAGGATTTTCCCCTTGGGTGCATTCCTCCAGGTAGTGAGGCCCATGTGCTCTTTAGTGCTGTCTGCCCTGCCTATGATCAACTCGGCGGCAGTGTGCCTGTGGATGGCGAAGTGGAGCTTGTTTTGGACTGTGGCGAAAAAGGCCTGTGTGGTCTCGGCTTCAGCGCTGTAGTCCATCGCTGTGGCATAGATGTCGGTGATCTTTTGGTAGAAGCGACGCTCGCTGGCACGGATTTCGCGGATTTCCGCAAGGAGGTTGTCGAAGTAGGACTGGTCGAAGATGGCACCGTTTTTCAGCCGTTCCTTGTCGAGCACATACCCACGGATGGCGAAGTCCCGAAGGATGCCGATGGCCCACTGGCGGAATTGGGTGGCGCGGGCGGAGTTGACGCGGAAGCCGACGGCGATGATGGCGTCGAGGTTGTAGAAGGCGGTGAGATAACTTTTGCCATCGCTGGCAGTATTCCGGAATTTCCGGATAACTGCGGATTCGGTCAGTTCTCCGCTGTTGAAGATGTTCTGCAGGTGCTCACTGACTGTGCGGACATCAACATCAAAGAGGACGCCGATGAGCTTCTGGGTAAGCCAGACGGTCTCGTCCTCCACGCGAACTTCGATGCCCTTTTCCCCGGCCTGCGTGGTAAAGACGAGGAATTCGGCGGTGCTGTTGCGAATCTGAATTTTCTTCGGCTTGCTCATGATGCCGCTCACATTTTCTTGAGGTGGCTATCCACCTTGGCGGCGAGGGCGGCCACTTCGTCGCTGAGCCGGGGCAAGAGCGTGGAGTGGCGGGACATCTTTCTCAAAAAGCTCAGCGATGAGCGCCTGCGTCAGCCATAGCGTTTCATTTTCAAACCGGCATTGGATGCGCGTGCGACCGTCCTCCGTCTGGTAGAGGATGATTTCAGAATTGGGCAAGGAGTCGGACATCAGAGAGTTTTCAGAGATTCAGTTTTCAGCAAACAGCAAGAAGGGATGTTTGAATGGGCGAGTGGCGGGGGCATTTATTTGAAGGATGAAGGCAGAAGTGAGAAGGAAGAAAAATTTTAGATTTTGGGTGAATTTTAGACAGGAGGACAGGATTTGCAGAATTAACAGGAAGATAGAGGTAGGAACGAGACATTGGTTTGTCTCGCTCCCCCCTCCGAACCGGACTTGCGGATCTCCCGCATCCGGCTCTCCAGTTAGTGGTTTGCTCCATGACGGAGACTGATGATTTCCGTGACTTTGGCTTCCAGCAGGCAAAAGAGCCCCAGTTTGGTGAAGTAGTGGTTGGGCCAGCGTTGGTGGTCTCTGCCGTATCCTCGGCCTTTGCAGCCGCGTCGCTTTCTCAAGATGGAGCGCAATCTCATGCGTATCCATCCGTCGATGCCTCCAAGTTCGCTGTCCTTGGCGTGTTTGAAGTAGCCATACCAGCCAGCAAGCGTCCGGTTGATGTCCGCCACGATAGCTTCCATGCTCTTGCCGTCGGTCCGCCGCGTTCGGGGTTTGATGGATTCGCGCAGCTTGCTCATGCTTTTGGGCCGAACCAACCTCATCAGTCCTCCCCGCCGGCTTCTTTTGAACCGATAGCCGAGGAAGTCAAAATGACTCTCGGCCTTGTTCATGTCCACCGTGCGGGTCTTCTCTGGATGCAAGGTCAGCCCGGCTTCTGTCATCCACTCCCGTAGCTTTTCCAGCGC
>JBILMW010000182.1:0-4743 GCA_044375335.1 Terrimicrobiaceae bacterium | reverse complement strand
GCAAAGCGAAAAAAAATCCACGGCCGCTCCTGTGAAATTGGCTCCCGGGAAGTCCACAGCGGTCAGTATTCCCTTTGAGATGCGAGAGGCCGGCATCTATGCCCTCGAATTCTCGCTCGGAAAAAAATCATCCACCCGTCTGGCTGCGACCGTTTATCAACCAATCCTCAACGCCACAAACTATGGCGAGTTGCTGAATTCCCCGTCTCCTGGAGTCGGCCTCTGGTGGGCTTCCTCCGGATGGAAAGTCTCCAAAACGCGTCCGCTGCCGACGGCAAAGAGCCAAGCGATCCGCATCAGCCTGGCTGGCAACGAAGCCGAGGGCGCCCAGCTTGTCGTGCGCCCGGAGAAAGCGCTCACCGGTCTGACCGCCACCGCCGGGGAACTGCGTTCCGAGTCCGGCGCTTTGCTGCCAACTGATGCCGTGAAAGTGCTGCGTGTCGGATATGTGAATGTCGAGATCGCCTCCGACGAAACCGGCGGCACAGGCTACTGGCCCGACCCGCTGCCTCCGTTCAAGGGCGGCGTGAGCGTGGCTGCAGGCGAAAACCAACCACTCTGGGTGCGTGTCAAGGCCCCCGCCAACACCGCCCCCGGTCTCTATCGCGGCCAGATCACAGTCAATGCCGAGGGCTTCACCGCCACGGTGCCACTGGAGGTCGAGGTCTATGGGTTTTCCCTGCCTGATGCCACCACCTGTCGCACCCTCTTCGGTTTGGACGCGGGCCGCGTCTGGAAATACCAGCGCCTTCAGACCGATGCCGACAAACGGGCGGTATGGGAAAAATACATGCGCCTCTTCAGCGACAACCGCATCAGTCCCTACAACCCGGTGCCGCTGGACAGCTACACTTACAAATTCTCCGGTGGCGGTAATTTTTGGAGCGGCGGCAAGGTCATCGCGGATCGGCCTCGTGCCGGAATGAAGTCTCTTTTGGTCGAGGATGCGAGCCCGACCGAGAACCTTCAGGTCTCAAGCAGTGAATCGCTTCCCATTTCGGGCAAACCACTTGATCTCAATCTTTGGTATCGCACGGAAAAGGCCGACCAACCCGCTCAGTTGGTTGTGAGTTTTTCTGATGGTTCGGGCAGTCATCTCGGCGGCAAGAATATCCTCATCGCTCTCCCCGCAGCCACGGAATGGACGAATTTCAAGAAGACCATCGGAGCCATTCCTGCTGGTGCGGTTTCCATGAAGGTCTCTCTCCAAGCCTCACCCTGGACGGCAAAAGGAGAGAAGATTGGCAAGGCCTGGTTCGACGATGTGTCTTTGACCGACACCGGAAGTGGCAAGGAACTCATCGCAAATGGCGGGATGGAAGATGACAAAGCTCCGGGTGACAAAACGGAAATCGCATTCGATTGGGCGGCATGGGATGAGGCCATGACGCAGGCCATCGAGAAGTATCATTTCAACTCGTTCCTCGTCGGTGGCACCGGGTCATTCCCCGGCTTGGGCGGGGGGACCTTCTACGCGACAAAAGCGGGCGAGTTTGGAGGTCATGCTCTGGGCACTCCCGAGCACCGTGAATTGTTCCGTGCATGGTGCTCCGAGGTGCGTAGCCATCTCGTTGAGAAGGGGTGGTTGGACAAGGCCGTTAGCTATCCCTTCGATGAACCGGCTGTGAAGGACTATCCCGCAGTGATCGAACGCTTGAAAATTCTCAAGGAGGATTTTCCAGGACTGCGTCGCATGATTCCAAAGAATTTGGGCGCGGCACCCGAATTCATCGGATACATCGATTATTGGTGCCCGATTCTCAGCGCATTCAATCCCACCTTCGCTCACGAGCGACAGAAGGCCGGGGAGATTTCAACCTGGTATATCTGCACCGGGCCTCGCGCACCTTTTATTGGAAGTTTCATCGATCGCCCAGCCACGGACATGAGGGTCTGGCTCTGGCAAAGCTGGCAAAACGAAGTCCAAGGCATCCTCATCTGGCAGACGAATTACTGGAATAGCAGCAAGGTTTATCCGGAGGGTTTGCAGAATCCTTATCTCGACACGATGAGCTGGAACGATGGCTACGGCACACAAGTCGGCGAGAAACGCCCATGGGCGGCGGGCGATGGACGATTCATCTATCCGCCCGAGGCCTGCTTCGACGGTAGCCAAGGCCCCGTGCTCGACGAACCGGTCTCCACCATCCGCCTCGAAGCCCAGCGCGACGGGATTGAGGACTACGAATACCTTGTTCTGCTCAAACGCCTGCTCGCGGAGAAAGGATCGACCCTCAATGCCGACGAGGCTGCCCGCTACGCCAAACTCCTCGAAGTGCCTGGTGCCATTTCCGGCGGCCTCACCACCTACACCAACGATCCCGCTCCCATCACAGCGCGGCGGCACGAACTTGCCAAGGCGATCGAGAAGCTGACAAATACCGCCCCGATCATCACAGAATAAGCGATCTTGGCCTCGCCTTGGAATCCCCCAAGGCGATTGGAACGGGGACAACCGACCCGGGTCTGCACTGCGGATGGATGTTGCAAGTTATTAATGCCAAAATCCGATTGCGCCAGAGGACGGACGCACTCCCCGAGAAAATGCCCCTCGAGACTCCAGAGTCGCACACGAGGGAATGCTTGCGCAAAATAAGAAATTTTTTTGCGTAAAAAATCTCTTGGGTGGGTTGTGGTCTCTGCGTAGTCTGAACCAGCTTTCAGGTCCGTGATCTGGCAGGTTCCAAGTGACAAGCCGGCGGCCTTTGATTGGCACAACCTCCGACACAACATTTCAAACCCCAAAAACCCCAACATATGAAAACAGCCACAAAGTCCACACACATCAAAATCACCAACGCCTTTTTGGCGACCGCATTGATCGCAGTCCCTTGTCTGAACCACTCCCTCCAAGCGGAAAATCTTCTTAAAAACGGTGACGCCGAGTCGGGGGATATTTCGGGTTGGACCAAATTCATCGAGGTCTCACCCACAGCCCACGCAGGAGCGCATTCCTTCGTGCTCGCGGGCTCAAAGGATTCTGCGGGCACGGCGCAATCCAAAGACTTTATTCCGGTGGATCCAAGCAGTGGCTACACACTTTCCGGCTATTTCATGTCGCCGGATGGGACTGGCATCGTCCATCTTGGCCTCGCCTGTTTCGATGCCCAAAAACGGCTCATCACCAGCGAACGCATCACTCCAGTTCCGCAGACGGAAACCGAGTTGGTGGAGGAGGCAAAACCCGGGGACAAGGTCCTCAAAATCAAGAATGGTTCGGCGTGGGAGTTTAATGCAGCACACACGCCAAAGTATGGCGTGGTGGCGTTCAATGTGGATGACTCGGGAAGCTACAGCGACTTGCCCAATCCAAATCTCAGCCCATGGGGAATAACCACCATTCGACAGACTGGCGGTCAATGGGAGGTGGAATTGGTAAAGCCTTTGAAAGAAGGCTACTCGGCAGGCACCAAGGTGCGGCAGCATAAAGTTGCGGGCGCCAGCCTTTGGCTTGCTACAAAAGGCGTTGGAAAAGATTGGGTTAAAATATCTGGCGACATTTCAGGCGTGAGCGCTGTGGGCCAAGAGAAGGGTATGTTTTGGCCTGGCACAAGCTTCGTGAAGGTAACCGTGTTGAATCTCAACAACGAAAAGCACGATTCCCCCAAGGTCTTGGCGGATGACCTCACATTTGGTCCGATTCAGTAAGCCTGGTCGGCTAACATTTTATTAAAAGTTCATATGATTAAGCGCATACTCGCAGGATTTGTTTTGTCATCCACCGTGGCTTGTTTTCCCGGTTGCAAGCCCTCCAAGCCAGCGCCCGAAAAAGCGGATTCGGCTCGGTCGCGCCATTCTATGCGGCGTTTGAAAAATTCGGCGGAGGAAAAACCCCGACCGCTTTCCGGCAAGCGCATCGCTGATGCCCAATTTACAAACAGCGAGGATGCGTTGCTTTGAATATCGCAGGTGAAGAATCCAGCATCCATGTCTGAAAGCGAATTCCCCAGTGCCGAAATCAACGCAGCGCATCAGCAAACAAATGCGCAATCAATAAGAATATCTTTGCGGATTCAATAAAAAGATCTATTGTGCATTCAATAAAAAATGAAGACCCACGCCAGATTGGCCAAAGCCTTGGAGACCGCTCTCAAGGTTGCAAGAGAGCAGGTCGTGCGTGGCCGGGATTTGCCTGCTGGAGTTAGGGCTTTTCTGATCCAACAAGGGTGTCTGCTGGAGATCATGAAGGGATGGTATTTTCTAATTCCTCCCCAAGCACCCCGTGGTGAGACGGCACTATGGCATGGAAACTTTTGGGCTTTCCTGAGTCTCTATCTCGAGGACCGGGTGGGGAATGATTATTGCTTAGGCCCGGAAATCTCCCTGGATCTCCAGAGCGGTGAAACGGCAACGCCGGTCCAGGCAACGGCACTTCTGGCGCGTGGAGGGAATAATACCGTCACGCTGAAATTTGCGGAAACCAACATTTCCTGCTCCTTGCTGACCTACACCGGGAAGCTTCCTGCACAGCGCTCCACCTACCGGGGACTGAATCTGATGCCTGTGGGCTATGCCTTGGCGAGGGTCTCTCCGACTTATTTCCGGACGAACCGCCCGCAGGCCGAGGTGCTGCTACGGACGACTTCGGCGGCAGAGCTCGCCTCCGGAATCATCGAGACGGATAACGAGGCGGGATCTATGAGAATCCTTGGCGGACTGGAGACGCTGGGTTTCAAGGAAAAGGCGGACCAAGTCAGGGGTCTCATTGCTCTCACGGGCTGGAAGAAGGCGACCAATCCGTTC
>JBILMW010000041.1:0-16095 GCA_044375335.1 Terrimicrobiaceae bacterium | reverse complement strand
AGTCAGGGATGCCGTCCGATTGGGGAGCCTTTCACGGTGACGCGCGCCGACCACAATGTCATTTACGCCCTCGGAGGGCAGCCAGCCTATCGTGCTTTGGAGCGTGCCTTTGAGACGCTCAGCGACGATGAAAAATCCAACGCCAGGGGCAACCTCTTTGCCGGTCTTGCGGGTTCGGAATACATCCACGAATTCCACTCCGGCGACTTTCTCGTGAAAAGCATCATTGGTGCGGATCCCGAGTCCGGCGCTGTGGTCATAGCCGGCATCCCGCGTATCGGCCAGACGCTGCAATACCAGATTCGGAACCCTAACGCCGCCATAGAGGATTTGGCGCGTGGCTACGAACCTGCCCGCCTTGCGAAGCGGCGTGCCTATGGCGCGCTCCTCTTCTCATGTCTCGGGCGTGGAAAAAATTTCTTTGGCACAGCAGACCGGGACGCTTCCGAGCTTGCCGAGTCTGTTGGCAACAAGCCTGTCGCCGGCTGTTTCTGCAATGGCGAGATCGCTCCGGTTCGTGGATTAAATGCCCTTCATGGCTACACTGCCGCCGCTGCAGTGTTTGTTGAAAAGGCGCCTTGAGCCTGTAGAGTGATCACTCCGTGACCAAATACCTTTCCGTAGTCATCGCTGTTTTTGCTCTTGCCGGCACCGCTTTTTACCAAGGCTGGCCGCCCTTTTCCCGAGCCGAAAAAGCCGAGGACTTTCCCACCGCCAAGGCCCGCCTTGCAGACATCGCTCCCGAGTTGCCTCTGGCTGGAGAGGTAAAACCCTCGTTGCAGGTCGATGTGAAGCCTGAAATCGGCGGTAAGATTCGCCGCATCCTTGTCACGCCGGGCCAGAGCGTGAAGAAGGGCGAACTGCTGGTGACGATTGATGACACCGACCTGCTCAATGAGCGCGCCGCTGCCGAGACGGAGATCGAGGGGGCGCGCCTGAACATGGAGAAAACCAAGGGCAACTTCACGCGGGCCCGTCAACTCCACGAGCGAAAGCTCCTGAGCGATGAGGAATTTCTCAACATGATGGCCGATTTCCAAATTCAGGAAAACGGCCTCGACAAGGCGCTGCGCCGCCGCCAGACCGTCGATGACCGCCTCTCGAAGACCCGCGTTCTGGCTCCCTTCGATGGCACCGTGTTGGAAATCCCCGTCAGCGAGGGGCAGGTTGTCGTAGGCGCAGCCAGCGTGAATTCCGGCACCAGCCTCATGACATTCGCCGATCTCTCCAGTCTGCTCATCATTTCCCAAGTCAACCAACTCGACGCTCCCAAACTGAGCCTGGGCCAAGAGCTCCTTCTCAAATCCCCCGACTCGAACGAGTCTACGGCATCCGCCAAAGTTCAATTCATAGCCCCCTTGGCGAGTGTGAAAAACAACATCAAGGGCTTCGAGGTGCGAGGCATCATCGACCGCAACGATGCCCAGCTGAAACCCGGCGTGTCCGTGAGCGTGCGCCTGGCCCTGTCGAAGGCCAACGGTGTTGTGGCCGTGCCCCTCACAGCCGTCTTCGAACACAAGGGTCGCAAGGTGGCCTATGTGCTGGAAAACGGGATTCCCGTGCGCCGCGAGGTCACTGTGGGCGCCATTGACAGCGACAATGTCGAAATCCAGTCCGGTATCCGGGAAGGCGAGGATGTCCTGCTGGTCGAGCCTCCCGAGCCATCGGGGAACAGTCCAAAAAAATCCCGCCCGTGAGCCTCATTCACCTCGAAGGCCTCAGCAAAGTCTATCGCGTGGGCGATCAAGAAATCCGGGCCCTCGACGGGGTGAACCTGCGGATCGACGAGGGTGAATTCATTGCGATCATTGGCTCCAGCGGCAGCGGAAAATCCACCCTCATGCACCTGCTCGGCTGCCTCGACACGCCCACGGCCGGTCGTATGGAAATTTGCGGCAAGGATCTTGCGAAGGCCTCCAGCGACGAACTTGCCCGCGTTCGCAACAAGGAGATCGGTTTTGTTTTCCAAGCTTTCAATCTCCTGCCCAAGCTAGATGTGGTTTCAAATATCGCCCTGCCTCTCATCTATGCTGGGGTTCCCTCCCGCGAGCGTCTTGCCCGCGCCAAAAAGGCTGCGGAGGATGTTGGACTCGGTGACCGTCTCTCAAACCGCCCGCCCCAGCTCAGCGGCGGGCAGTGCCAGCGCGTTGCCATTGCCCGTGCCCTCGTCAACAACCCGCGCATTCTCTTTGCCGACGAACCCACGGGTAACCTCGACTCCGCCACGGGGCGCATGATTTTGGAAATGTTCGACGCCCTTCATGCGTCAGGGAAGACAGTCGTTCTTGTCACACACGACCCTGCCATAGCGGCCCGATCCCGCCGCGTTATTGAAATCAGCGACGGTCGTATAACCCGCGAATACAAGCCATGAACCCGCTTGTTGCGATATCCATCGGCCTCCGCGAAATTGCCGCCCACAAGTTCCGCACTTGTCTCTCGATGCTCGGGATTGTGCTTGGCGTGAGCAGCCTCATCGCCACCATGGCGCTCACACGCGGGATCGAGGATGGAACCCGCATTTTCATGCAGCAGATGGGTGGACTCGAGTTTGTTTCCATCGTCAACAAGGAGCCTTCCAGCAGGAAATTCGAGTTTGCGAACCTCTCGCCCGGCCGCACCCTGCGCGACGCCGAGGCCATCCGGCGCACGGCTTCGTTTATTTCACATGTCTCCCCTGAAATCTCGTTGAACACGGCGGTCGCCACCGAAGGCGGAGGCAATCCGGAACGCTTTGTCGTGCGTGGTGTCTATCCAGACCACTTCGTCATTGGCATGCATCAGACCGCTGCCGGACGCTTTCTCGCCCCCCTCGACATCGAGCGGGGATCGCGCTGTGCGGTGGTCGGCAGCAGCGTGGCTAAAAAACTTTGGCCCGGCCTTCCTCCTGAACTCATCGTCGGAAAAACAATCCTCATCGACTCCCGCCCGTTTGAAGTCGTGGGCGTTCTCGCCTTCTACGAAATGGAAGAGCAGGCGCGTGCCCGCAGGGTCGGTAGAAACCCTACACGCCGCTGGGATCCATTCCGCCAAAAAAACGAAACCGTTCTCGTTCCTTTCACCACCATGTTTCATGAATTCCGCTCCGGTGCCTTTCCGCTGGATTCGCTCGAAACCATGAAACTCGAAACTCTGACTGTGCGGGTGGGGGACCTGGAGAATTTCCATCCCGCGCTTGATCAGGTTCGCGCGATTTTGGACATCACCCACCGCGGTGTCGATGATTTCGATCTCGAAACGCGCCAGGACTGGTTTGACCGCATGGAAAGCAGTGTCCGAGCCGCCCGTCTCAGCGGTGGACTCATCTCCGCCATAAGCCTCGTGGTCGGGGGAATCGGGATTATGAACATCATGCTCGCCAGCATTTCCGAGCGTGTCCGCGAAATCGGCATCCGTCTTGCCGTCGGTGCCCGCCAGCGGGATATCTTTTGGCAAATCCTCATCGAAAGCATGCTCGTTTCGCTGCTTGGAGGTCTGCTCGGTATTGTGGCCTCCCTCGGACTCATCGAGATTCTCAAATCCATCGCCCCTGCGGAGAATGTCCCTGTCCTCACATGGGACGCCATTGTTTTTGCCGTATGCTTCGCCATTGTGGCGGGACTTGTCTCCGGCTTATACCCCGCTGCGAAGGCCTCCGGCATCGATCCCATCACCGCCCTGCGTTACGAGTGATCGCAACGGCCTGCGAGGTCAGCCTCGCCGGGTTGCCAGTTGTTGGATTTTTTGGGCGAGCAAAACATCTTTCTCTGTAACGCCCTTGGCACTGTGCGTGACGAGTTCGATTCGCACCTTGTTGTAGGAATTCCACCAGTCCGGGTGGTGGTCCATCCGCTCGGCCTCCAGAGCCACCGAGGTCATGAAACCGAATGCCTGAACGAAATTCGGGAATCGATATTCTGCGCTCAGGCGCCCGTTGCTGTGTTCCCAGCCAGGCAGGCTCTTGAGGGCCGCATCGATCTCATCCGTTGGCAAAGGTGTTTCCATGGTTGGCCGAGTAAACATTCCCGGAACTTTCAATCAAGCCGCCTGTGCAAAAAAAGAGGGATTCGACGGGCGAATCCCTCTTTTGTGAATCAGCTTGAAGTGCCGTGTTTACGAAGCGGCTTCGGCTCCCGAATCTTCGTCCTCTTTATCGCTGACGACGGGGGCGATGCCTTGGAGGACTTCGCCGGCGCGGAGGTCGATGAGTTTCACGCCTTGGGCATTGCGGCCGGTTTCGCGGATTTCGGCGATGCGGGTTCGGACCATTTTGCCTTTGTTCGTAATGAGCATGAGTTCGTCGTCGTTGCGGACGGTGAGGGCTCCGGCGACGCCACCGGTTTTTTCGGTGGTTTTCATCGTGATGATGCCTTTGCCGCCGCGACCCTGGAGGCGGTATTCCTCGAAGCTCGTGCGCTTGCCGAGGCCGTTTTCGCCGGCGACGAGGAGCTGGGCGTCCTTGTTGACGACGGCGGTGCCGACGATGTAGTCGCCTTTTTCAGGGCGGATGCCCCAGACGCCGACGGTGTTGCGGCCTTGGTCGCGGAGTTCCTCTTCGGTGAAGCGGATGCTCATGCCTTCGTGGGTGATGAGGACGATCTCGTCGTGGCCGGTGGTCAGTTTGCAGTCGATGAGGCGGTCGCCTTCCTCAATCTGGATGGCGATGATGCCGCCTTTGCGGATGTTTTTAAAATCGTTGAGGTTCGATTTTTTCACAATGCCGCTGCGTGTGGCGAAGAGGACATGGAGGTTTTCATTCCAGGTCTCCTCGTCGGTCTTCTGGCCTTGAACACGGATGGTCGCAGCGATTTTTTCGTCTGTGCGTAGCTCGAGGAGGTTCGCGATGGAGCGGCCTTTGCTGGCGCGGGACCCTTCTGGAATCTCAAACACGCGCTCGACATAGCAGCGACCGCTCTCAGTGAAGAACATGAGGTAGTCGTGCGTGGTGGCGGTGAAGAGATACTCCACGAAGTCGCTGTCCTCTGCCTTTTCAGCCTCGCGGGCTGTCATGCCAATGACGCCTTTGCCGCCGCGTTTTTGGGCACGGAAGGAACTGACGAGTGTGCGCTTGATGAAGCCGTTGTGCGTAAGGGTGACGATGACGCCTTCGTTGGCGATGAGGTCTTCGATGGCCATCTCACCTTGCTCAGGAACGATCTGGGTGCGGCGCGGGGTGGCGTATTTTCTTTGGATCTCGCGGAGCTCGTCTTTGATAATCGTCAGGACGCGTTTCTCGCGGGCGAGGATGTCCATGAGGTCCTTGATGGTGGCGATGAGGGCGTCGTATTCGCTCTTGATGCTGTCGCGCTCCAGGCCGGTGAGTTGATAGAGGCGGAGGTCGAGGATGTGGCCGACTTGCTTCTCGGTGAAGCGGTATTTGCCATCAACGATGCGGGCGTCGCTACGGATGAGGATGCCGATTTGCTCGACGGCTTTTTGGGTCCAACCGAGTGCCATGAGCTTTTGCTTGGCGTCGTCGCGGTCTTTCGAGTCGCGGATGATTTTGATGAAGTCGTCGAGGTTGGCGAGCGCTATGAGATAGCCTTCGAGCTTTTCGCATTCGACTTCAGCCTCGTTGAGAAGGAAGCGGGTGCGGCGTAAGATGACTTCGCGGCGGTGCTCGATGTAGCAGGTGTTGGCGTCCTTCAGCGAAAGGAGCTTTGGCTTGCCTCGGTCGATGGCGAGCATGTTCGTGCTGAAGGAGGACTCCAGCGCGGTGTGCTTGTAGAGATTGTTGATGATGACCTTCGGGTTGCCATCACGCTTGAGGTCGATGACCACGCGGGTGTCCTCGGCGCTCTCATCGCGCACATCGCTGATGCCGGTGAGGATTTTCTCGGTCACGAGTTCGGCGATGCGTTTCACCAACTCGGCGCGGTTCACATTGTAGGGAATTTCGGTGATGACGATGCTTTCGCGTCCACCTTTGCCTTCCTCCACGCCCATGCGGCCACGCACACGCACAGATCCGCGACCGGTCTCGAAATACGAGCGGATGCCGGTCATGCCTTGGATCAAACAGCCCGTTGGAAAGTCTGGACCTTTTACATAAGCCATGAGCCCTTCGATCGTAATTGAGGGATCGTCAATCTGGGCGCAGATGCCGTCGATGCATTCGCCGAGATTGTGAGGCGGCATGTTGGTCGCCATACCGACGGCGATGCCTGTGCCGCCGTTGACGAGGAGATTTGGGAAGGCTGCTGGAAAAACGGCGGGCTCAGTGCGGGTCTCGTCGTAGTTTGGATTGAAGTCGACCGTGCCTTTGTCCATGTCGGTCATGAGCGCAGCGCCGAGGTGCTGGAGGCGGGCCTCGGTGTAACGCATGGACGCTGGCGGATCACCTTCCACCGAGCCGAAGTTGCCCTGGCCATCCACAAGCATGTCACGCATCGCCCAAGGTTGCGCCATGTGAACGAGAGTCGGGTAAATCGCCTGGTCGCCGTGCGGGTGGTAGTTACCCATCGTCTCACCGACGATCTTCGCGCACTTGAGGTGCTTGCGGTTTGGCTGGACGCCGAGTTCGTTCATCGCAAAAAGAATGCGGCGCTGCGAGGGCTTGAGGCCGTCACGGGCATCCGGCAAGGCGCGGGAGATGATGACGGACATCGAGTAGTCGAGGAACGACTTCGACATCTCCTCGGACACATTTACGAGTTCGACTTTTTCGTTTTGGGTATACATGGGCTGAAAGTGGTGAAAGTAGAGCTAAAGCAGGTTTGCGATGTTGAGTGAGGAACGGGCGTCCCGCCCGTTTGGGAGCAGGGTTCGCAGGTGAGACACCTGTCCTGAGACCTCTAAATGGTTTTTTTTAAACATCGAGGCGGGCGTTGAGCGCGTTGTCTTCGATGAACTGGCGGCGCGGCTCGACGATGTCGCCCATGAGTATGGTGAACATCTTGTCGGCATCGAGGGCGTTTTCCTCGTTGAGATCGACTTTGAGCAGTCGGCGCTTCTCGGGATTCATCGTGGTCTCGAAGAGTTGCTTCGGGTTCATTTCACCCAGACCTTTGAATCGCTGGATCGAGAGACCGCGTTTGCCGATTTCGATAATCTTGGTGAGGATTTCAGGAATCGAGAAAACCGGTTGCGCGCTGGCTTTGTCGCCTTCGCCTTCGAGGAGTTCGAAGAGAGGTTTGTCCTGATTCGAGAAATGCTCGACCTTTAGCCCCTTCTTGCCGATTTCATCGATGAGTTTTTGCACAGGGTGCGACTCGTGGAGTTCGACGAGGCGGGCGCGGCGGTGAGTCGCCGGATCTGCTTTCTTCGCCTTCTCGACTGGCTTCTCTGTTGCCTCGCCTTCGACTGGTGCCTCGGCGGGTTCGATGTCGAAGAGATTGAGGTCGGGATTTTCCAAATGGAATTCACGCACCTGGGCTTCGCCTGGGAAATAGGTGACCCACTCGGTGTTGCCCTCGCGGACTTTGAGAAGGTAGGTCGGCAGCGCGCCTGTCTTGGGATCGCGCTCACTGAGGTAGGCTTCAAAATCGCCGCCGTGGCGGCGGATCGAGTCACTGAATTTCGACAAACGCTGGAGCAACTCGAGGATCTCGCGAAGCTGAGCAGGCGTTGATATTTTGCCGTCAGCGAGGTTTTTCAATTTCACTTCCTCGGCGCCGAGCGAGATGAGGATTTTGTTGAGTGCGGCGTCGTCGTCCACATACTCCTCGCGTTTTTTGCGCTTGATGAGATAGAGCGGCGGGCAGGCGATGTAGATTTTGCCTTGCTTCACGAGTTCCGGCATCTGGCGGTAGAAGAAGGTCAAAAGCAAAGTGCGGATGTGCGATCCGTCCACATCGGCGTCGGTCATGATGATGATGCGGCCGTAGCGCAGGCGAGCGAGGTTGAACGAACCCTCCTGGTCGCCGGAGCCAATGCCAGTGCCGATCGCCGTGATGAGCGTCTGGACTTCGGTGTTCTGAAGCACCTTGTCGAGGCGGGCTTTTTCCACATTGATGATTTTACCTTTGATCGGGAGGATCGCCTGATAGCGACGATCGCGGCCTTGTTTGGCGGAACCACCGGCCGAGTCGCCTTCGACCACATACAACTCGGTGAGCGAGGGATCGCGCTCCGAGCAGTCGGCGAGCTTGCCGGGCAGTCCGCCGCCGGTGAGTGCGCCTTTGCGGACGGTTTCGCGGGCTTTGCGGGCGGCCTCGCGGGCACGGGCGGCTGTGAGGCCTTTTTCAATGATGCGCTTTGCGACGGCAGGATTCGCGTCGAAGTAGGTCATCAGGCTCTCGTAGGTGATCGAGCTGACGATGCCTTCCACCTCAGGCGTGACGAGTTTGACTTTCGTCTGGGACTCAAAACCTGGGTTCGGGTGTTTGATTGCCAGAACGCAGATGAGGCCCTCACGCACATCGTCGCCGCTGATCGAAGGGTCCTTGTCTTTGATCAAGCTATTGGCCTTGGCATATTGATTGATCGTGCGTGTCAACGCGGTGCGGAAGCCGGTGGAGTGAGTGCCGCCATCGGGATTCGGGATCGCATTCGTGAAGCACAAAATCTGGTCGTTGTAGCTGTCGTTGTATTGCAGCACGACATCCACATACATGTCGTCCTTGATCTCGGTTTGGTCCTTGTTTTTGAAAGTGACCTCGCGTTTTCCGCCAATGACGATGGGTTTCGGATGGAGGAGTTGCTTGTTCTCGCCGAGCTGGCGGACGAACTCCTCGATGCCCATTTTGTAAATCCAATGCTCGGAGCGAACCGTCTCGCCGCGCTCGTCCGTGAGTGTGATTTCGAGGCCGGGATTCAAGAAGGCGAGTTCGCGCAGGCGGGCTGCGAGTTTGGCAAATTGGAATTCCGTCGTGATCGTGAAGATCGTCGGGTCGGGTTGGAAAGTGATGAGTGTGCCGGTCTGCTTTTTGTTTTTGACCTCACCGATGACCGTGAGTTTTTGCATCGTCACACCGCGCTCGAAGGCCATGTGATGCACCTTGCCGTCGCGGGTCACTTCGACCTTGAACCAATCGCTGAGCGCATTGACGCACTTTGCACCCACGCCGTGCAGACCGCCTGAGTATTTGTAGGCACCTTGGCCGAACTTGCCACCCGCATGGAGGTTGGTGAGCACGAGTTCGAGCGCTGGGATTTTGAATTTCGGATGGATGTCCACCGGAATGCCGCGGCCGTTGTCCTGGATCGAGCAGGATCCATCGACATGAATGGTGACATCGATCTTCGTGCAGAAGCCGGCCAGGTGTTCGTCGATCGAGTTGTCGAGCACCTCGAACACGCAATGGTGCAGGCCGCGTTCATCTGTCGGCCCGATATACATGCCGGGGCGCTGGCGCACGCCGGCGAGGCCTTCGAGTTTGTCGATTTTGGAGGCGTCGTATTTTTCGCCTTCGGGTGTGGTGTTTTGTTCGTCGGACATCGGGAAATTGGTCGGAATTCGGTTTAAAAGCGCTCGGCGGTCTGTGCCGAAGCGGCGGGAATCTTATGGAGCAGGCTGGCGGTGGACAAACCTTTTTTCTCGCAATGGCCACAGGATATTGGGATGAACGCCGGTATTCTCCACAAGATGTTGAGAAATATCCTGCGCCCTCGAAAAATATGGTTCCTTCTTCAAGAGGGTGTCTGGCTTGCCATCGTGCTTCTGCTGGCGCTTGGCGCATTCACTTGGAATCACGAAGCGGTCTTCTTCGGCGGTGAGGTCTATTACACGGATGGAGACTGCTACTCGAGGATGACGCGGGTTCGCATGATCGAAGAAACCGGACTCCGCTCGATCCGGCATCATGAGTGGGAAAATTTTCCCGCAGGCACGACGCCGCATACCACGATGCCGTTGGATGCGCTCATCGCCGGCTTCTCGCAAGTGTTGCGTCCTTTTTCGGAGCGGCATCTGGCGTTGGCCGGTGCTTGGATTTCGCCACTGCTTGGCCTGGCGCTCCTTGTCTTTCTGGCTCTCTGGTCTGTAGCGAAGCGACTGCCATACCGGCGTGCGATGCTGCTCCTTCTGGCGGCCTCGCCAATCGCAGCTCATGGATTTCAGCTCGGTCGGCCGGATCATCAATCGTTGCTTGTCTTAATCATCGCTGTGGCTCTTGTCGCTGAGGTTGAAATCTGGACGCGTCGAGCGCTGGGCTGGCGCTATGTCTCAGCAGTCGCTTGGGCACTGGCTCTCTGGGTTTCATTATTCGAGCCTCTCATACTGCTGGTGGTGGTCTTGCTGGCGCGATGGCTTTGTCGAGGCTGCCTTCTGCATGAGGAGTCAAAGAAAACAACGGCTCGGGTTGGACCGCCGGTGGTGTTTTTCGGGATTCTGGCTGTGGCGCTTTTTATCGATGGATGGCGTGCTTCAGGCTTTCATCCGGCTTTTGCGCGCTGGGCTTTGAATATCGGTGAACTCCGCAGCGCAGGCTGGGGTGGCATTTTTTCTTGGTGTGGATGCCTTCTCGCGCTGTCACCCGCGCTCTTGGTCTGGCGCTGGATTCAAGACAGGGAGAGGCTCTGCTGGCTTTGGTTGGCACTTGTGGTCGTCACAGCCGGATTGAGTTTATATCATGCTCGGTGGGGGTATTTTTTGGCTTTGGCCTTTGCAATGAGCTTGCCTTGGGTTTTGCCAACTCTGCGAAATCCTTGGCTGGTTTGGACGGTGTTTCTGATTTCCCTCTGGCCCGTCGCGGCAGAGTGGGACCGGAGATTGTATCCCTCGGATCAAGCATTCCGCGCGCGCGTCGAAAATATCGCCGACGCGGTTGCCCTGCGTGAATCCGCGCTGAGCCTGCGCGAACGCACAGTAGGCGGCGTCGTGGCTCCATGGTGGTTCTGCCCGGCCATCGTCTGGTGGAGTGGTCAACCATGCATTGGCGGCACATCCCACCAAAGCCTGCCGGGCATCGTCGAGTCGTGCGAATTTTACATCGCAGAAGCGCCTGATCCGGAATTCCTCCAAAAAAGCAAAGTGGTCTATCTTTTGGTCTACGAGCCCGACCGCCTCATCTCGAATTCCGAGCAAATTCTCGGCCGGTCAGCCACTGGTCTTACCCTTGCCGAGACGCTTTATGAAGCCCGCGAAGCCCCTCCCCGCGGCCTAACAAAGATTTTCGCAAACCGTTTCTTTAAAATCTACGAAGTCGCGCCTTAGCAAAAGCGGCTTCACGATTTCAAAAGATCCGAGAGAACGCGCGTCAGACCGCTGCAACCCGCGTGACAGGCGAGGGAACTCTGTGTCGAAGCCTCAGGGCCGCACAAGCAAGGTCATAATCAAACTGCAGTCCCAGAAAAAAACCTGGCGAAACGCCCAAGGCTCTGCCTAGCAAGATGGAGGTTTCCGCCGTGATCGTCCTTTTGCCGCGAACGATTTCTGAAATGCGCGCCGGCCCGCAACCCATCTGCCGCGCCAGTTCACGGAGGCTCAATCCCAAAGGTATTAGAAATTCTTCTTGTAGGATTTCCCCGGGGCGGTTTTCAGCAGGACCGAGTGGAATTTGAGGAAGCTTTTTCATGGTTAATGATAATCTACAATCTCGACCAGCGACGGCCCCTCTGGAGTCCACCGGAAGCAAATTCGCCATTGGTCATTGATTCGTATCGAGTATTGCCCGTCTCGGTTGCCTTTGAGCGACTCCAAGCGGTTGCCAGGAGGAACACGGAGGTCTGTAATGTTAAGCGCTTGATTGAGCATCTGGAGTTTTCGCAGGGCTGGCTTCTTAATTGTGGAGAATTTGGTGGATTTTCCAACCTGCCAGAGGAGTGCTGTCTCTTTGCAGTAAAAATCCACTATCACTTCCCAAGTGTATCGCAATACGATACGGTTGCCAACAAAAAGTCGTGTGACAATCACTGCAGTGAATGTTATCGAAACAAAGCATACGGCTTCTAAAATCGGCCGATCAGCGTCCTCATAGCTCAAGTGGATAGAGCGGGGCTCTCCTAAAGCTCAGATGGTGGTTCGACTCCACCTGGGGACATTTTTTCAACACACCAGGGAGCAAATTTTGAAACTCGAAATACCGGACGGGCCATTTGGCGGATACATTTTTGATTGTGACGGAACGATCGCTGACAACATGCCGCTTCACTACCGCGCATGGTCCTTGGCCATGGCGGACTTCGGCGGTGAGTATCCCGAAGAGCTTTTTTACGCATGGGGTGGGCGTCCCACGGCGGTGATCGTTGGCCTGCTCAATGAAAAATATGGCCTCACGCTGGATGTGGACGAGACCGTGCGACGCAAAGAAAAATACTATCTTAGCCTCATCCCTGAAGTTGTGCCCGTGCCAGAGGTCTTGGACATCGTCAAATCAATGCACGGCTCGGTTCCCCTCTCCGTTGCCTCAGGCGCTCACCGCGAACTCGTCGAAGCCACGCTCGATGTGCTCGGCATCCGCTCCCTTTTCCAAGCGATTGTCTGCGCCGAGGACTATGAACGCGGAAAACCTCATCCTGAACCCTTCCTCCTTGCCGCAAAACTCATGTCCGTCCCGCCCGAAGACTGCGTAGTCTTCGAAGACAGTCCCATCGGTATCGAAGCCGCTAAAGCCGCCGGCATGGCTTGGGTGCATGTGCCGGGACCCTTGGAGAGGTGAGAAGGACTGAAGACAGATTGGTCTGGTATTCTCTTGGAAGATTCGATTGATCAGTAATTCAAGTTTATAACAGGCTCCGTGCGCCCTCCGAATGTATAAAAACAAAAAAGTCGTCGTCGTAATGCCTGCTTACAACGCGGAGCGAACTTTACAACGAACGCACGCCGAGGTCATGGATCAAGGGATTGTGGATCTGGTCGTTGTTGTGGATGACAAAAGTTGCGATCGAACAACAGCCATTGCATCAAACCTTCCGAATACAAAGCTTGTTCTTCATGAAAGAAATAGAGGTTATGGAGGCAATCAAAAAACATGTTATCGAGTAGCACTTGAGGAGGGGGCCGACATCGTGATCATGGTTCATCCTGACTACCAGTATACGCCTCTTTTAATTCCAGCGATGGCCTCGCTCATAGGAAACGGGCTTTATCATTGCGTTTTGGGATCTCGCATCCTTGGCGGTATTGCATTGCAAAGCGGTATGCCATGGTGGCGTTATTTTTCAAATCGGATTCTTACATTCTATCAAAACTTATTGCTGGAAGCTAAATTATCTGAGTATCACACTGGTTACAGGGCTTTCTCCCGCGATTTGCTGGAAAAAATTCCTTTTGAAGATAATTCCGATGATTTTGTTTTTGATAACCAGATTTTGCTACAAATTTTATGGCTTGGCTTTGTGATTGCAGAAATCACTTGCCCCACAAAGTATTTTGAGGATGCATCATCCATCGGGTTTCGAAGAAGTTTGAAGTATGGAATTGGCTGTCTTAACGGGGCTTTGCAGTTTCGTTTGGCTAAGGCAGGTTTATTGCCTCCGTTGATCAGACTTTGACAGTGCCTTATTCAAGATGCCCTCGATATTCATTTCCAAAAAATTGTCGAGCTACGCACTTATTTGCGCTGTATTTGCTTTGTCTGCATGTTTTTTGTTTTTGAATTTAGGGCGCTATGCGCTCTGGGATGATGAAAGTGTTTCTGCTTTGGTAGCGCTTGGCGTTCAAAGGACAGGCGACACATCGGTCATTCTGGACCATAATATCGTTGCTTACCGAAGTGGGCTTTTGGTCCGTGACGGCAAGGATCGTTCGACTCCTCCACTTAGCACTTATTTAACAGCGGCGGCATTTTCTACCTTTGGAGTGGGTGCCTTTGCAGCGCGACTTCCTTCAGCTTGTTTCGGTCTTGCTACTGTGGGTTTACTCCTGTGGTGTTGCTGGAAATTTTCGTTAAAAACACAAATAATCTTTTCGCTCGGTATCTTGGGTAATGTTTCGTTGTTTCTTTTTTGCCGTCAGGCCCGATACTACGCAGCTGGATTGTTTTTCTCCACGGCAATAGTTTGCATCTATTCGCGATGGAAAGGTTCATGGCGTGGAGCATTGGCAATGGCGATACTTGGCGTATTTCTTTTTGCTACGAACTATTTGGCTTATGCAGCTCTATCCATCTGTTTGGTAGTTGATTGGTTTATTTGGAAACGCAGCGAGATTTTCTGGAATGCAAAGAACCTTCTGGCATTGGTGTTGCCTCAAATGATTGCAATTCCTTTAATCGCATCGATCTGGAATCCATTCGGAACCGGGTTTGGGGAATATGTTGCGCAGAATTCTATCTGGAATCGAGTTGTGCTGTTTTTTTGGAATCTCAGGGATTTAAATGGTGCGGAATTTCTCGTTGGCCCTTTGGTTCTTGCTGGCTGCTTTCTTGCTTGGAAAAATAGAGACGAAGTCTTGACGCGGATGCTTGTGGCTTTGGTTTGTTATGTTGGTTTTGTCAGTCTTGTATCGCCTCAGACGCTCTCTAATACCTCCGTTGCCGATGTGCGTTATCTCGTTCCCGTCATTCCATTGGGGATTGCAATTTGCACTATTGTGATTGTGAAACTCACAGGGGGATATCGCTTGTTAGGCATTGCTTTGGCGCTTTTAGCATTTCAAACGAATGTCATTAATGGCGGTCCATTTCTTTACAGCGGCGCGCGGAGCACGATGGCAGAGTTTTCCAGAGAGATTTCATCACCGCTTGAGGAGCCTTACACTATTGTTTCCGAGTGGATAAGAAAAAATGTTCAACCCGGTGAGTCGGTTGCAGTTTTCCCTGACTACATGGTTTACCCTTTGATGTTTCGAGTTGCTCATCCCATTTATGCTTGGCAGCTTAAAATGGGTAAAAAATCTCGATTCGGAGATGTGGAGGATATTCATTTTGAAGGCCGTCGCCCTCCAGATTTTTTTGTGCTTTTTGGGCCAATTGTTGCTGATTTCTTAAATGCTTCCAAACATTGGGAGTCCAAAGGATGGCGCTATGAGCATATCGCGACATTAAATACATTTTGGAAGGATCTTTACCGTCCAGAGCTTTTCTGGCGCACTTTTCGTCCTATTAACCAATTTGATCCGAATTTAGAGGCGATACAGGTTTTTCGCAGGAAACAAAATGATTCCAACTAAAGAAAAGAATCATTTTTTAGAGAATTATAGGCCTTTTTGCAGGGTTTGTGCTTCGAATTCGCTTGCACAACATTGCATTATTAAGAAACCAGTATCTCGTGCCGGCGCTTTTTATTTTTGCAAAGCATGCGAGGCGCTGAGTTTTCATGCTGAGAGTGATGCTTATGCCTACGGCGATGATTACTACGGATGCGGGAATTCGAAGGTTGGGGGACTCGCTCATGCTATCCGGTGTCTATCGGCAAACTGGAGGGCGGATTTTGTAAGCAAACTCGTTGGCAAAGGTCACTGTCTCGATATTGGTTGCGGCGATGGTGAATTTTTAAAAGCAATGTATAGTCGAGGTTGGTCGATCAAGGGGACAGAACTTCCAGGATCGGCTTGCGAGCGTGCGAAGAAAAAACTTCCAGGGCAGATTGTCTGTGCCGCTCAGTTTGAATCCGCTGCCGACCCCGGTTCTTGTAACCTCATCACAATGTGGCAGGTTTTTGAACATCTGGAAAATCCGAGGCAGGTGCTCGAGAGATGTCGCAATCTCCTGAGTGACGGGGGAGTCCTTGGGATCGGCGTTCCCAATCCAATCTCTTGGCAGGCACTCTGGGGTAAAGTTGATTGGCTTCACTTTGATCCTCCGAGGCATCTTCATCTTGAAAACTTGCAGACTCTTGTAAGGGAAGCCGAGAGTTTGGGATTCACATGCATTGCCGTTAGATATCCATGGTTAGAATTTGGCCCAATAGGGTGGACCCAGACGCTGATGAACAAGTTGGGATTTTCTAGGGACTACTTTTTTGAAAAAATGAAAGATCGTTGGGCCCAAACCTCCATACTTTCCCAAATCCTCTGGACACTACTTGCAATTGTCCTGGCCTTGCCTGCATTTTTTCTGGCATTCCTCGAGTCGTTGAACAAACGGTCGGCAACATATGAGGTTTACCTGCGACGGGGATTTTCGAAGAAGAGTTGAGTTTTTATCAGCGCGAGTTTTTCGAGTTGCAAGGGTGTAGGACAAAAAAGTTAGGCGGCTAATTTGATGTCTGGATTTTCCCAGCGTCTGGCCTTGAGTTGTTGCTTGGCGTTGATGGTTTTGAGTTTTTTCCATGTTTCATCAAAGTTTTGACCAA
>JBILMW010000271.1:0-4823 GCA_044375335.1 Terrimicrobiaceae bacterium | reverse complement strand
AAGCAAGAAAATACATGCTTTCCGCTTATTTCGATGCCTTGTTGAAATTTCCGATTGATATTGCGGCAAAAGTCTTGAAGCAACTAGGGGTCGCCCACTATGACCTTGTAAAAACACTTTATCGCAGGGACTTAGGATTGAATAAAAGATTCCAAGGGAGCATCAAGTCGATGGATTTCTATAAACTACCAAAAGTTAATCCCGCACTTGCGGCCACATATAACGATGTTCGTAAAAAGTCGTTGAAATATAGCGAGGCGGCGGATGAAAAGTTAGTTTTGGGGCCAAGCGTTAATAAATTTTTCACGTTGGGATTCGGGCCTGTTTTTCTAGGTTTTTGGATGCTGGGCTGGCCTTTTTTGGCCGCCTTTTTGTTTTTTCAACGCAAGTGCCGTCATGAAAATTTGATCTATGCGATACTCTCGTTTGGTGTGCTCTGGACTACCGCCGTTGGATCGACTTTGACTGTTGCTGTAGTCCATTCTTTTGACATTGACCGCTATCTTCATCTTTTGTCGGTTCAGCATTCTATGATTCTCGCAGTTACACTTGTGCTCACGCTTCAATTCTTGGGAAACAAACTGCGATACTTCATGGACCGGTGAAGAGAGCCTCCATCATCATCCCCTCGCTCAACGAGCGCGATAACATCCCGCTTGTCGTGGAACGGCTCGAGGCGCTGCTGGAGGACTTTGATTGGGAAATTGTTTTCGTGGATGATGATTCGCAAGATGGTTCGCGAGAGGTTTTGATGGAACTGGCACGCTCGAAGCCGCGCGTGCGATTTATTCGGCGGATTGGGCGGCGGGGATTGGCGTCCGCTTGTTTGGAGGGGATGGCTTCGAGTGCGGCGGATGTTTTTGCTGTTATGGATTGTGACTTGCAGCATGACGAGACGATTCTTCCGGCGATGTTGCGAGCTTTTGAGGAGGATCCCAGGTTGGAGTTGGCTGTTGGAAGTCGTTATACTGGAAAGGGTGGAGGAACCGGGGATTGGTCGAAATCGCGCGTTTTTGTGAGCCGGTTTGCGACGAGGATCGGGTCCATCGTTCGCAAGACGGAGCTGACCGACCCAATGAGCGGTTTTTTTGCGATTCGGCGCAATATTTTTGAGGAAACTGTGCGCCAGATGACCGGCAAGGGCTTCAAAATCCTCCTCGACATCGTGCTTTCGGCTGGTCGCCCGCTTCGTGTGCGGGAGTTCCCGTATGAATTCCGCACAAGGCAGCATGGGGAGAGTAAACTGGATATTGTGGTGGCGTTTGAATACCTCTACCTGTTGGCAGATAAAATTTTCGGCCGATTTGTGCCGGTTCGCTTTGTGCTTTATGTGTTGGCGGGACTCAGCGGCTTAGTGCTTCACCTTGCGACGCTGGGCGTTTTGCACAAGTTGGTGTCCGTTCCATTTGTCACCGCGCAAATTTTGGCCACGCTGGTTGCCATGGCGTCGAATTTCCTCGTGAACAACTCTGTGACCTTCCGTCAGCAGCGCCTTAAAGGCGGCCTGCTACTGCCCGGCCTCGTGGCCTACATGGTCATTTGCGGCATGGGTGCCGTGGTGAATGTTCAATCCGCAGAATATCTTTTCGAACAAAATATTCCGTGGTGGTTCGCCGGGACGGCTGGCGCACTTGTGGGCGCGGTGTGGAACTACGCCGTTTCCACGCAGATCGTCTGGACTTGGCTGCCCGGGATACTCAAAAAAACCACATCGAAAAAATAGCCCCGCTGGAGGAAGACACCTCAGGGCGCTTTTTTCAACGCCTCGGCGAGGATGCCTTCGGTGAGAATTTCGGGAAGAATGGCCGGTTCTGTAGGGTTGGATGCGAGATAAAGCACATAGAGAGGAACGCCCACCCGTCCGAAGCCTTTGAGCGCGCGAGTGATTTCAGGGTTGGCATTCGTCCAATCGGCTTTGACCGGCGTGATGTTCTTTTCCTTCAAAAGTGCGCGAATCGCGGGGGTATCGATGGCTGTGCGCTCGTTGAATTTGCAGGTGATGCACCAGTCAGCAGTGAAATCCACAAAGACCGAACGCCCGGCGGCCAACTCGGCTTGAATGCGTGCCTCGGAAAATGGCACCCACTCCAAGCGATCGGCCGTTTCCCTTCC
Organism: Terrimicrobiaceae bacterium; assembly: GCA_044375335.1. Classification (GTDB taxonomy): domain Bacteria; phylum Verrucomicrobiota; class Verrucomicrobiia; order Chthoniobacterales; family Terrimicrobiaceae; genus UBA967. The sequence continues at coordinate 2,711 of JBILMW010000271.1, read as the reverse complement.
AACTTGGGCGAATTTTTTTCCGAGAAAATACCATCCGCCACCTGCGAGTGTGCATGCGATGAGCGCCAAGACGACCACCCGCCTGAGCGTGGAGGCCAGCGGACCGCAGAACGAGCCCAGAAGCCAGCACGCGAAGCCAAGGCAAAGCAGAAACGCGCAAAACCATACGACCCCATCGATGCCACGCTGTCCACCGACAATGGAAAGAATCCAGACCAGCGTCGCGAAGAGCGGAAAAGCCATGAATTGCTTCAGCCGCTCCATCCAAGCGCCCGGGCGCGGGAGAAATTTCAGCCATCCCGGGCTCGCGCTCAACAGGAGATATGGCAGCGCCATTCCAGAGGCCACGGCTGCGAACATCGCAAAAATCACCAGCGCCGACTGGCTGAAGGCAAACCCCAGCGCGCTGCCGAGAAAAGGAGCCGTGCAAGGTGTGGCCAGAAGCGTGGCGAAAACACCCTGAAAAAACGAGCCTGCCAATCCTTCGCTTGAGCCGGCGGATTCCATCGCATTCGATGCCCGGCCCGGCAGGACAAATTCAAACACTCCCGCCAAGTTCAGCGCGAAGACAAACACCACGGAGCCGATCACCACATTGAACCAGGGATTTTGAAATTGAAACGCCCAGGTCACCTCGCCACCGCCGGATTTGAGCGCGACGATCACCGCTCCCAGCCCCAAAAACCAAACAAAAATCCCACCTGCAAATGCCAGCCCATGCAGCAGAATGCTGCGGCGAGAATCGCCAGCCTGTTTGATGAAGCCGAAAATTTTCAGCGAAATCACCGGTAGCACACACGGCATGAGATTCAGAATGAGGCCACCCAGAAATCCATAAAAAAGAGCCATCGCAAGCGAGAGGGTCGCGGCCTCGTTCGCTGGAGGCGCGCTCGCAGCCGAGTCCGAGACAACCCACGCCCGCCGCGCAGAACCTTCCCCGACCGAAAGCACACCGCTGAATGGACTGCCCGCCTTGATGCTTAGCGTGTCAGGCGGTGAAAAGACGGGATGCCCCACGATTTGATTTTCCACAGGCAGCGGAAAAAGCTCAAGCCGCATCCCGGACGGCACGCCCTGCACCTGCAACGAGAGGACATCCCCCGTTCGCCTCCAAGCAAGCTCGAATGGAGGCTGCGAACTCAGTGGCAACTGCGAACGAAATTCCTCGAAGAGCGAGGCATTGGCTGGCTCTGCAGACTTCGCAACCGGCAGGGTCAACTCGAGTTTTGCCCCGCCCGGCACACAAATTTCCTCGCACACAAGCCACGAGACATCTGCACGCAGCGTGACATTTCCTGAGACGGCAGAAGGCGGCGTGATACTCGTCAGGAGCAGCACTCGACCACCGTAAGCGTAAACCTGGATATCCCCCGGCTCGGTTTTTTTCTGCGGCACGGGCCACTGAATCGGCCCCGCCGTGAAGCCCGGCGGCAACTCCCAGTCGATGCTCGTGGGGAGACCCGCGTCCCCGCTGTATTGCCAGTAAGTGTGCCAGCCGGGGGCCATTTCCAGCAGCACACCGACCTGAAAAGCCTGCCCAGGCATGATGGCCGAGCTATCGGCGAGCAGGCTGGCCTTCACCAACACCTTGCCTTGGTAAACCTGCGCCTCGGCAGGCCGGGCCGCCATGAGTAAAAAAGCAAGCCCCAGAGCGAGTCGGAGAGCAATCGTCATGCTTTATTAAACATCCGAATCCCGCGCGGATCAAGGCAGCGAGGAGGTTTTTAAAAAATTCAGGATCACTTGCTCGGCGGCGGCGGCAGCTTCGGGAACGAGGCCGTGTTGCATATGAAACCCATGCGGCATTTTCTCGCCGATATGGAGTTGCACCGGGGCTCCTGCACTTAGGGCCCGCTTCGCAAAATCGACGCCATCGTCACAGAGAGTGTCATCTTCTCCGACGACCACAAGGGTTGGGGGCAAACTCCCCAGAGCGCCATGGGCCGGACTCGCGCAGGGATCCGTCCACAACTCCTGGTCGGGAGCATAAATGGCTCGCTGGAAGGCGAGGAGTTCGAGGCCATTGTAGGGATGATCCTTCCCCAAGCGCTTCATGGAGGCGTGGTTCTCGAGTTCGAGGTCCAACACGCCGCAGTTCAGCATCAACTTGTCTGGAAGGCCCTCGCCTCTCCCACGGCAATAAAACCAGAGCGCCGCAGCCAGATTGGCACCCGCCGAGTCGCCTCCAACCGTGATCTCGCCGGTGAACATTTTTTTCATGGCGAGAAAAACGCCGACGCAATCATGCAAAGCGCACGGGTATCTATCTTCCGGTGCCAGTCTGTAATGCACGGCTGCCACCGTCTGCCCGGATAAAGCCGCCACGCGTTTGGCCCAGCCGATGTGTTTTCCCGAAGCGGGCGCAATCCATCCGCCACCATGCAAATACACAAAAGCCTGAGCAGAGGCTCCGGGCGGTGTGCAAAGTGTCACCGGCACATGGATTTCGTCATCAAGCGAAGGCAGGCTGATTTCCGAGACTTCGACTTCAGGAAAATCGTTCAGGCTGGGATGGTCTTTTTTTCCCCACAATTCCCGAATCTCCGCCACCCAGCGGTCGCGCATGGGAACTCCCGGCACGAGTTGACGATACAAATCCGCCGCCGGCCCGCTCAACATCTCTTCCGTGAGGCCGTTTCTCATCGGGCACCGGCTTTCGAAGATTGCACTTCGTCCATCGCCGCCTGCAATTGATCCAACCGCTGCTCCCT